>NZ_ATVH01000013.1:0-300000 GCF_000420625.1 Fodinicurvata sediminis DSM 21159 | reverse complement strand
GGGATTGGTCGCACTCCGGGTGATGGCTTCCCGCGCCTTTGACCGCACGCTGCCTGGCCTGTCATGGACGCGAAGCGGCCAGGGGCCTATAAGAAGGCCATGAGCGCACGCATTCCCTTTCGCAAGATGCATGGCCTGGGCAACGATTTCGTGATCGTGGATGCCCGAAAGACGGGCTTGTTCTTCACTTCCGAGCAGGCGGCGCGCATCGCCGATCGCCGGCGCGGTGTGGGCTGTGATCAGGTGATCGTCATGGAGCGGACCGGCGAGGACGCCGACCTCTTCATGCGTATCCTCAACGCCGACGGCAGCGAGGCCGAGGCCTGCGGCAACGCCACGCGCTGTGTCGCCTTTCTGCTGTTCGCCGAAACCGGGCGTCGCGAAGCGGTGATTCGGACCCTCGGCGGTCTGCTGCCGGCGCGCCTGGGCCAGGATGGTACGGTCAGTGTGGATATGGGGCTGGCCTATCTCGAATGGGATGAAGTGCCGCTCTCCGAAAAGACCGATACGCTGCATCTGGATTTCGACTGTGGCCCGCTGGTGGATCCCGTGGCGCTGTCCATGGGCAACCCGCACGTGGTCTTTTTCGTCGAGGACGTGGATGCCATCGACCTGGAGCAGCTTGGGCCCGAGATCGAGCATGATCCGCTGTTCCCGAAGCGCACCAATGTGCAGATTGTCTCGCTGGCCGGACCGGATCACCTGCGTCAGCGTATCTGGGAGCGCGGCGCCGGCCTGACGTTGGCCAGCGGCAGTGGTGGCTGTGCAGCCATGGTGGCAGCGGCGCGGCGTGGCCTTGTCGGGCGGCAGGCACGTGTGGACCAGCCGGGTGGGACTCTGACCCTGGAATGGCGCGAGGACGATGGCCATGTCTGGATGACCGGGCCCGTCGCCACGGCCTTTACCGGTGAACTCGACCCCAGTCTGTTGCAGGGCTGACACCCGCCGTGTGAACAGGGATGGGCATGGACTCCGGGGCCTTCAGCCCCCTATAAGGCGCTTTATGCAGACAGCTTCCACCATAGCCCGTTCCGAGGGCCGGGATTCACAGGCGCAGCAGGAGCCGGAGGTGGTGACCTTCGGCTGCCGCCTGAACGCCTACGAGTCCGAGGTGATGCGCGCGCATGCGCGCGCCAACGGGCTGAGTGACGTGGTGGTTTTCAATTCCTGTGCCGTGACGGCCGAGGCAGAACGCCAGTTCCGCCAGGCCGTGCGTCGGGCGCGCCGCGAACGCCCCGAGGCCATGATCATCGTGACCGGCTGTGCCGTGCAGGTGGACCCGGAACGCTATGCCGCCATGCCCGAGGTGGACCGGGCGCTTGGCAATATGGAGAAGCTGGACCCGCGCAGCTTTGCCGCTGAAGGCGTGCCGCGCTTGCTGGTCAACGACATCATGAGCGCGCGCGAAACGGCCGGCCATCTGATCGAGGGCTTTGCCGAGCGCACACGAGCCTTTATCGAGGTGCAGCAGGGCTGCGACCATCGCTGCACCTTTTGCATCATTCCCTATGGGCGCGGCCCCAGCCGTTCGGTGCCCATGGGCGAGATCGTCACTCAGGTGCGCAAGCTGGTGGCTGGGGGTGTGCGCGAGGTGGTGCTGACCGGCGTTGATGTCACCTCCTATGGCAGCGACCTGCCCGGACAGCCAAGCCTGGGCCAGATGATGCGCCGCCTGCTGGCTCTGGTGCCGGAATTGCCGCGTCTGCGTCTGTCTTCGCTGGATCCCGTGGAAATCGACGACGATATCTATCGCCTGCTGGCCGAGGAACCGCGGCTGATGCCGCACCTGCACCTCTCCGTGCAGGCGGGCGATGACATGATCCTGAAGCGCATGAAGCGCCGTCACCTGCGCGGCGATGTGCTGGAGGTCAGCCGCAGGGTGCGCGCGCTTCGCCCCGACGCGGTCTTCGGGGCCGACATCATCGCCGGCTTCCCTACCGAGAGCGAGGAGATGTTCCAGAACTCCTTGCGGCTGGTGGAGGAAGCCGGGTTGACCTGGCTCCATGTCTTTCCCTATTCCGAACGTCCGGGCACACCGGCCGCGCGCATGCCCGCCGTGCCGAAGCCCGAGCGCAAGGAACGCGCGGCGCGGCTGCGCGCCGCCGGCCAGAGGGCGGAAGCAGCCTTCCTGGAAAGCCGGATCGGAACGAGAGCTCAGGTCCTTGTCGAAGAGGACCCGGGGGACGGCAAGGGACCACGCGGGCGCTGCGAGCATTTCGCGCCGGTGCGTCTGGACGGTCAGATCGGGGCGATACAGAAAGCAAGAATTCTGAATTCAGAAAATGGTGAACTGACGGGAGTGCCTATATGAGCGAAGGCGGTGGCTGGTTTTCACGGCTGAAGAAGGGGCTTTCGCGCTCTTCCTCCAAACTGGGGGAGGGCATTACCGGCATCTTCACGAAGCGCAAGCTGGACGACGAGGCCCTGGAAGAGCTGGAAGACCTGCTGATCTCCTCCGACCTGGGGGTGTCCACCGCTGGCAAGTTGACGTCCAATCTGGCGAAGACGCGCTTCAACAAGGATGTGTCCGACATCGAAGTGCGCGAGGCGCTGGCGGAAGACATTGCGGGAATCCTGGAGCCAGTGGCACAGCCCCTGACGCCCGATCCTGGTAAGCACCCGCATGTGGTGCTGGTGGTTGGTGTCAACGGCAGCGGCAAGACCACCACCATCGGCAAGCTGGCCAAGCTGAACCGCGAAGCCGGGCGCTCGGTGGTTCTGGCGGCGGGTGATACCTTCCGCGCCGCGGCCATCGAGCAGCTCAAGGTCTGGGGCGAGCGTGCCGGTTGCGAGGTTGTCTCCGGCAAGCAGGGGGCCGATGCGGCGGGCCTGGCCTATGAAGCGCTGGAGCGCGCGAAGGCCAGCAACGCCGATCTGCTGTTCATCGATACGGCCGGGCGTTTGCACAACAAGGACAACCTGATGGCCGAGCTGCAGAAGATTCGTCGCGTGCTGGCCAAGCAGGATCCCGAGGCGCCGCACGACGTGCTGCTGGTCCTGGATGCCACCACCGGCCAGAACGCGGTGCAGCAGGTGGGCACCTTCCGCGAGCTGGTGGAGGTTACCGGCTTGGTGGTGACCAAACTGGATGGCTCGGCGCGCGGCGGCGTGCTGGTGGCGCTCGCCGAGCAGTATGGCCTGCCGGTCCATGCCATCGGCGTGGGAGAATCGGCTGAGGACCTGCGCCCCTTCGAGGCGGAAAGCTTCGCACGCAATCTCATGGGGCTTTCCGAGAAGGGAGAATAACCATGCCGGCGGGCAATGAGCCTGACATAGCGACCAACCTTGAACAGATTCACGAGCGCATCGCCCGCGCAGCACAACGGGCCGACAGGAACCCGGATGATGTCACTCTGATTGCCGTCTCGAAGACGCATGACCGCTCACTGGTGGAGGCGGCTCTGGCCACTGGCCAGCGCGTTTTCGGCGAGAATCGGGTGCAGGAAGCCCAGGCCAAGTATCCCGACCTGAAGGCGGCCAACTCTGACCTCGAATTGCACTTGATCGGCCCTCTGCAGACCAACAAGGCCGAGGATGCGGTGGCCCTGTTCGACGTGATTCAGACCCTGGATCGAGAGAAGCTGGCGAAGGCCCTGGTCAAGGCCATGGACAAGCTGGATAGGCGCCCGCGCTGCTACGTCCAGGTCAATGTGGGGGAGGAACCGCAGAAAGCAGGGGTTCTGCCCGAGGAAGCCGATGCCTTCATAAGGCTGTGCCGCGATGACTACGGTCTGCCGGTCGAGGGGGTCATGTGCATCCCGCCTTTGGAAGAGGCGCCGGCACCCTATTTCGCGCTGCTGCGGCAGATCGCCGAGCGCAATGGCCTGTCCGGCCTGTCCATGGGCATGAGCGGTGATTATGAAACGGCCGTGGAACTGGGGGCCACGCAGGTTCGCGTCGGAACGGCCATCTTTGGCGCGCGCCCTCCCCAGTCGTGAGGCTGCCGTTTCAGTGGTCGCGCACCTCTACCATTGAGTCGGGCGTGATGCCTGCCAGCACGATTTCCAGATCCGGGCGCCGCAGGGCCACGCAGCCCAGTGTGGGCGGATACTCCGGCTTCGCACAGTGCAGAAAGATGGCGCTGCCCAGATAGGGCTGGGGCGGGCTGTCATTATGGCCCAGCACCACGAGCAGGTCGTAGAGTTCGTCTTCGCGCCAGAGCTTTTCGTGGCTGGCCTCGAAGGGCAGCTTGACCAGGCGATTGTAGTCGGGGTGGGTTGGGTCGTCACACCAGCCATCATCGGGCCGAAGCCCCCGGCAATCGATTCGGCAGGGCGGCGGTGCGCCGCGGTCCGGCCGATAGAAGAGGCGGCGCAGGGGCCAGTGGCCAAGTGGCGTGGCGCCGTCACCTTCGCGTTTGTCGGCTGCCGGCACGACACCGCCACGCCCAATGGCGCAATGGAATTGCCTCTGGCCGAATTGGGCCAGCCAGCCATCGCTTCCGGAAAAGACAATCAGGTCTTCAGGCTCTGACATGCAGGGCATGATAACGCCCGGCCCTCAGTGAACAAGCATTTGTTCCCATGGCCAGAAAGCAAAAACCCTGGCGCACCGGGGGAGAGAACTGCGCGCCAGGGTTTTGAATTCGGAATTCAATCAATTCCGAAAGCTGCAATCTCCAGAGTGTGCCGGCTCAGGCCGCGGCCTGCTGGGCCTCTGGCATGGCGTCCTCGCCGGTCAGCGTGGCGGAGACGGCATGGACCACGGCGGCGATGCGCAGGGCGTCCTGCACGGCTTCCTTGCTGGCGCCCTTGTTCAGGACTTCACGCTCGTGGGATTCCAGGCACATGCCGCAGCCATTGATGGCGGAGACGGCCAGGGACCAAAGCTCGAAGTCGAGCTTGTCCGCACCCGGATTGGCAATCACGTTCATGCGCAGACGCGCAGGCATCTTGCCGTATTCCGGATTGGAAAGCAGGTGCAGCGAGCGATAGTAGATGTTGTTCATCGCCATGATGGCCGCTGCCGACTTGGCTGCCTTGGTTTCCTCATCGGACAGGTGCTGGCTCGCGTCTTCGGCGATGGCGCTGATGACCTTGGAATTGCCGCTGGCAAGTGCAGAGGCCAGTATGGCGCCCCAGACTTGGCGCTCGTTCAGCGCGGTCGAACTCTGGATGTTGGAGAGATTGAGCTTCAGATCCTTGGCGTAGTCGGGGATCTGGCTCTTGAGAGTGTCTATGGACATGGCAATAGCCTCGGCTGGTTGCTGACGGTTTCAGGATGAGGGGTGAATATGGGCGTGCCGGATCGTCGTTCGGTCTCTTGCGAGGCCGGCCCCGAAGGGCCGGCCGGCAAGATCCTGCTTACGAAAGCAATCAGGCGACCTGCAGAACCTCTTCGCCCTGCTGCCAGTTGCAGGGGCAGAGTTCGTCGGTCTGCAGAGCATCGAGGATGCGCAGGGTCTCCTGCGGGTTGCGGCCAACGCTGAGGTCGTTCACGGAGACGTGGCGGATGATGCCGTCGGGATCGACGATGAAGGTCGCGCGCAGGTCCACGCCCTCGTTCTTGTCGAGGATACCCAGTTCCTGGCTGAGCTCGCGCTTCAGGTCCGAGAGCATCGGAAACTTGAGGTCGCGCAGGTCTTCATGGTCGCGCTTCCAGGCCAGGTGCACGAATTCGCTGTCCGTGGACAGGCCCAGGATCTGCGCGTCACGATCGGCAAATTCCTCGTTCAACTGACTGAAGGCCGCAATTTCCGTCGGGCAGACGAAGGTGAAGTCCTTTGGCCAGGCGAAGAGCACCAGCCACTTGCCTTCGTAGGACTTGTCCGAAATTTCGGTGAAAGCTTCGCTGGGGTTCTTCGGTTGACCCTCGGGAACGGCCTGAAGTTTGAAGGAAGGAAGCTTGTCGCCAACTGTAAGCATGATCTGTCTGTCTCCTATCGAATGTTTAGTTGCGCTACAAATGTTGCAGTGCAGTATCCACCCATATGGGCGGTTCGGGGTGTCTTTCCAACAGAGGAAGAAAATTTTTTGGAATGCTTCCAAAACGCGATATTGAATTAAGAGGCTTTCGCATCTCCGTCAAGAGAAATTTTTGGAATGGTTTTAATCTTCATGTTTATGTCCTGACAGAGAGGCCAAAATTCTGCACACCTCGTATGTGAAAGGCTGTTGAAGGTAAAATTTTAATCCGGAAGGACGTCTGCCCTCTGGCTCAAGGAGCGATTGCCTCTTACATAGGGCAGGATGTCTGAAGCAGTCACACCCACCAAACCCGAAGACAGCAGCGTTTTTCAGCCGCCAACCGGAACGCCGGCCGGCTTCGTCCTTGCATCCGATTTCGAGCCAGCCGGCGACCAGCCCCAGGCGATCACCAGCCTGACCGAAGGATTGCATCAGGGCGAGCGTGACCAGGTTCTGCTGGGGGTCACGGGGTCCGGCAAGACCTTCACGATGGCACATGTCGTCCAGAACCTGCAGCGCCCGACACTGGTCCTGGCGCCCAACAAGACCCTGGCGGCACAGCTCTATGCCGAGATGAAGTCCCTCTTCCCGGAGAATGCGGTGGAGTACTTCGTCTCCTACTACGACTATTACCAGCCCGAAGCCTATGTGCCGCGCAGCGATACCTACGTGGAGAAGGAATCCTCGATCAACGAGCAGATCGACCGTATGCGCCACGCCGCCACGCGCGCGTTGTTCGAACGTCGCGACGTGATCATCGTCGCCTCGGTCTCCTGCATCTACGGTATCGGTTCGCCCGAAACCTATGCCCGCATGACCCTGTCCCTGGAAGCCGGGCAGCAAATCGATCAGAAGCAGCTTCTGGCGGGTTTGACGGAGCTGCAATACAAGCGCAACGACATGAATTTCGTGCGCGGCACCTTTCGAGTGCGCGGTGACAGCCTGGAAATCTTCCCGGCCCACTATGAAGACCGGGCCTGGCGCGTGTCCCTGTTCGGCGACGAGATCGAGGCCATTCACGAGATCGATCCCCTGACCGGCGAGAAGGGTCCGAACCTGAAGTCGGTCAAGGTCTATGCCAACAGCCACTACGTGACACCGCGGCCGACGATCCTCCAGGCCATCGAGCAGATCAAGGCGGACATGAAACTGCGCGTGGACGAGTTCGTGGCCGGCGGCAAGCTGTTGGAGGCCGAAAGGCTGCAGCAGCGCACCGCCTTCGATCTGGAGATGATGGAGGCCACGGGCTCCTGTGCCGGCATCGAGAACTACTCGCGCTATCTCTCGGGTCGCCAGCCCGGCGAGCCACCGCCGACATTGTTCGAATATCTTCCTGAGGATGCACTGCTGATCGTGGACGAGAGCCATGTGACGGTCCCTCAGATCGGCGGCATGTACCGCGGCGACTATGCCCGCAAGTCGACGCTTTCGGAGTACGGCTTCCGCCTGCCCTCCTGCATCGACAACCGGCCGCTGAAGTTCGAGGAATGGGACCTGATGCGCCCGCCCACGGTCTATGTCTCGGCCACGCCGGGCAAGTGGGAGATGGAGCGCACCGGCGGTGTCTTCGTCGAGCAGCTGATCCGCCCCACCGGCCTGATCGACCCGCGCTGCGAGATCCGGCCCACGGAGAGCCAGGTTGACGACGTGATCGCCGAGTGCCGCGCCACCACGGAGCAGGGCTATCGCGTGCTGGTCACCACGCTGACCAAGCGCATGGCCGAGGACCTGACGGAATACCTGCACGAAGCCGGCCTCAAGGTGCGCTACATCCACTCGGACGTGGACACGCTGGAGCGCATCGAGATCATTCGCGACCTGCGGCTTGGCGTCTTTGATGTCCTGGTGGGGATCAACCTGCTGCGCGAGGGGCTTGATATCCCCGAATGCGCCCTTGTCTGCATCCTGGATGCGGACAAGGAGGGCTACTTGCGCTCCACCACCTCTCTGATCCAGACCATCGGCCGGGCGGCGCGCAATGTGGACGGGCGCGTCCTGCTCTATGCCGACAAGATGACGAAGTCGCTGGATGCCGCAATCGGCGAGACGGAGCGGCGGCGCGAGAAGCAGAAGGCCTACAACGAGGCCAACGGAATCACGCCTGAGACCATCCGCAAGCAGATCTCGGACATTCTGGAAAGCGTCTACGAGCGCGACCATGTGACGGTGGAGACAGGCGACGAGGAGACCCGTCATCTGGTGGGCAACAACCTGAAAGCCCATTTGGAGGATCTGGAAAAACGCATGCGCGATGCGGCCGCTAACCTGGAGTTCGAGGAGGCAGCCCGCCTGCGCGACGAGATCCGCAAGCTGGAAGCCAGCGAACTGGAATTGCCGCCTGGCGCAGCGGGTGGCACTGCTGGTCAGGATGGCTTCACGGACAAGGTTGCCCGTGCCGAGGCTCAGAAGAAGAGCCGGAGTTCCAAGGGCGGCGGCAAGAGTGGTCAACCTACAGGGCGGGGGCGCCGAAAGGGCTGACGGCCAACAGTTTTGGCATAGAGGCGGCCGGGGAGCTGCCTGCCATCAAGCAGATTAGGGGGAGTTCGATGGAACCGACTTGTAAAGCGACTGGAAAAGCCAGATTTAGGGAGACAGTCGCTGCTGCATCTGTCTTCCACCCTGCACCGTAACCAATTCCAGGCTATTCATGGTATACATCCTACTTCTCGCCGGCCTGATCCTCTTGTGCGGTGGGGGTGAATTCCTGGTACGCGGTTCGGTCGGGGTTGCGCGACAGCTGGGAATATCACAGCTGCTGATCGGCCTGACACTGGTGGGCTTCGGCACGTCCTCACCTGAACTCGTGGCCTCCGTTCAGGCGGCCCTGGCCGGGGCACCCGGTATTTCCGTCGGCAACGTTGTCGGCTCGAACATCTCCAACATCCTCCTGATTGTCGGCTCGACCGCGGTCATCATGCCGATCCTTTGCAGTCGCTTCGCCCTGAAGCGTGATGGCACGGTGATGCTGTTGGCGACAGTCATCTTCGGTGTTGTCTGTTACCTGGGCTTCATCTCGCGCGGGATTGGCCTTGTCCTTTTCCTCTCGCTGGCGGCCTACCTGACCTTCTGTTATGTCCAGGAACGGCGCAGCACAGCGGCTGCGCGTCTGCACGAGGCCGAGGCAGCCGAAATCGAGGCCCTTCCAGGTTCCTTGACGAAAAACCTGCTGGTCGCGCTTGGCGGTCTGGTGGCTGTGCTTGTGGGCGCCAGCCTTCTTGTGGACTCGGCCATTGAGTTGGCGCGGCTGGCCGGCGTATCGGAAACCCTGATCGGCCTGACGGTGGTGGCCATTGGCACCGCGTTGCCGGAACTGGTGGCGTCGGTGATTGCTGCGCTGAAACGTCACGCCGATGTGGCCTTCGGCAACATCCTGGGCTCGAACCTCTTCAACCTGTTCGGCATCATGGGCGTTACCGCCATGGTGAAGCCCATAGCCGTACCCGAAGAGATCATGCGCCTGGATTACTGGGTATTGCTGGGGGCATCACTGCTGCTGATCCTGGCCGCGACGATTGGTCTGCGCATACGGCGCTGGCAGGGTGCAATTTTCGTCATTCTCTATGCCACCTACCTCTCCTATCTCTATTCCACGGCCGTGACTCCGGTGCCGGCCCCGGTTTAGGGTTTGAGCAGACGCCGCGATGGGATTATGGCTTGTGGGACAAGACCAGCGGCGGCAAGGCCTTCAGCCTTGACGACCTGAAACACAGGATAGACTAAGCTTATGAACGGTTTCATGATGATCCTGGTGGTGATTGCCATGATGCTCACCCTGGGTGTCCTCTTCGCAGGCCTCTTTTCCATGGCCCGGGGCGGAGAATTCAATCAGAAGTATGGCAACAAACTGATGCGCTGGCGCATCATAATGCAGGGCGTGGCCCTGCTGCTCTTCGCATTGGCTGTGCTGGCCGGCAACTAGGCTGCGCATCCGGAACACAAGCGCATCCGGGAGAAATCATTTGGTACAGCTGACCCGCATCTATACCCGCGGCGGTGACAAGGGGAAGACCTCGCTGGCTTCCGGCCGGCGCGTTCCCAAACACGACCTGCGCGTAACCGCCTATGGCACGGTGGACGAGGCCAATGCCGTCCTGGGCCTGCTGCTGGCAGAGGACGGACTGGTGGACAGCGAGCGCAGCCTGCTGGTCAGGGTCCAGAACGACCTGTTCGATCTGGGGGCCGACCTGGCCACGCCGGAGGATCCGGAAGCCGAATACCCGCCGCTGCGTATCACCGAGGCTCAGGTGACCTGGCTTGAACAGCAGATCGATCACTACAATGCGGACCTGGAGCCGCTGAAGACCTTTGTGCTGCCCGGCGGGACGAAGCCGTCGGCCTGGCTCCACCTGGCCCGCACCGTGGTACGTCGTGCCGAACGGGATGCAACCCGGTTGGCCGAAGAGGAGCCCCTGAACATGGAAGCGGTCAAGTACGTCAATCGCCTGTCAGACCTGCTGTTCGTGCTGGGACGCTATCTGAATGAAAAGGGTCGGAACGACGTTCTCTGGGTACCGGGAAAGAATAGATAAGGGGATCGACTGCCACCGGCCGGGCTTTCCGGCCTTGCAGGGTGGTGAGGAAACAGGGCGGAGCGTGCAATTGACACAGGCTGTAGGCCTTCCTATGGTGCAGCGCACAGTCCCGGAGAGCGCCCGTTTTCAGGCGCATGACGGGGCGGGACAGAACCACTGGCCGCGCGGGCAGCGTCCTGCCGGTTTCCATCGCAAAGACGAAAAGCCTCATATAACGAAAGCAGGACTGCAGGATAGCCCATGAAGGTACTGGTCGCCGTCAAGCGCGTCATTGACGCCTACGTCAAGGTCCGTGTGAAGTCCGACGGATCCGGCGTTGAAACCGCGAACGTCAAGATGTCCATGAACCCCTTCTGCGAGATCGCTGTGGAAGAAGCGGTGCGCCTGAAGGAACAGGGAATCGCCAGCGAAGTGGTCGCGGTTTCCTGTGGCCCGCAGGTCAACCAGGAGACCATTCGCACGGCCCTGGCCATGGGCGCTGATCGCGGCATCCTGGTCCAGAGCGACGAGGAATTGCAGCCGCTTGGCATTGCCAAGCTGCTCAAGTCGGTGGTCGAGACGGAACAGCCCGATCTGGTCCTGCTGGGCAAGCAGGCCGTGGACAATGATTTCAACCAGACCGGCCAGATGCTCTCGGCGCTGCTGGGCTGGTCCCAGGGCACCTTCGCCTCCAAGATCGAGCAGCAGGACGGCAAGCTGCGCGTCACCCGCGAGATCGATGGCGGGCTGGAGACGCTTGACCTGGCAACGCCGACCATCGTGACCGCCGACCTGCGCCTCAACGAGCCGCGTTATGCCTCGCTGCCCAACATCATGAAGGCGAAGAAGAAGCCGATCGAGACCATCGAGGCTGGTGAGCTGGGGCTGGATATCGCGCCGCGCCTGAAGGTCCTGAATGTCTCCGAACCGCCAGCCCGCCAGGCTGGTGTGCGTGTCGAGAGCGTTGCGGAACTGATCGACAAGCTGAAGAACGAAGCGAAGGTGATCTGATGAGCATCCTGGTAATTGCCGATCACGAGAACACTCAGCTGGGCGCCGCAACGCTGAGCACCCTGAACGCGGCACAGCAGATCTCTGCCCAGGGCGGCGGTGACATCCATGTCCTGGTCGTGGGCAAGGATTGTGCTGAAGCGGCGAAGGCCGCCCAGAGCCTGCCCGAGGTCAAGAAGGTGCTTCTGGCGGACTCCGAGGAGTACGATCATCTGCTTGCCGAAAATGTGGCGCCATTGGTCGTGAAGCTGGCCGAAAGCTATGACTACATCCTGGCCGGCAGTGCCACCTTCGGAAAGAATGTCCTGCCGCGCGCAGCGGCTCTTCTGGATGTCCAGCCCATCAGTGATATCGTGACTGTCGAAAGTGGCGACACCTTCGTGCGCCCGATCTATGCCGGCAACGCGCTCGCCAAGGTGCAGAGCGGCGACAGCAAGAAACTGATCTCCGTGCGCGGTACGGCCTTTGATGCCGTTTCAGCCGAAGGCGGCAGCGCGGAACTGGAAACACTTGAAGGAGCCGGTGATTCCGGGCTTTCAAGCCATGTGAATTCGGAGTTGACCGAGTCCGAGCGCCCTGAACTGACCACGGCCCGTGTGGTGATTTCCGGTGGACGCGGCATGCAGAGTGGCGACAATTTCGTCATCCTGGAGCGTGTCGCCGACAAGCTGGGGGCTGCGCTGGGGGCAAGCCGTGCTGCTGTTGACGCGGGCTTCGTGCCGAACGACTATCAGGTCGGCCAGACCGGAAAGGTGGTGGCGCCCGAGCTCTACATTGCCGTGGGCATTTCCGGCGCCATCCAGCACCTGGCCGGCATGAAGGATTCCAAGGTGATTGTCGCCATTAACAAGGACGAGGAGGCCCCGATTTTCCAGGTGGCTGACTACGGCCTGGTTGCCGACCTCTTCGAGGCGGTGCCCGAGCTGGAAAAGGCCCTGGACCAGTAAGCCTTTTCATCGGCAACAGGCCCCTCAGGAAGAAAGAGCCAGATCAAGATGTCCCAGGATAACAGCCGAGCAGACTTCACCATCTCGAAAGTCGGTGTCATTGGCGCCGGACAAATGGGCAGCGGCATTGCCCAGGTCTGTGCCCAGGCGGGCTACGAAGTCCTGCTGCAGGACCTTGGCAGTGAACAGCTCGACAAGGCCCTGGCCGGAATCGAGAAGCATCTTGACCGTCAGGTGAAGAAAGAGAAGCTCTCCGACAAGGACAAGGAAGCCGCGCTCAAGCAGATCTCGAAGGCTACGGCGATCTCGGAGCTCTCCGGTTGCGACCTGGTCATCGAGGCGGCGACGGAGAACGAGGATGTCAAGCGCAGCATTTTCCACGAGCTCTGCGAGGAGCTGAAGGAAAATGCCATCATCTGCACTAACACCTCCTCGATCTCGGTAACCCGCTTGGCTTCGACGACGGATCGTCCCGGCCGCTTCATGGGGATGCACTTCATGAATCCCGTGCCTGTGATGCAGCTGGTGGAGCTGATTCGCGGTATTGCCACGGATGAGGACACCTTCGCCACGATCCGGGAACTGACGGAACGGTTGGGCAAGACGCCAGTGGCAGCCGAGGACTTCCCGGCCTTCATCGTCAACCGCATCCTGCTGCCCATGATCAACGAGGCCGTCTATACCCTCTATGAGGGCGTGGGCTCGGTGGAGGCCATTGACACGGCCATGAAACTGGGCGCCAACCATCCCATGGGCCCACTGGAACTGGCCGACTTCATAGGCCTGGACACCTGCCTTGCGGTAATGCACGTGCTTTACGACGGCCTGGCCGACAGCAAATACCGGCCCTGTCCATTGCTGGTGAAGTATGTCGAGGCCGGCTGGGTTGGCCGCAAGGCGGGACGTGGCTTCTATGACTACAGCGGGGACACGCCTGTTCCCACACGATAGAGCCTGTGGTTGCCAGGGCCCGAGTTGAAGACCAGAGATACCAGGAGAACCCGCAGCGCCCGTAGGTGCGGACTCCCAGGAAGATATGGCTCGGCGTCGCCTTGACAGGATCGGGGCGGCGGTCTAGCACTATAAGCCCGTGGCGATTTGTTGACCGGATTGCGGCCACGTTAATCAGCAGCTAAAGGGGTCGGCGCGCCTGTAAAGTCGAGACGGCCGTTTCCCTTGCCAGAGACGGTCTTTTTTATGCCCGCAGGATCAGATTTCTGCGGGTGCGACAAACCAGGGATTCCAAGGAGGACGCGCCGATGAACGATCATTCCAGTCACGATATACCCGGCTGTACCGACAGCGGTCACCCAATCACGGAGGGTTGGAGCGAGGCCACGCTGCTTGTCCAGGGTGGCGTGCAGCGCAGCGGTTTCGATGAAACCTGCGAAGCGCTCTACATGACGTCCGGCTATGTCTATAGTTCCGCCGAGGAAGCAGAGGCCGCGTTCAAGACGGACGGCCTGCGTTTCGTCTATTCCCGCTTTCGCAATCCCACAGTGGAGATGTTCGAGCAGCGCCTCTGCCAGCTGGAAGGCGCCGAAGCCTGCCGCGCCACGGCCAGCGGCATGGCTGCCGTCTGGGCTGCGCTGATTGCCCAGCTGGAATCAGGCGATCGTGTTGTGGCTTCGCGGGCGCTCTTCGGATCCTGTACCGTGATCCTGAATCAGCTGCTGCCGCGTTTCGGCATCGAGACGGTTTTCGTCGATGGCGCCGACCTGGAGCAGTGGGAGGCGGCACTGTCCAAGCCGACCAAGGCAGTTTTCCTGGAGTCGCCTTCAAATCCCGGCCTCGAACTCGTCGACCTGGCCGCTGTGGCTGAGCTGGCACACAAGGTCGGAGCCTGCGTCGTGGTGGACAATGTCTTCGCCTCACCGCTTCTGCAGAAGCCGCTGGACTTGGGCGCCGATGTCGTTGTCTACTCCGCCACCAAGCACATCGATGGGCAGGGGCGCTGCCTGGGAGGCGCTGTCCTTGGCAGTCAGCAGTTCGTCACGGATCATCTGACCCAGATTTTGCGCCATACGGGCCCTGCACTCAGCCCCTTCAATGCCTGGCTGCTGCTCAAGGGGCTTGAAACCCTGCCCTTGCGTATCGAGCGACAGAGCGCCAGTGCCGCGCGCATTGCCGATTTCCTGGCAGAGGAGCATGGTGTTTCGCAAACGCGCTACCCCTTTCGTGCGGATCATCCTCAGGAAGCTCTGGCCCGCCGTCAGATGCGTTCAGGCGGCACGATGGTCACCCTGGAGGTCGAAGGCGGCAAGGAACGTGCTTTTCGCTTTCTGAATGCCCTGAAACTCATCCGAATCTCCAACAACCTGGGCGACTCCAAGAGCCTGGCCACACATCCCGCGACCACCACCCACCAGCGTCTGATACCCGATGAACAGTTGGCTCAGGGAATCACGCCCGGCCTGATCCGGCTTTCGGTGGGCCTGGAAGACGCAGCGGACCTGGAGGCCGACCTGAAGCACGCCCTTGCCGCGTGAGAGGTTACAGCTGGCTGGTGAGAACCGGGGTCAGCAAGCTTGGCTTTTCCCGTCGCGTTATGGTAGCTCATTCAATGGCATGAACATCAGTGGTAAGGCAGTGCTGCTGTTCAAGGATTAAATCGCTTGTGATGACGACCCCGGTTCCGGCCTGCCTGTTTCTATCAGGTGCCGCCTTGGGTAGAGAGTTACGCGGTGCCTGCTACGTGGCATGAATGGCAGGGCGCTAGGTTTGGGGATCTGGAAAAGAGGGATCTAGGAATGACCGGTGCGGAGTCCGTTGCTCAGGCTCACCCCAGGCAGGTGCTTGATTTCTGGTTCGCATCGGAAAGCCGGCCCTACTGGTTTCAGCAGTCCCCGGCCTTCGATGTTGCGGTGGGAGAAGTCCTGGGCCCGCTGCATCGCCTGGCTGTTGCTGAAGCCCTGGAGGATTGGCGGGAGACCCCTGAGGGTGCGCTGGCGCTCGTGTTGTTGCTTGACCAGGTGCCAAGAAACCTGCACCGGGGCCAAGCGCTTGCCTTTGCCTTCGATGCCCGGGCGTTGGCCATCGCGGACGGTGCGATTGCAGCGGGCTTCGACCAACAGCTTTCCATGGAGGAGCGCTTTTTCCTCTATCTGCCCTTCGAACACAGTGAAAATCTTGACGACCAGGAACGTGCCCTGGAACTGATCTCGGTGCTTGGCGACGAAACCTGGACCTACTATGCCCAACGCCATCGGGACATCGTTGCCCGATTCGGCCGCTTTCCCCACCGCAATGCCGCACTTGGCCGTGAGACCACGGAAGCCGAGGCGCAATTCCTGAAAGAACCTGATTCGTCCTTCTGACCGGAAAGCCGTTCCTTACCTGATTGGGATGACTGTCATCCCGCAGAAATTTTAGGAAGATTGCATCAACCTTCCATTAACCTTGATTTGGCGATAATGCTGTCCAAGGGGGGCCAGCCCGCGGGGCGGCCGAGGATGGGGAGGTCAGTCGATGCAACAAGAGACAAGCAGCGATTTCGAGAAACTGGACCAGGAACAGGTAAACGACTCCAGAAAGCGTCACGAAAAGCTGATTCGCGGCCAGGATGGAGGCGTGCGTGCAGATTTCTCCTTCAAGGATCTGCGCGGGCTGGATTTTGCCGGCGCTGATCTCAGCGAGGCCAACTTCACCGGCGCTGCGCTCTATGGCGCCAACTTTGCCCGGGCCAAGCTGGATGGTGCCAATCTGTTTGCTGCGGACCTGAGGGAAACCAACTTCACACGCGCCAGCCTGCGCCGTGCGGACTTGCGCGGTGTCCTGTTGCGTGGCGCAATTCTCGTGGATGCCGATCTTTATGACGCCGACTTGCGGGAAGGCGTTATTGCCATGCGCAACCGCAAGAACGGACTGAACTTTCTTGAACACGAGAAGGATCCCTCGGATCTGGATGGTGCGCTCCTGATCAATGCCAACCTGGAACGGGCCCGGCTGTCCGGCGCTTCTGCGGTGGCTGCCGATTTTACCGATGCGGTGATGAAGGGCTGTCGTCTGGTGCGTGCCAACCTGAAACGGGCAACACTACATGGCGCAAATCTGGACGGAGCGGACCTGAGCGGTGCCGATTTGTCGGGCGCCGACCTGCGTGATGCCGTGATCTGCCACACCCAAACCGTGGAAACGGACTTCTCCGGCGCCGAGATGAATGGTGTGCTGAGCGATGTACCTGTGGGCAAGCCGTTAAGCAGTCTTCCACGACCGCTTGCGGATATGCTGAAGGACCACAATCGCTATGTCAGCAGCCTGGGGCGTGAAGGCCGCACGGCAGAGCTGGACGAGATCGACCTGCGCTCTGCGGAGAGCCTGGCGGGACTGAATCTGGCCGGCATGAAGGCCCGTGGCGCCGTCTTCTATGGCCTGGACATGAAAGGCGTTCACCTCCAGGGCGCCCAGCTTGAGGGCGCGGATCTGCGCATGGCCGATCTGACGGGGGCCGACATGCGCGGTATCAACCTGACCGGCGCGCGTCTGCACCATTGCAACCTGCGCAACTGTGACCTGGGGCCATTGCCGTTGGGACAGGACCGTCTGCTGTCCTCAAGGATGCAGCGAGCCGTACTTCACCATGCAGACCTGCGCGGCGCAAGCCTGCGCAAGGCAAACCTGACGGCGGCCGTGATGAGCCATGCCGATATAGCCGGGGTTGATTTGCGTGGCGCGACACTGGCCGAGACTGTCCTGCCCAAGCAGGCGCCGGTCCGTATCAGTTCATAAGGGCTCGGCCTGGCCGGGTGACGTACGGCTGCCACGAGCGGTTATCAGAATTGTTCCAGCAAGCGATCCAGATACTCGCGTTCCAGTTCCGGACGATCCCGCTGCCCGCTGCGTTGGCGCAGTTCATCCAGGATTTCCCGGGCTCGCTGGAGTTCACCCGCTTCGGGTAGCTGCACCGCCTCGCCCTGGTTGCGTCCCTCGCCTCCAAAACGACGGCCCAGAGGGTCGCGCCCCTGTCCATCCTGCTGGCCCGGCGGGCCGGCAGCGCCCTGGGGCGCGCCCTGCCCCATCTGTTGGGCGAAATTCTCCAGAAGGCTGTCCATTCCCTGCTGCAGCTGATCCAGTGCCCTGGCCTGAGCCTCACCGGCCGGCCCGGGCTGGCCTTCCTGCAAGGCATCCCGGGCAGACCGCATGCTGGTTTCGGCCTGTCCGAGCGGCTGGGGAAGCTCTCCCGTCATGTTGCCGTACTCGCGCATCAGCGCACCCAGCTCACGCCTCAGGTTTTCCTGCTCCTCTGCACTCTGGGACAAAGCATCCCCGTCTTGCGATCCTTCTGCGCCGCGCTGTTGCCCAGGTCCGCTGTCCTGGCCAGGTCTCTGGTCATCACGTGAGAAGGGCTCCGAGGGGGTCTGTCGGGACTGCCTGAAGCTTTCGTCCAGCAAGTTGCTCTGTCCCTGCATGATGTCCTGCAGGCGGTTCATCATTTCACGGGACTGCTGCATCTGCTGCTGCATTTCCGATGACGGCCCGGCGCGCATTTCCAGGTTCTCCAGAATGGACTGCAGTTGAGCCAACATCTCTCGGGCGGCTTCATGGTTACCGCTTTCCATCAGTTCGCGTGCCTGATCCAGCATATCCTGAAGCTGACCGGCACTGACGGCTTGCTGATTGCTTTGAAGCTGCTGGTCCGGCTGCAGCGTGCCATTCTCGGCTGCGCGCATGGCCTCTTCCATCATGGCACGCAAGTAGCGCTGCATGGCGGATTCCATGTCCTCCATCAACCCGGACAAAACCTCGTTCGAGGCTCCAGACTCGAAGGCTTCCTGCAGCTGTTCCTGCAAGTTTCTCAGGTCCTGTTCCGCGAGTGCGGATTCTCCTTCCTCCAGATGCAACGCCGTATCCCACAGCAGGCGCTGCACCTCTTCAATGGCCTTGCGGCTGCGATCGCGCAGCAGGCGCTGTTCGGCCGATCGAATGGCAAGGGCCACAAGGACGTCGTTGCCATAGGCCCTGTTATTCGCGCCAACTTCGGCCAGTGTCCGGGCGACCCAGAAATGCAGCCCCGGCTTGAGGATCAGGCGCTTGCGCTGCTTGATCAGTATTTGGGCAACGGGGTGTGTAAACTCACGCTCAGGCAAGGTTACTCTGACTTCTTCGCTCTTCCCGAGCTGGCTGCGCGCATCCTCGGCCTCGAGCCAAACCTGGGCCTTGAGACCCGCCCATGGATGGGCCGTCAGGTTTTCTAGACCACGACCTTCGGCTTCACGGGGCGTTCCTTGGGGCAGGCTGATCGGCAGCTCCAGCTGCTTGCCTTCGATTGACGAACTTATGGGACGAATCACGAGCCGGAGTGCTGCCAGTCCCTGGTCGTCCTTTGCCTTGTATGCAAACTGCAGGGATTTGCGCTGTGTCTTTGAAGGTGTTTCCTCGAATCGGACAGTGGGAGGCTCGTCAGCATATATATCCACGGTCCAGCTGCCCAGAACCTGCCCATCCTGTACAATCGCAACCTCGCTGTCCTGACGCAGGGGGCTTTCGATCTCGAAAAAGCTCTTTCCGTTCGTCTCGAAGTCTTGTTCGGACTCGGCAAATTGCAGACTGGGTGCCGCATTGCCTCCATTCACACGCGCGGTCAGCCGGCTGCCTTCCGGAACAGCCAGTTGCCTCTTGTCCTGATCAAGATAGATCGGCGCCAGGTCCACGTAATTGGGTGGTGAGATCCAGGCCTCAAGTTCTGCTGTCTGCAGGCTGCCTGACGGCGCCGCCGCGGGATTGACAGCGGCTTCCAACCTTTCCTGCCAGTTTGCGCCCACCGCGAAAAAGGTGACCAGCAAGAGCAAGCAGAGTACGGCCCGCAGGCCGAATGGGTCCACGCGGCTCCAGCCGGCGCGTGGGGCTTCCAGCTTCAAGGGGCCCGACTGCGCCTGCAACCTCCGTTGATGCAAGCGCCAGAGCCCGCTCGAGAGCGTGTTGGCCTCTCCGGCGGGTTGGTCCTCCAGTCCGCTGATGGGGCGATGCGCAAGTGCACTGTCGCGTTCCAGGCGTCGCTGTGCTGCGCTTCGGCTAGGCCAGGTCAGGCCGTGCAGGGCACGGTAGATGAGCAGCAGGGCCGCAAGGCCGAAACCGGCCAGGATCAAACCGTGCAACCAGCCGGGTAACAGCGGTAGCACACCGCTCAAGGCCACGAGCAGGAAGGCGCCAGCTAGTCCAGCCAGAGGCCAGACTCGCGGCCAGATGGCTTCCCACAGCAGGGCGGCGCGGGAAAGCAGCTGGAGCCACTGCAGGCGCATCAGATCGACTCCCGAAACGCCAGCAGAGCTGAGCACCATGTAAGGAACTTCCGGAGCGCCAAGCCGAAGGGCGATGCGCCGGGTTCAGGGACGGGATTCATGCTTTCAGATCTCGTGGACAGGCACCTCATGCTGAAGCTCTGTCCCGCAAGGGCATGCCTTGAGGTGGAGGAGCTGCAACAGGGGGCCGCACGCGCGACTTCATAGCGGACTCTTTTCTACTCTGGCAGTTCTCGATCAGGGTAACCGAGCTGCCAGCCTATCTGAAGTGTCGGTTTTCAGACTGTCCGCAAAAGATGGCAGTTTGCAGGCAGTGACTGCGGCCGCTATGACCACTCCGGCAGCTGTTCCATGGCCATCAAGTCTGCATGTCCGGGCCGGGTACGGATGATGCTGTAGCTACCGCCTGAAACCATGACTTCAGGCGCCGGCAGGCGCGAATTGTAGGTCGAGGACATGGTGGCGCCATAGGCGCCTGCGGCACAGATGGCCAGGCCATCGCCCGGGCCCAGTTCGGGCAGGACGCGCCCCGAGGCAAAGACGTCGCTGCTTTCGCAGACAGGGCCGACAACGTCACAAGCCTGTTGCTCTGTGTCCGGACGCGCTTCACGCAGGGGCAGGATCTCATGCCAGGCGTCATAGAGGGCCGGGCGCAACAGGTCATTCATCGCGGCATCCAGGATGACAAACCGCCGGCTGCGTCCCTGTTTCACGAAGAGGACGCGGGACAGCAGTATGCCGGCGTCCCCGACCAGGTGGCGCCCCGGCTCGAAGATCAGGGGCACCCCCAATGGGCCGAGGGTGCGGCGGACCACGGCAGCGTAGTCCTCAACGGAGGGCAGGCCCTCGCCCTGGTAGGCGATTCCGAGCCCGCCGCCGGCATCCAGGCGTTTCAGGTCATGCCCGGCATCGCGCAGTTGGGTGAAGAGGTCCGCGATTCTCTGGAAGGCCGCTTCGAAAGGCCCCAACTGGGTGATCTGCGATCCGATATGCACGGCCAGGCCTTCGATTCTCACACCTGGCAATGCATCGGCCAGCTGCAGCAGTTCAGGCACGTCCTGGAAATCGATGCCGAATTTGTTCTCGGATTTTCCGGTGGTGATCTTGGCATGCGTCTTGGCATCCACGTCGGGATTGACGCGCAAGGCCACGGGAGCTGTTTTTCCCTGGTTGCGGGCGACGCTGTCGAGGCGGCGCAGCTCCTCGCGGGATTCCACGTTGAACTGCAGGATGCCGGACGCCAGCCCCAGGGCCATTTCCGCATCGCTCTTGCCCACTCCGGCAAAGACGATCTTCTCGCCGGGAATGCCGGCTGCCAGGGCGCGGCGCAACTCACCTTCCGAAACCACGTCGGCGCCGGCACCCAGTTCGGCAAAGCAGCGAATGACGGCGAGATGCGGGTTGGCTTTCACGGCGTAACAGACCTGGGCGTTCAGACCGGCTTCCTTGAGGGCGCCGGCAAAGCGCCGATAGGCCGATTCCAGGGCCGTCTGGGAATAGACGAAGGCGGGCGTGCCGACCTGGTCCATCAGGCGGTCCAGCGGCAGGTCTTCAGCATGCAGGATGCCGTTACGGTAGGCAAAGGTGCTCATGATTAAACGGTGCTTCCAGCCGGGTCAGTCGTCTTCGGGGTCACGCGCGGGTACAACGGTCGAAGGCTTCGGGTAGACTTCGGGGTAGGTGAAGGCGTCCTCGCGCCCCTCGGGGGGATTGATGGTCCCCTTCTTTCCACAGGCGGGCAGCAGCAGGGCCGACAGGAGTGCCAGCATCAAGGCGGAACGAGACAGACGTGTCATGACAGGAACCTTTCCCGGGCTGCGGCAATGGCCTCGCGAACACGCTCGGGTGCTGTACCGCCCTGAGAGCGGCGGCTGGCCACCGAGCGTTCCACGGTCAGCACCTCGTAGACATCTTCGGTGATGCGCGGCTCCACGGCCTGCATCTCCTCGAGCGTAAGCGCGACAAGGTCGCGGCCGTCGGCTTCGGCCTTGGCCACCAGCGAACCGGTTACGTGATGGGCCTGGCGGAAGGGCAGGTTCAGGACGCGTACCAGCCAGTCGGCCAGGTCCGTGGCGGTGAGAAAGCCCTTGGTGGTGGCCGCATGCATGCGTTCGCGATCGGCCTTCATGTCGCGCACCATGCCGGTGGTGGCCGAAAGCGCCAGCGCCAGGGTGTCGGCGGCCTCGAAGACCGGCTCCTTGTCTTCCTGCATGTCCTTGCCATAGGCCAGCGGCAGTCCCTTCATGACGATCAGCAGGGAATTGAGGGCGCCGATCAGTCGGCCGGGCTTGGCGCGCACCAGTTCGGCCGCATCGGGGTTCTTCTTCTGCGGCATAATGGAGCTGCCGGTGGTGAAGGCGTCGCTCAAGTGGATGAAACGGAAGCCCTCGGAACACCAGATCACGATCTCCTCGGCGAAGCGCGAAAGGTGTACACCCAGCAGACTGGCCGCCGAGAGGAACTCCACGGCGAAATCGCGGTCCGAGACGGCATCCAGGGAGTTGGCCATGGGCCGCTCGAAACCGAGCGCCCGGGCCGTCATCTCGCGGTTGATGGGAAAGCTGGTACCAGCCAGGGCGGCGGCCCCCAGTGGCGATTCGTTCAGGCGCTTGCGGCAGTCGGCGAAGCGGCCGCGATCACGGCCAAGCATCTCCACATAGGCCAGCATGTGGTGGGCGAAGGTGACCGGCTGGGCTGCCTGCAGATGGGTGTAGCCCGGCATGATGGTCTCGGATTCCGTTTCGGCCTGGTCCAGCAGGGCGGACTGCAGGTCGGCCAGCAGGCCGTCCAGCACATCGATGGTATCGCGCACCCACAGGCGGAAGTCGGTGGCCACCTGATCGTTGCGCGAGCGCGCGGTGTGCAGGCGGCCGGCCGGTTCGCCGATCAGTTCGCGCAGGCGAGATTCCACATTCATGTGGATGTCTTCGAGGGCAGCGGAGAAGGTGAAGTCGCCGTCTTCGATTTCCTGCCGGATTCGTTCCAGGCCGTCCTGGATGGCGGCATTGTCCTCCTGGGTAAGAATGCCGCATTCCGCCAGCATGGCCGCGTGTGCTTGACTGGCCTTGATATCCTGGGCGTAGAAACGGCGGTCCACGTCGATGGAGGCGTTGATGCGCTCCATCACCTCGGAGGGTGCCGTGGTGAAGCGGCCGCCCCACATCTGGTTGCTGGGCGCGTCGCTTTGGGCCTCGCCCGGCGTGCTGCCGGAGGCCTTTGCGGAAGTGCTGTCGGACCCCTTGCGGTCCCGGGAGGAGTGCGTACTCATGAGCGGAATTGTTTAGCGGATGACAGGCATGAACAAAAACCTTTTTCGTGCAGGTGCGGTGCTGGCCAGCTTCCTGTTGGCCGCAGGGTTGGCCGCGGCACAGCCGGCTCCGCCGCGCGAAGGCGTCTTTGCCGACAGTTATGTCGAGATCATCCCCTTTGGCGAGACGCCTGAAACGGGATTCACCCTCTACGAAGAGGGTGAGGAAGTCGAACGCCAGATCGGCGATTTCGAGGGGCAGCTCCTGGTGGTCAATTTCTGGGCCACCTGGTGTGCGCCCTGTATCGAGGAGCTGCCGGACCTGGAGGCGTTGCAGGTGGAGCGCGGCGGCGAGGATCTGCAGGTTCTGACAGTTTCCAATGATCGAGGCGGTGCAGGGCAGGTGTTGCCGTTCCTCGAGCAGCACGGCCTGGGAAATCTGGACGTCTACCTGGATCCCAAAGGCGAGCTGGCCCGGGAATTCCAGGTGCGTGGTCTGCCGACCACATTCATCGTCGATCCGCAAGGCCAGGTAGTGGGCCGCATCGAAGGCATCGCGCCCTGGAATGGCCTAGAGGCTCATGCGCTGATCGACTTTTATCTGGAAGGCCGTCATCGCGAGGAGTGAGCCAGCTGCCTCGACAACGATGGTGAAGCAGCCGGCTTACGTGACCTCCAGGACCGCACCGCGCACCGGGCTGGGACGGTAGGTGGTGCAACCCTTGCAGCCCAGGTCCCAGGCCAGGTCGTAGAGATTCTTGAACTCCTCGAAGGCCATGTCCTCGGGCACGTTGACGGTCTTCGATACCGCGGCGTCGATGTATTCCTGAACCACGGCCTGGGTTTCCAGATGGGCGCGGGGCGACAGACTGCGGGCGTCCACGAAAAGATCTTCCGGCGGATCCGTCCGAAAGTGCTGCCGATAGAGCTTGTAGGCCGGGTCCGTGACCTCTTCCTGCTGTCGCGCTCCGCTGCGCGTCAGGACATTGCGGGTATAGCCGAAGGCAAAGACAGGCTCGATGCCCGAAGAGACGTTGTCGGCCACCAGGGAGATGGTGCCTGTGGGTGCGATCGAGGTCAGCAGGGCATTGCGCAGGCCATGTTCGCCGATTCGTTCGCGCAGGCCCTCGTCCAGCCAGCCCAGTCCTTCGCCGTCCAGGAAGTGCCTGGCATCGAACAGTGGAAAGGGCCCTTTCTCCTTGGCCAGATCGCAGGACGCCTCGTATGCGGCCTGGCGCAGGATCGTCATCCAACGCCGTATGGCCACCAGCGCTTCGGGGCTTCCATAGCGCAGGTTGCAGCAGATCAGGGCATCAGCCAGCCCGGTCACGCCCAGACCGATGCGGCGCTTGGCATGCGCCTCGCGTTCCTGTTGAACGAGGGGAAAACGTGAGGCGTCAATGGCATTGTCCAGCAGGCGTACGGCCGTATGTGTCACCTGATCCAGGGCATCCAGGTCCAGATCCGCCTGTTCCGTGAAGGGGTGGCGGACAAGTGCCATGAGGTTCACCGATCCCAGAAGGCAGGCGCCATAGGGCGGCAAGGGCTGTTCTCCGCATGGATTTGTTGCACTGATCTGCTCGCAGTAGGACAGATTGTTCAGCCGGTTGATGCGGTCGATAAAGATCACTCCGGGTTCGGAGTAGGCATAGGTGCTTTCGAGAATCCGATTCCAGAGTGTACGTGCCGGCAGGCTGCGCCAGGTCTTACCCTCGAATCGCAGTGACCACTTGCGATCCTGACGTACGGCTTCCATGAAGGCGTCGGTGACCAGGACCGAAAGGTTGAAGTTGGTCAGACTCCCCTTCTGCTGCTTGGCGGAAATGAACCGCTCGATGTCGGGATGGTCGCAGCGCAGAGTCCCCATCATGGCGCCGCGCCTGGCGCCGGCGGACATGATGGTGGCGCACATGCGATCCCAGACCTCCATGAAGCTGACGGGTCCGGATGCCTCGGCGTCGATGCTATGAATAGGGGCGCCCGCGGGCCGCAGGGTCGAGAAGTCATAGCCGATGCCGCCACCCTGTTGCAGGGTCAGCGCCGCCTCGCGCAGATGCTCGAAAATGCCGCCCAGATCATCGGGAATCGTGCCCATCACGAAGCAGTTGAACAGGGTGACGTCACGTTTGCTCCCACTACCCGCCAGAATGCGCCCTCCGGGCAGGAAACGGAATCCTTCCAGAATATCCTGGAACCGCCTTTCCCAGTCGGCCGGATCCTTTTCCTGGGCGGCCAGGGCGCGCGCCACGCGTTGCCAACTGTCGGCAATCGTCTCTTCCTTGACGCTGCCGTCCGCCGCGCTAAGGCGGTATTTCATCTCCCATATCCTCTGGGAGAACGGGGAAAGCGCCGTTTCTGCGCCTTGATTCTGTGAAAAGTCCGTCATTGACGAATCCTGGTCATCCCTGAAGTGCCTGTTCAGCAGGTTCGCGCGGCACTGTAATACCACGGATTTGGCGTGAGCGCGGATACCCTTCAAGCCGAAGGTCTATGCTGCCCCGACCGATCGTGCAGCGCGCGGCTGGCCTCCTCGATGCTTTCGCGCAGGCGGGACATGACCTCGTTGCGTGACAGGCCGGTCGGTAGTGGAGGCAGTATTTGAAGCGTGATGCAACCGGGATACTTCAGAAAGGAGCGGCGCCCCCAGAAATATCCGGAATTCAGTGCGACTGGAACCAGAGGAGCTTCGTTTTCCAGGGTCTTGTACAGGGCCGCGACTCCCGGCTGGTAGGGGCGGGTTTCCCCGGGTGCGGTTCGCGTGCCTTCGGGAAAGATGATCACCGGCCGGCCCTCGGCCAAGCGGGCGCGCGCCTGTTGCTGGAGGCTGCGCAGGGTGCGGGCGGCGCCGCGCCGGTCTATGGCGATCATGCCCATGTGCTTCAGGTAGGAACCGAACAGCGGGATCTGCAGAAGTTCCTTTTTCAGAATGTAGACCGGCCGGTCGAGCAGCAGGACAAAGACCAGGGTGTCCCAGGCCGATTGGTGCTTGCTGGCAATCAAGGCCGCACCGTCGGGCAGATGACTGCGGCCCTCGAGCCGCCAGTTCAGTCCGACAATCGTGCGCAACAGGAAGAAGACACTGCGTGCCCAGAAGCGGCCGCCAGCCCAGATGTAGCGGGGCGGGAGGAAAAGCAGCGGAATGTAGGCCAGGGCCAGAAACGTGGTCCAGATATAGAACAGGCCATTGAAAACGAGCGCGCGCAGACGTGTCACGGCCGTGTCCCCTCAGCGCCAGCCTCGTCCGTCAGGGGCAAGGGCCTGCGCACGGAAGCGATCAGATACTTGGCATATTCGTTCATCAGCAGGGCCAGGCTGCGCGCTCGCCAGCGCCAGTCTTCCTGTCGGAAGGCGTCCGGAAAGACGGGTTCCGCAAGGATCTCGACACCCGGGATCGCGCGCCGCAGCTCTAGGAGGCTGCGGGGCATGTGGTAGGCTGCCGTTACGAGGCGCAGGGAACGCAGTTCGTTGTGACGGGCCCATTCCCCCGTTTCCTGGGCATTCTCGCGGGTGTTGCCGGCTGCATAGCCCAACTCGATGCAACACCGCAGTTCCTCGGGGTTGCGGGCGGCCACTTCAAGCAGTTCATCCACCTCCACGCCATGATAGACACCCGAAACAAACAAGCGTTCGGCCCGTTCTTCTTCCAGAAGTTTCAGTCCCTGGTCCAGCCGGCCGCTGCCACCGGTCCAGACCACGACGGCATCCACGGATTCGCCCGGCTTTTCGGACTGGGTGGGAATGTTGGAGGCAAAACGTGCCAGACCGAAAAGAAAGGCGGCCAACAGCAGGACAGGCAAAAGAAGGATCAGCCGGCCGCGGTGCTTGCGGCGCGAAGCGGATTTTACAGTCATGTCAGCCGCGCCAGGGTTCTCAGTACAGTGTAGCGCGCCGTTAGCAGCGCCACCAAAGCGGTGAAGACAGGCAGAAACAGAAGCAGAACCCAATCCATATAACCAAGGGAGAGATCGGGCAAGAGGGCTGTCGGTTGGCGATCCACCAGCCACTCCAGGCCAAGCAGCGTGGCGACGGCTGCCAGCAGACCGATAAGTCCGCCCCCCAGTCCCAGGCGAAAGGCATGGCTCTGGAACTGTGCGGCGACATAGCGGTCGCGTGCGCCGATCAGGTGCAGCAGCTCAATCATCTGGCGATGGATCGCCAGCCCTGTGCGTGTGACGAAGATCACGGTGATGACGGCGGCCGCCCCAACCAGCAGCACGACCAGCAGGGCCACGGTCTGGATCGACTGTGCGAAATCCAGCAGTCCGCCGATCCAGCGTTGGTGGTCGTCAACCTGGGCGCCGGGTGCCAGAGTCTGGATTCGAGTTTCGAAATCGTCGGGCAGGCTGAGGCCTTCGCGCAGTTCGAGGGTGATGAGTTGGGGGATGGGCAACTCGGCTTCGGTGGCAAGATCGCCAAGCCAGGGCTCTACCAGTTCCGCGCTGCGCTGGCGGTCCAGGACGTCCACGCCTTGGACGGCTGGCACCTCCAGCAGGTATTCGACCAGGGCATCGATATCCGCCGATTCGGCGGGATTGCCCTGTGCAGAGAGGGCCGCATGCGGAACCTGGATGGTGATGCGGCCCGAGAGGTCCTGGTCCCAGCGATCCGCAATCTTCTGGGCGGCGAGTGCGCTGACCAGCGCGATGGCTGCCAGATAGACCATGAAGGCAATCAGCCAGGGCAGGAAGCGGGCAGAGGCGTCTCGGGACAGGGGCAGGTCGCGCGGGCGACGGCGCAGGGAGATCATGATTTTCCCTCCCCGGCTTGCGGGTGTTCGGCCTCCAGATCTGCCCCCCTGCCTGGATCGCCGGCCGGCTGGTAGAGGCTTCCTCCCGAGAGATGCAGGGCCGGTTTGCCGATACGCTCCACAAGGCTTTCATTATGGGTGGCGATGATGACGGTCGTTCCGCTACGGTGCAGTTCGACGAAAAGGTGCATCAAGCGCATGGCGATGCGATCGTCCACATTTCCGGTGGGCTCGTCGGCGACGATCAAGCTGGGGCGGCTAATGACGGCCCGTGCGATGGCAATGCGCTGCTGTTGCCCCCCCGACAGGGTTGCGGGCAAGGCATTGATGCAGTCGGCCAGGCCCACCCAAGCCAGCAGCTCCTCGACCTTGGCGCGCAGCCGCGCTTCAGGTTCGCCGGAGATGCGCAGCGGCAGGGCGACATTCTCGAAGACGGAAAGGTGTCCGATCAGGCGGAAATCCTGGAAGATAACGCCGATGCGCCGGCGGAGCAGAGCGCGTTCGTCGCGGTCCAGTTTGGAGACATCGCGGCCAAACAACGAAATGCGGCCCTGACTCGGCCTTTGGCCCAGATAGAGCAGTTTGAGAAGAGAGGATTTGCCTGCGCCGCTCGGCCCCACGAGGAAATGAAAGGAACCGGGCTCCAGACGGAAATCCAGCCTCTGCAGGATGTCCGGTCCGCGCCCGTAGCGCAGGTAAACATCTTCAAAGCGAACCAATGATACAGACGTCCTTGTCGCGATCTGCCCGACTCCGCTCCGGGCCGGGCTCAAGATGGCATGCGCCTGCTTCGGGGTAAAGCGGCGCTGCTTGCGTTGGACGTGGGCGGACGTTTATATGGAAGAAATCTTATGGGGGACCGTAAAATCCGATGATTCTGACCTGCCCGTCCTGTCAGAGCCGCTTCAGAGTGCCGGACGGCTCACTCGGTACCGAGGGACGCCGGGTTCGTTGCGGGGATTGCCGCCACGTCTGGCATGCCATGCCGGAACCAGCCGACAGCCCAAGCCCGGAGGCTGCACCGGGGGAAGAGGCTATGGGCAGGATGGCCACGCCCTCCGGGCCCGCTGGCCAGCGGGCGGCCGAGGCGGATGTGGGGCCGATCTCCGATGCTTCCGCCTGGGCACCTCGACCGAGCGCAGAGCGCGACAAGAAACCTGTTCCGCGGGGTCTGCTGGTCGGCTGGGGCCTGTTGGTTATCGTGATCCTTGGCCTGGCTGCCGCGGGCTGGTTTGCGCGGGAAGAAGTCGTGGCGACCGTTCCTGAGACGCGGCCCCTCTACGAAAAGCTGGGACTGCCCCTGGCGGTGCATGAGCCCCAACTGGTGGTACACGATGTGGTGTCTCTGCGCAGGACTGTGGACGGACAGGAGCAGCTGCAGGTTCAGGGGATCGTGACCAATGAGGGCGCGCGTGAAGTGGCTGTGCCCGAGATGCGTGCCGTGATCAATGACACCTCGGGTGATGAGCTCTACAGCTGGACTTTCCGGCCGAATGGCGCTCGTCTCGCGCCCGGGGAGTCCACCGAATTCCAGACGACTGGCGAAGATCCGCCGGACGAGGGATCCATGTCGTTGATCTTTCTCGAGCAGGACTAGGGTGACCGCTGCCTTGAAGCGGACACATAACCCCTGAATGATGCCAAAGAATCTTTGATTTGGCCGTTGTCATGGGGGACTATGACAACTTGCCACACGCTATTCGAGACGGGACATGGCGCATATCCTGATAGCTGAAGATGACCTGGCAGTTCGAAGTTTCGTTTCCAGGGCCCTGGAACAGAAGGGCTTTGACGTCACGGCCGTGGGGGATGGCATACAGGCGCTTGAAGCCCTCCAGAATGACGGATACGACTTGCTGGTCACGGATATCGTGATGCCCGGTCTTGACGGCATCGGATTGGCGCTGCGTGTGACACGGGATTACCCGGAGTTGCCAGTGCTTCTCATGACGGGCTATTCGGCCGAGCAACAGCGCGCCTATGACCTTGAGGAACTGATCTGCAAGGTGCTGATCAAGCCCTTTACCCTGAAACAGGTTTGCGATGCTGTGGAAGAAGCCTTGAATCAGCGCCAGGCAAGTTGAGCGGTTAACCCGGTCTTTACCGTCCTGCCATCATGATCATGTGCGTTTTCACCAACGAGTCCAAGGCACTGACATTTCGTCAGCTATAGGATCGTTGGGTCTCTTCACGCCCTGAGCGAAGTTGTTGCCGACCCACAATGAAAGCCGACTTTTCCCGGATAATGGATCCGCTGGGCCCGGAAAAGCGCCTGGCCAATCGCTATATCGCGGGGCTTTTTCTGATCCTGCTGCTGGCCGCCGGCTCCAATCTGGTGATGGATCGGCTTCTGCTGGCTGAGGAAAAATCGGCTGAAGTCATTGAGTTGGCGGGCCGCCAGCAGATGCTTTCGCAACGTATTATCCAGTTGGCCTATCGCTACGTTCTGGCGGAAACGCCCCATGAACGGAATTACCTTCACAGCGGCCTGGACCTGGCTGTCCGCGAGATGCGCCAAAGTCACGAAGAGCTGCTGAAGCACGCTCCTTCGCAGATCTATACCGATGTGGCAGATCCCATCTACTTCGACCCGCCCTATCGTCTTGATATGCGCGTACGCGGCTTCCTGGGTGCAGCCGAGGGTCTTTTGGCCCACGACCCCGGAGCGCTCGACATAAACAACCCCTATCTTCAGCATCTGCGCGAACACGAGGGCAGTCTGGTGCTTCAGGGATTGGGGTTGGCCGTCGAGCGCTACGTCGAACAGGCCGGCGATGCCATGCGGTATATGCGCTGGATGCTCTGGACCCTCTTCGGTCTGCTGCTGCTGACCGTGCTGCTGCTGGGTGCCGTGATCTTTCGTCCCGCCTTTGTGCGCCTCATGGAGCGCGCCCGGGAGCTCCATCGGGAAGCAGGCACCGACGTTCTGACCGGCGGTCGCAACCGTCGTGGGTTCCTCCATTGGGCCGATATCTTGCACACACAGGTCAAACGGCAAGCCGGTTCCTGCACGCTGCTGGCCCTGGATATCGATCACTTCAAGGTGATCAATGATACCTATGGCCATCAGGCGGGAGACCAAGTGCTCACCCGGGTCGTCGAGGCCTGTACGCGGCATCTGCGCCAATCGGATGTTCTGGGACGGGTGGGCGGCGAGGAATTTGCCGTGCTGTTGCCTGGTATTGCGCCGAAGACCGGAATGGCCGTGGCGGAGAAGCTGCGACGGTTGGTGGAGAACCTGGAGGTGGAGGCGGGGACAGAGACGCCTTTGAGCTGCACGGTGAGCATCGGCGTGAGCGAACTGCTTGTGCAGGACGAAAATCCAGCGATGGCCCTGGCACGGGCGGATGCCGCCCTTTATCGTGCCAAGGCCGAGGGCCGGAATCGCGTCGTCCTGGCGGCTTCAGATGATGATCCGAACTGAAGCAAGAAGCGGTGAATGGTTGGGGCGGCAGGATTCAAACCTGCGAATGCCGCTACCAAAAAGCTGTCAAACAACGCAGCCACATTCTCAGAGGGTGAACAGTGCATGTGCCCCTACCAAGGTCTAGGTCTTTAAGGTTTGGCCTGCTTCACTGTTGTCTTGGTCTATAGGTTTATTCACGTCCATCCCTTTGATATTGCTAACAAATCCCAAAATCGGCATATGGCATATTGGGATGGGTGATGCCATTTGAGACAAAGAGCAATCTCAACTACCTCCAAGGTACGAAAAAATGCTCTGTTCAAGTTCACCAGTTGATACGCAAGAGCCATCAACCACTATCTGGCGACCGTCCCAGGCATCTCTTCCAACTACTTCATATTGACCGAAAAAGTTAACGTTAACCTTGGTTTGTTCCGTACTTTCAGGCCGCACAGTCACGTTTAGTGACCCAGTACGCGTGATACGAGGGTCTCCAAGCAAACCTGTAGCTTTAATGTTGCCGCAGTCAAGGAAACGTTCCGATGTCTCAAGCTGATATTTTGCGGTAATGAGACCAGATTCTTTGGATAATTTTTCGATGGTGACGTTGTGATCCGCAAACCAGTCGACAGTCCGGTTCCATGCCGTGTCGTAGGAGATCTGGAACGATTTTGATTTTTGATAATCTTGCTGAGATGGCGGCTCGACAGAGATACTGGAACATCCGGTGAGTAAAATTATGAATCCCACTGCCACGAAATATTTTAGCATGGAAAGCCCCCTCTGACTTTGGTGTTTATCTTTAGATGCAGCGTTTCTGAGTCTGCAGTACTTAGTGATTCCTAAGTATCACGTCCTTCCCAGGGTGTGTCTAGATGTGATCTTAGTAAATAATCTATCCAGGTATTAGCCGATTAATATCAGGTCTATCGCAATCCAATTATTTCTTATGTATCGGAGCATGATCGATTTTTGCTTAGTGAAGACTGGGTAATTCTGAAAAATTATTATATGATATAACCGCTTTATGAGCCGAAGAGCTCTATAAATTTTCCTTAGCACTCATTGTTTCTGAGAAACTGAGGGGATGGTTGGGGCGGCAGGATTCGAACCTGCGCATGACGGTACCAAAAACCGTTGCCTTACCACTTGGCTACGCCCCATCACGTCAGACGTGACTTTCGCATCGTCTGGGCCCGGAACTTAGCGCTGTCGCCCCCGTCCCGCAACACTCGCTTTGCATGCTGAAGGCCACTTGTGGGCAGCGGTCTCGGAGGGGGTTCTGGCCAAAAAGTGCAGCGTTATCGGTATGGTAGAACAGGACCATGGTTGAGTCGGGCCTTTATTCCCGCTTTAATCCCTCCCAGATATGAGCAAGACGATAAGCGACAACCCGATGGGTTCGATCCCGCGGGTTTCATTAAAACAGTCAAGAGGGAGCGTCGCATAAAAATGTCGGACTCGCAGGTCATCCCCGTCAAGGAGAACATTGCTCGCAGCGCGCATGTGGATGCGCAGGCTTATGAAGAGATGTACCGCCGCTCGATCAAGGATCCGGAAGGCTTCTGGGCCGAGCATGGCAAACGCATCGACTGGATGAAGCCTTTCAGCCAGGTCAAGGATGTCAGCTACGACCCGGATGATGTGCATATCCGCTGGTTTGCCGACGGTACGACCAATGCGGCCGTGAACTGCATTGATCGTCACCTGCCGGCCAAGAAGGACCAGGCCGCCATCATCTGGGAAGGTGATGAACCCGGCGAGGACAAGACCATCACCTATGGCGAGCTGCATCGCCAGGTCTGCCGAATGGCCAACATCCTGAAAGCGCGCGGCGTCACGCGCGGCGACCGGGTGACCATCTACATGCCAATGATTCCCGAGGCGGCCTACGCCATGCTGGCCTGTGCACGCATCGGTGCGATCCATTCCGTCGTCTTCGGCGGATTCTCGCCGGATGCCCTGGCCGGGCGTATTCAGGACTGTGAATCCAACTTCGTGATCACTGCGGACGAAGGGTTGCGCGGCGGCCGCAAAATTCCGCTAAAGGCCAATACGGACAAGGCGCTGGCCAAGTGTCCCGGTGTGAAGCACGTCCTGGTGGTGCGCCGCACGGGCGGTAACATCGATTGGCAGGATGGCCGAGATCTCTGGTACCATGAGGAATTCGAGACTGTCGGCGACGACTGTCCGGCCGAGGAGATGGGGGCCGAGGATCCGCTTTTCATCCTCTATACCTCAGGCTCCACGGGCAAGCCCAAGGGCGTGTTGCACACCACGGGCGGCTATCTGGTCTATACCTCGATGACCCATGAATACGTCTTCGACTACAAGGACGGTGAGGTTTACTGGTGCACGGCCGATGTCGGCTGGGTGACCGGCCATAGCTATATCGTTTATGGGCCGCTGGCCAACGGTGCCACGACCCTGATGTTCGAAGGCGTGCCCAACTATCCGGATGCCGCACGTCACTGGCAGGTCTGCGACAAGCACAACGTCAGCATCTACTACACGGCACCGACAGCGATCCGGGCCCTGATGCGCGAAGGCGACGCGCCGGTGAAGAAGACCAGCCGCAAGTCCCTGCGCCTGCTGGGGACCGTGGGTGAACCGATCAATCCGGAAGCCTGGCTGTGGTATTACAAGACAGTGGGCGAAGAACGCTGCCCCATCGTCGATACCTGGTGGCAGACCGAGACCGGCGGCATCATGATTTCACCCTTGCCCGGCGCCATAGACCAGAAACCCGGCTCGGCCACCAAGCCCTTCTTCGGGGTGAAGCCGGAAATCGTCAATACCGACGGCAAGGTCCAGGAGGGAGCTTGCGAGGGCAATCTCTGCATCGCCGATTCCTGGCCGGGCCAGATGCGCACGGTCTACGGCGACCATGACCGCTTCGTGCAGACCTATTTCTCCACCTATCCCGGCAAGTATTTCTCGGGTGACGGCTGCCGCCGCGACGAGGATGGCTATTACTGGATCACGGGCCGCGTGGACGACGTGATCAACGTCTCCGGTCACCGCATGGGCACTGCAGAAGTCGAGTCGGCCCTTGTTGCTCACAAGAAGGTCGCCGAGGCCGCCGTGGTGGGCTATCCCCACGACCTGAAGGGGCAGGGCATCTATGCCTATGTGACCCTGGTTGCCGGTGAGGAGCCCAGCGAGGAGCTGCGCAAGGAGCTGGTGCAGTGGGTGCGCCAGGAGATCGGGCCCATCGCTTCGCCCGACCTGATCCAGTGGGCGCCCGGACTGCCCAAGACCCGGTCGGGCAAGATCATGCGCCGCATCCTGCGCAAGATCGCCGAGAACGATTACAGCAACCTGGGGGACACCTCGACCCTGGCCGATCCTGCCGTGGTGGATGACCTGGTGGAAAACCGCATGAACCGCTGATTCTTCGGTTCATAGTCCTGATCAAGAAAAAGGCGGTCCTCTGTGACCGCCTTTTTCAATCTCGAAGTCTGTGTTCTGGCAGAAGCCTGTATTTTCCGGGTCGCGGTTCTTCCTCAATCCTCGTCCATGCGCAGGGCGGCCAGGAAGGCCGACTGGGGGATTTCCACATTGCCGAACTGGCGCATGCGCTTCTTGCCTTCCTTCTGCTTTTCCAGAAGCTTGCGCTTGCGGGTGGCATCGCCACCGTAACACTTCGCGGTGACGTCCTTGCGCATGGCCCCGACCGTCTCGCGGGCGATCACCTTGCCGCCGATGGCGGCCTGGACGGCCACCTTGAAGAGCTGGCGCGGGATCAGGTCCTTCAGCCGGGCGCAAAGCGCGCGTCCGCGCACCTCGGCCTGGCTGCGGTGGACCACCAGAGCGAGCGCGTCCACCGGCTCGCCGTTGACCATGATGGTCAGCTTGACCAGATCGCCTTCGCGATAGCCGTCCAGCTGATAATCGAAGGAGGCATAGCCGCGGGTGACCGACTTCAGACGGTCATAGAAGTCAAAGACCACTTCGTTTAGGGGCAGGCGATAGACCACCATGGCGCGGGTGCCCACATAGGTCAGGTCCAGCTGCTCGCCGCGTCGTTCTTCGCAAAGCTTCAGGATCGGCCCCAGGAAATCGTCGGGCACCAGGATCGTTGCCTTGATCCAGGGTTCCTCGATGTGATCGATCTGGGTGGGCTCGGGCATGTCCGTGGGATTGTGAAGTTCCTTCATCTCGCCGTTCTTCATGTAGATATGATAGACGACGGAAGGGGCCGTGGTGATGAGGTCCAGCCCGAACTCACGCTCCAGGCGTTCCTGCACGATCTCCAGGTGCAACAGGCCCAGGAAGCCGCAGCGGAAACCGAAGCCGAGCGCGGGCGAGACTTCGGGCTCAAAAACGAAGGAGGAATCGTTGAGCGCCAGCTTGCCCAGGGAATCGCGCAGGTCCTCGTACTGCGAGGTGTCGCTGGGAAAGAGGCCGCAGAAGACCACTGGGACTGAGGGCTGGAAGCCTTCCAGCGGCTTTTCGCAGGGGCGTTTTTCCTCGGTGATGGTGTCGCCCACCTTGGCATCGGCGATGTCCTTGATGCCCGAGATCACATAACCGATCTCGCCGGGTCCCAGGTCGTCGACCTTGGTCTTGCCCGGTCGGAAGACACCCACCTGGGTGACATCGTGGAGCGCCCGGGTTCCCAGCATGCGGATCTTCATGCCGGCCTTGATGCGCCCTTCCATGACACGCACCAGGGTGACCACGCCCAGGTAGGGGTCGAACCAGGAGTCGACAAGCAGTGCCTTCAAGGGCGCTTCGGTATCGCCCTGGGGCGGGGGCAACTGCTGAACGATCGCTTCCAGCACGTCACTCACGCCCTGACCTGTCTTGGCGGAAATCTCCAGGGCATGTGATGCGTCCAGACCGATCACTTCCTCGATCTGTTCCTTGATGCGGTCGGGTTCGGCGGCCGGCAGATCGACCTTGTTGAGCACCGGGACCATCTCGTGGTCGTGCTCGAGGGCCAGGTAGACATTGGCCAGCGTCTGGGCTTCGACGCCCTGGCTGGCATCGACCAGCAATAGCGAACCTTCGCAGGCCTTGAGCGAGCGGCTGACCTCGTAGCTGAAGTCCACGTGACCTGGAGTGTCGATCATGTTCAGGACATAGGTCTCGCCATCCTGGGCCTTATAGGTCAGGCGTACGGTCTGGGCCTTGATGGTGATGCCACGTTCGCGTTCCAGGTCCATGGAATCCAGGACCTGTTCCTTCATCTCGCGTTCGGTCAGACCACCGCAGACCTGGATCAGCCTGTCGGCCAGTGTCGACTTGCCGTGATCGATGTGGGCCACAATGGCGAAATTTCGAATATGCCTGAGGTCGGTTGTCATAGAGCTCTCGATCGAAAGGCTGAGAGACGGGGCCCCGTGTCATGGCCCAGCCCGGTTGCGGCGCAAGATAGGGGGGAATATGTCAGCTCGCAACGCCTGTGGACAGGTTGCGGCCAATGACCTTGGGTCTTGTGGCATTTCTCAGGCACGCAGCAAGGGAAGACTGTTCAGGCGGGGGGCGGCAACGCTATAGTCCAAGCCCATGAGACTCCTCTATCATCTCCCACTTGATCCCGGGTGCCGGAAGATCCGCCTGTTGCTGGCGGAAAAGGGCCTGGAGGTCGAATTGAAAACCGAGCAGGTCTGGGAACGGCGTGATGCCTTCCTGAGGCTGAACCCGGCGGGTGAGGTCCCTGTCCTTGTGGAAAGCGACGGGACCATTCTGCCGGATGCCCAGGTTATTGCCGAATACCTGGAGGAAACCTGCAGCGAGCCCTCCTTGTTGGGAGCCACAGCCCTGGATCGCGCCGAAACGCGGCGCCTGGTCAACTGGTTCGATCGAAAGTTCGCGCGCGAGGTTTCCGAGTTGCTGATCGAGGAAAAGGTGATGAAGCGCCTTTTGAGCATGGGCAACCCCGATTCCTCGGCGATTCGCGCCGCCAATCACAACATCCATCATCATCTGGACTATATCGGCTGGCTGGCGGAGCGACGCAACTGGCTGGCTGGGGAACACCTGGGCCTGGCCGACCTGACGGCGGCCGCGCATATTTCCTGTCTGGATTACCTGGACCACGTTCCTTGGGACCAGCACCCGGGTGCGCGTGACTGGTACGCAAGAATCAAGTCGCGCCCCTCCATGCGGCCGATCCTGGCGGACTACCTGGCCAGCAACCCGCCACCGAAGCACTACGCGGACCTGGACTTCTGAAGTTTAGATAAAGAAGTCTACAAAAGTGTATTCAGTATAATATGCTAGGTTTCTTTTCTGGTCTGGTGAAATATCACACGATTTTTTTGTATACCCACAATATATAATTTAAGAGTGCTTGGTTTACCGTTGACGGCCCCCTTCAATGAAATTACAGCTATCACTGTCTTCCATCTCAGCTTGTGGTTTTACAGCTACGGGCAAGACTTGACACCCGCCGGCGAGCACTTCGCCGGCGGTTTTTTTATTCGCGCTCCGTATCGGCTTCATTCGGAGGCGATTCTTCGCCCAGTTGTTCCAGGTTCTCCTCGGCAATGCGGGCGGCTCTTGTTCCCGGCTGGGAATTGATAACGTCCTGCCAGAGGCTCGCTGCCCGGGTTGCCTGCCCCAGTTCAACGCGCATGATGCCTTCCTGAATTTTGAGACCGGGATCTCCCGGCGCGAGCTCGCGGGCACGCAGCACATCGTCCAGGGCCAGTTGCGGTGCATCCACCCGGCGGTAGGCGCTGGCTCGCAAGGTCAGGACATCCACACGATCCGGCGCCAGGTCGTGTGCCCGACTCAAGTCATCCACGGATTCCCAATAGCGTTCCATGTCGGCCAGTGCGATGCTGCGGTCGATATAGAGTTCCACGTTATCGGGCTGGTGGCTGAGGGCTTCTGTCTGTGCGTCATAGGCACGTTCCGGCTGCTCCGCCATCATCCAGGCCCAACCCTCGTCAGCGAACAGCTGGCCTTTGCGCGAATCGGGGACATGTTCACTGAGTTGCTGTAATTGGCGGGCTGCTTCGTCATAGCGCTCCAGGCCGATCAGTGCCTCCGCGGCACAGTGCTCTGCGGCTGGCTCTGCATCCGATTCGTCCTGCCAGAGGCGGGCTGCAGCCAAACCCTTCTCGGGCTCGTGGCGCGCCAGATCCATGCAGCGCTGGTAACGTTCCTGGCTGTCCCCTTCCGCAAGCTCTTCCGTGCTCTCTTCCCCGTTCTTTTCCGACGTTGGAGGGGCGTCCTGGGCCAGGGCCGGCTGTCCGAGCAGCAGAGCCGCCAGCAGAAGGAGCGGGCCGACGATGCGGCAGGTTGGAGCTTTGCGAATCCAAGACATGTTGCGAAGTTTCCCCTTTCTCCGCTTGGCCGACAAGGTCTGCTGGGGCATCTTGCCGGGATGAGGGAAGAACGAAAAGAAGACGTTTCTGCAGGGTCGCCCAGATTCTTCTGTTTCGGTCTAGGATTCAGCGCCCTGAATCTTGCCGAGCGCCTGCAGGCAAGAGGCTGGCAGGTCGCCGGGACGACCCGCACGGTCGAGAAGGCTGCGGCGCTTCGCGAACGTGGGATCGAGGTCTGGCTGTTCGATAACGAGACACCGCTGGCCGATCCGGCAGCGGCGCTGGCCGGCAGTGACTACCTGCTCAGTTCCGTGCCGCCCTCCGCGGACGGTGACCCCGTCCTGAATGCACATGCGCAGGATATTGCCAAGCTCCATCCCTTGAGCTGGGTCGGCTATCTCTCGACGACCGGTGTCTATGGAAATGCGGATGGAGGTTGGGTGGATGAAGACTCTCGCATCCACCCAAGCGGTACGCGCGGTCAACGCCGTGCGGACGCCGAGGCAGCCTGGCTGGAACTTCACAGGACGGAAGGCCTGCCGGTCCATCTGTTCCGCCTGGCCGGAATATACGGGCCAGGCCGCAACCAGCTGGAAAGCCTGCGGAAGGGGAAGGCGCGCAGATTGCACAAGCCGGGCCAGGTCTTCAGCCGTATCCATGTGGACGACATTGCCAAGGTGCTGGAAGCCTCGATGGCCAATTCCTATCCGGGCCGGGCGTACAATGTCTGTGATGACGACCCGTCCGATCCGGCCGAGGTGGTGACCCATGCCGCCGAACTTCTGGGCGTCGAACCGCCGCCTCTCGTCCCCTTTGAGGAGGCGGATCTCTCACCCATGGCGCGCAGCTTCTATGACGACAACAAGCGGGTCTGCAATCGACGGATCAAGGAGGAACTGGGCGTCCGTCTGGACTATCCGGATTATCGAAGCGGCCTCAAGGCCTTGTTGAAGACCTGAAGACGGCTTGCCGATCCGGTCGTGCTCAGTTGATCTGCTGTGTGAGCTGGTCCAGGGTTTCCTTCAGGTGGCCCAGCTCACGCTCCGTCGAAAAGCGATGGTCCGCATCCTTCACGAACCTGATCTCGACATCGGGTGTCGTCAGGGTTTCGGCCAGGCGAATGGCCGTGCGGTAAGGTACATCGCTGTCGGCCATGCCGTGAAGCAATCGGACCGGGCTGGCAATCTCCAGCGGCTTGCGCAGCAGCAGACGCTGGCGGCCATCCTCGACCAGGGACCGTGTGATGATGTAGGGCGACTCGGCATAGTCCGATGGCACCTCAAGACGCCCCTTGTCCATGACCTCCTGACGCATCTCGGGTGTCAGCTGTTCCCACATCAGGTCCTCGGTGAAATCCGGGGCGGCGGCGATGCCGAGCAGTGCGGCGACACGGTCCGGACGGGCCAGGGCGGCAAGCAGCATGATCCAGCCACCCATCGAAGAGCCCACCAGGATCTGTGGCCCCTCGGTCAACTGGTCGATCACGTCCAGGGCGTCGGCCGTCCACTGTCCGATGGTCCCCTCCTCGAAGGTGCCGTCGGATTCGCCGTGTCCGGAATAGTCGAAGCGCAGGAAGGCCTGCCCTCTGGCCTGGCAATGGCGTTCCAGCTCCGTGGCCTTGGTCCCGGTCATGTCGGACTTGTAGCCGCCCAGGAAGACAACACCTGGCACGGTCCCCTCGAGGCGTCTCCAGGCAAGGCGGGTTCCACTGGATGACGTCAGAAATTCTGCGGGTCGTTCTGCTTCGCTCATGACGGCTCCTGCTCTCTCTGGCATTCTCTTGACTGCACCGCAGGCTAGCAGGCCCGGCTTTTCTTGACAGCCTATGAAAAGCCCCCTAAGTCCCGGCACTCTATCGGTTTTGTGACTCTCGTTTGGGAAGGAAGGCACCGGCATGGTTGCGATTACGCTGCCGGATGGATCGGAAAAGACGTTCGATGGCCCTGTGAGCGGCCAGGAAGTGGCGGATTCCATCGGGACCGGCCTGGCAAAAGCGGCACTGGCCGTGAAGGTGAATGGCGAGCTGCGCGACCTGACGCGCCCGATCGAGCAGGACGCCCGGCTGGAGATCGTTACGCGCAACCACGAAGACGCACTGGAGTTGCTGCGTCATGATGCGGCCCATGTCATGGCCGAGGCGGTTCAGGAACTCTATCCCGGCACCCAGGTGACCTTCGGACCGGCGACCGAAGACGGTTTCTATTACGATTTTGCACGCGACGAGCCCTTTTCCGAGGAGGACCTGGAAAAGATCGAGGCGCGCATGCACGAGATCGTCAAGCGCGATGAATCCATCAAGCGCGAGGTCTGGGATCGCGACGAAGCAATCACTTTCTTCGAATCCATCGGCGAAATCTACAAGGCCGAGCATATCCGCAGCCTGCCCGAGGACGAGGTCATCACCATCTATCGCCAGGGCAATTGGCTGGATCTCTGCCTGGGCCCGCACCTCCCCACCACCAGCAAGCTGGGTCACGGCTTCAAGTTGCTGAAGGTTTCGGGTGCCTACTGGCGCGGCGACTCCAGCAACGAGCAGCTGCAGCGCATCTACGGCACGGCCTGGGAAGACGAGAAGCGCCTGAAGGCCTACCTGACCATGCTGGAAGAGGCGGCCAAGCGCGACCATCGCCGGCTTGGGCGCGAGATGAAGCTGTTCCACCTGCAGGAAGAGGCCGTTGGTTCGGTGTTCTGGCATCCCCATGGCTGGACGCTCTATCGCACGGTGGAAGAGTACATGCGACGGCGCCTGGAAGACGCCGACTATCACGAGGTGAAGACGCCCCAGCTGATTGACCGCAACCTCTGGGAGGCCTCCGGGCACTGGGAGAAGTTCCGCGAGCATATGTTCATTGCGGAAAGCGAGGATCGCATCCTGGCGGTCAAGCCGATGAACTGCCCGGGCCATGTTCAGATCTACAAGCAGGGCATCACCAGCTATCGGGACCTGCCCTATCGCATGGCGGAATTCGGTAGCTGCCACCGCAACGAGCCCTCGGGGGCGCTGCACGGTCTGATGCGCGTGCGGGCCTTTACCCAGGACGATGCCCATATCTTCTGTACCGAGGACCAGATCGTCACGGAAACCAAGCGTTTCTGTGACCTGTTGAAGACGGTCTACCAGGATTTCGGATTCGCCGATATCACGGTCAAGTTCTCGGATCGTCCCGAGACCCGGGCTGGAAGCGATGCCGTCTGGGACAAGGCCGAGAAGGCGCTCAAGGAAGCCACCGAGGCAGCAGGCCTCCACTATACGCTCAACCCCGGCGAAGGCGCCTTCTATGGGCCAAAGCTGGAATTCGTCCTGAAGGATGCCATCGGCCGGGATTGGCAGTGCGGCACCCTGCAGGCGGATTTCGTCCTGCCGGAACGCCTGGAGGCGAGTTATGTGGCAGAGGATGGCAGCCGCCAGCGCCCGGTCATGCTGCATCGGGCCATCCTGGGCTCTTTCGAGCGCTTCCTGGCGATCCTGATCGAGAATTTCGCGGGTCGCTTTCCGCTGTGGCTGGCCCCGCTACAAGTGGTCGTGACCACGATCACCAACGATGCCGATGATTATGCCAAGCAGGTGGCCGAGCAGCTGGAAGCCGCAGGTCTGCGCGTGGAAACGGATCTGCGCAACGAGAAGATCAATTACAAGGTCCGCGAACATTCCCATGCGAAGGTTCCGGTGATCGCCGTAGTTGGCAAGCGCGAGGCCGACAGCCAAAGCGTCAATCTGCGCTGGCTTGGCTCAAAGGAACAGGAGTCGCTTGCGCTGAAAGAGGCAGTGAATAAACTGGAGTGGGAAGCTCGGGCGCCCGACAGGGCCTCGGAGTGAGCAATGGTCCCGGCGTGCCGGGACAGCGGACTTAACAGAAACAGGAGACATATCCATAGCAAGACCACCAATGGACGCGGCACCTAGCAAGGATGGACCGCGCGTAAATGATCAGATTCGCAACCCCAAGGTTCGACTGATCGATGAAGAAGGGGAAAATGTCGGCGTCGTCGAGATTCGCGATGCGATGGAACGCGCCGACGAAGCGGGACTCGATCTCGTCGAGATCGTCCCGAATGCGGATCCGCCCGTCTGCAAGATACTTGATTACGGCAAGTACAAGTACGAGGCGCAGAAGCGTGCCAACGAGGCGCGCAAGAAGCAGAAGACCATCGAGGTCAAGGAAATCAAGATGCGCCCCAACATCGATCAGCACGACTACGATGTGAAGATGCGGGCAATCCAGCGTTTCCTGAGTGAAGGCGACAAGGTCAAGGTGACCATGCGGTTCCGCGGGCGCGAGATGGTTCACCAGGAATTGGGCCTGAAGCTCTTGAACCGGGTGCGCGACGAGACCGAAGAGCTCGGCAAGATCGAGCAGTCTCCCAAGATGGAAGGCCGTCAGATGACCATGGTGATGGCCCCACGTTGAGGATGGCCTTGCCAGACAAGGGGTAGAAAAACAGGAAGACCGGCGGGAGCTCCCGCCGGTCTTCCTGCATATGGCTTCCTGTCGGGTTGCTCAGTGGGACATGAAGACCGGAAGCGGGCTGCGCCGCAGCAGCGTATTGGTGACGCCTCCGAGGACAATTTCACGCCAGCGGGCATGCCCATAGGCGCCGGTAACGATCAGGTCACAGCCAAGACCTTCGGCTTGCTTCATGATCGTTTCGCCGGTGGGGCCGCGTGCGGCCTGGCTGTCGCTCTCGACATTGACTCCGTGACGGTCAAGATGTGCGGCAATCTCCGCACCGGGCAGCTGCTGGGAATTATCGGATGTCACCGACAGCAGGGTCACCTTTTCGGCCTCGCGCAGGAAGGGCAGGGCGTCCGACACGGCACGGGCGGCCTCGCGACTGCCATCCCAGGCCACCAGGATGCGGCGCCCGATGGACGCCGGCGCGCCCTTTTCCGGAATCACCAGGACCGGGCGCCCGCTTTCCAGGATCACGGCCTCGGCCAGGTCGCGCAGGCCTTCGGGCGTCTGTTTCAGTCCCACCTGGCCCAGGATCATGAGGTCCGAGTAACGGCCATGAAGACTGGCCGAGTCCTCCGGTTCACCAGTCACGGCTCTCCATTCGCCGGCGGCTTCGCGGCCAGCCTGGCGAAGCTTTTCCTCGAACCGCTTTCGAAGCGCGCTCATGTGTTCATCGTTCTCCTTGGAGATGTCGCGCACGAGCGCCTTGGGTATCACGGCAGCCCCATAGGCAGGGACCGGCTCCGGCGGCCGGATCCCGAGTCCCACGAGATGGGCATCCTTGTCGCTGGCAAGGGTGACGGCCGCATCGAGACGGGCCTTGCCAGCCGGGGTATCATCGACATGTACGAGCAGGGTTTTCAGTGTCATTCGCTTCTCCCAATCGCGGGGTTCAGGCTGGTCAACTTTTCCTCATTCGTATGTGTGTTTTTTCCAGAGGGATTCAATTTTTGACTGAACCCCGGAAATGACAGCTTGACTTTTTGCGCTGCACCATAGACATAGTAGGGCACTTCACCGGATCACCCGACTGCGTGCGGGACCCTTTCAAGGTGTCCCTGTCCTCCGGTAGAAGCCTCAATATTGAAACATCGTCAGCCTTTTCACGCGGGGCTTTCATACAGCCCCGGGCGCACGCCTTTCCTGGAAAGACGTGCAATCCGCCATATTGTGCGGCAAGTCCGGGCCAACCGGAAATACAGGTAAATTGACTTCATTCAACGATCTCGGCCTCAATGCCGAGCTTCTCAAGGCACTGAGTGCCCAGAACTTCGAAACCCCTACACCTATTCAGGACCGCGCCATTCCGCTGGTGCTGCAGGAAAAGGACCTGCTGGGCATTGCCCAGACGGGAACCGGCAAGACAGCCGCCTTTGGCCTGCCGCTTCTGCAGCGTCTGAAGGCGCAGGACCGTCGCCCGGCACCCAAGAGCTGCCGCTCCCTGATACTCAGTCCGACACGTGAACTTGCCGGACAGATTGCAGACCATCTGCGCAGCTATGCCCGCTTCACGCGCCAGCATATTGCCTGCGTTGTCGGCGGTGTGCCCGTCCGCAAGCAGGCCATCGCGCTCAACAAGGGTGTCGACGTGCTGGTTGCCACGCCGGGCCGGCTCCTGGACCTTGTGGACCAACGCGCCGTACAGCTGCAGGACGTCGAAGTCCTGGTGCTGGACGAAGCCGACCAGATGCTGGACCTGGGCTTCATTCATGCGCTCGAGCGCATTGCCAAGCTGGTTCCGAGCAAGCGGCAGACCCTGCTGTTCTCGGCCACCATGCCCAACGCCATCGCCGGCCTGGCCGCCAAGTTCCTGAACGATCCCGTTCGTGTCGAGGTGGCTGCTGCCGCCACGACGGCGGACCGCATCGACCAGAAGATCGCTTTCGTCCAGGGTGGCGGCAAGGCAAATCTGCTGCGCGAGATCCTGTCCGACGCACCGGATGCCCGCGCGCTGGTCTTTACCCGCACCAAGCGCGGCGCGGACCGTGTGGCCCGCGATCTGGAGACGGCCGGTCTGCAGTCGAACGCCTTGCATGGCAACAAGAGCCAGAGCCAGCGCGAACGCGCCTTGGGCGCCTTCCGCAAGGGTAAGGCACGCATCCTGGTCGCCACCGACATTGCCGCACGCGGCATCGATGTGAGCGGTGTGACGCATGTCATCAACTATGACCTGCCGAACGTACCGGAAAGCTATGTGCACCGGATCGGCCGGACAGCCCGTGCCGGTGCATCCGGACTGGCGATCTCGTTCTGCAGTCCGGACGAGCGAACATATTTGCGCGATATCGAGCGTCTGACAGGTGGCAACCTGGAGACTCTGGATGGCAGTGCCCGACCGGCGGAGATGTCCGGCAACAGCCGCGGATCGGCTTCCGCAAAAGCACGCAAGAGCGGCGGGCGGAACGGAGGCCCCGACAAGCGTCCAGCAGGTAACGGACAGGCCCAGCGCAAGCGCCGTCCCAACGGGAACAGCCAGAAGCCGCAGCGCCTGGCGTCCTGATCTTCCAGCCGTTCAGACGGGCAGGTTTTCCTGTGCCGGATCGGTCGCCTTTTGTGCCTGCCTGCGTTCTTCGGGTCGCAGGTGGGCCATCAGGCGTTTTTCCACTCGCTTGAAGATATAGAGAATCCCATAGCTGCAGGCCAGATAGATCAGGCCCGCGGCAATGTAGATCTCGTAGACCGCAAAGGTGCGGGCGACGATCGAACGGGCCACACCCGTCAGGTCGAGCAGGGTGATGATCGAGACCAGCGAGGTGGCCTGGAACAGGAAGATCACTTCGTTGGAGTAGGCCGGCAGGGCCAGCCGAAAGGCCTTTGGCAGGACAATCCTGCGGAAAAGCAGCCAGCCGCTCATGCCGCAGGCGCGCGCGGCCTCCACCTCCCCATGGGGAACCGCCTGGATCGAGCCGCGGAGGATTTCCGCCGTATAGGCGCCCGTATTGAGGGTCAAGGTGAGGACGGCGCAGAAATAGGCTTCCCGGAAATAGGTCCAGAGTCCAAGCGCTTCCAATTCCTCCCGGAACTGTCCCCCGCCATAGTAGATCAGGAACAGCTGCACCAGAAGTGGCGTGCCGCGGAAATAGAAGATATAGGCATGTGCCGGCCAGCGCAGGAAGGGATTGAGCGAGAGCCGCATGAGTGCAGAGGGCACCGCAACAACCAGTCCCAGAAAGACGGAAATGACGGTGATCTGAAGGGTGAGGCTCAGCCCGCCCAGAAGCTGGGGCAGAGACTCGACAACAAGTTGAAGGTTCATGCCCTCATGCCCTCCGGATCCCGCGGTTGGCCCAGGCTTCGAGGCGCTGCTGGATCAGAACCGAAGCCAGGGTGATTGCCAGGTAGAGCAGCGAGGCAATGAAGAAGAAGGTAAAGGGCAGTCGTGTCGCCCCCATGGCGATGGAAGCGGTGCGCATCAGCTCCTCGAGCTGGATGACCGAGATAAGGGCCGTCGCCTTGATCAGCACCATCCAGACGTTGCCGAGTCCTGGCAACGCAAAGCGCCAGACCTGGGGCAGGATGATGCGCCTGAAGACCAGACTGCGATTCATGCCGCAGGCCTGAGCGGCCTCGATCTGGCCTTTGGGTATGGACTGGAAGGCGCCGCGAAAGACCTCGGTGGCAAAGGCCCCGTAGATGAATCCCAGGGTCATCACGCCTGCCAGGAAGGGATTGAAGTCGATCCGCAGATCATAGCCCAGATCGCCGGCCAGGTTCTGGATCAAGGTCGGCGTACCGTAGAAGATCAGCAGAATCAGTAGAAGTTCCGGTATGCCGCGGATAACCGTTGTGTAGAGGTTGGCTGCCGCGCGCAGGAGGCGGCTGCCGGACAGTTTCGCGCCGGCGCCCAGGATGCCGAGGCAGATGGCCAGGGCCAGTGAACAGAGTCCCACCATGATGGTGACCTGCAACCCCTCGAGCAGCATCCAGCCATAGCCCTGCAGATCAAGCATGCAGCCCCCGTTCAAGCAGCGATATCAGGTCACGACAGGAGGAGCCGCACCGGTGTCATGGCGCGGCTCCGATGTCCTTGCCTCAACTGCCGTAGGCGTCGAAGTCGAAGTACTTGTCGTTGATTTCCTTGTAGGTGCCGTTCTCGCGGATTTCAGCAATTGCTTCATTGAAGGCTTCAAGCAGTTCGTCCTCACCCGGACGCACCGCAATGCCGACACCCTCGCCATGCCATTCCTTCTCGCTGTAATCGGGGCCGACGAATTCGTAATCCGCGCCTTCATCCTGGTTGAGGAATCCTTCAAGCAGGACGACGGAATCGGCCATCACCAGATCCACACGGCCATTGGTCAGATCCAGGTTGGCTTCCTCCTGGCTGGCATAGAGACTGAGGTCCACGTTCGGGAAGTTGTCCTTCAGGAAGTTCTCGTGGATCGTGGCGCGCTGTACCCCAACGGTCATGCCGTCCAGGACTTCCGCGGCTTCATCGATGTCCTCGGGGATCTCCAGGTCCATGTCCTCGGGTTTCACGAACTTGGCCGGCGTCTGGTAGTACTTGTCCGTGAAGTCGACGACTTCCTTGCGTTCCTCGGTAATGGACATGGAGGCGATGATGGCGTCGTACTTCTTGGCCAGAAGGCCGGGGATGATGCCGTCCCAGTCCTGGACCACGAATTCGCAGTTGAAGTTGGCGGCATCACAGAGGGCTTTTGCGATTTCCACGTCGAAACCGGCCAGTTCGCCATCGGAATCGATGTAGTTGAAGGGCGGATAGGCCCCTTCGGTTCCGATCAGGACCTTTTCCTGGTCCTGGGCCTGGGCATTCAGGCCCACTGTCAAGGCGGCCGCCAGCGTGACGGCTCCAAACAGTTCTTTCATCATGATCAAGCTCCCTTTTCACTCATGGTCTTGCACCTGGGTCCGCTCGTTTTCCTGTGCACTCAGGACCTCAGGTGAGCCGCCAGAAACTTCTGGCTGCGTTCCGATTGTGGCGATTCGAATATCCTGTCCGGCGTGCCGCGCTCCTCTATCTGGCCTTCGTGCAGGAAGACCACTTCGCTGGAGACCTCGCGGGCGAAGCCCATTTCGTGGGTCACCAGGATCATGGTCCGGCCCTCCTCTGCCAACTGGCGGATCACACGCAGCACCTCGCCAACCAGTTCCGGATCCAGGGCCGAGGTCGGTTCGTCGAACAGCATGACTTCAGGTTCCATGGCCAGCGCGCGGGCGATGGCTGCACGCTGCTGCTGGCCTCCGGAAAGATGGGCAGGATAGGTGGCCGCCTTCTCGGCGATCCCAACCTTCTCCAGCAGGGCCATGGCCTGTTCCTCGGCCTCGTGCCGCGGTTTTTTCAGGACATGGACCGGTGCCTCCATCACATTCTGCAGGATGGTCATGTGGGTCCAGAGATTGAAAGACTGGAAGACCATTCCCAGACGACTGCGGATGCGATCCACCTGGCGCCGGTCGGCGGGAATGCTGTGGCCAGCCCGGTTGCGTGTCAGCTTCAACTCTTCCGTGCCCAGGAAGATGCGGCCTGAATCCGGAATCTCCAAAAGGTTGATGCAACGCAACAGCGTCGACTTGCCCGAACCGCTTGCGCCGATCAGGGTGATGACATCGCCCTTCTCCGCAGTCAGGGAGATTCCCTTCAAGACTTCCAGGTTGCCGAAGGACTTGCGGATATCCTCTACGCGCAGTGCCGGATCGGCTTGCCCCATAGTTGTGCATCCCTGTGACCTGCCGCGACTATTGGCTGTCGCGGTCATGTTCTCTTTGCAATGACGACAAGGCCTTGCGGCCACTTGCCATTCATATTGCCGGGGAGTCTAGTCGCCAGATTGGCGTGATGCCAAGCTGAAATCGTATGTCGACTGCTATAGCCGCTGTTCCAGGCTATCCAGAGCGCGTTGCAGTTCATCACGTTCTGGAGAGTCGGCGGGAAGCTGTTCGATCTGCTGGCGGGCATTTTCCAGCGCTTCCACAGCAGCGTCCCGTTCCTCCAGGACCAATCGTGCCTGGCCCAGGCGCAGCCAGCCTTCCGGATCCTGGGGGTTGTCCTGCAGCCGAGCTGCCAGGCCATCAACCATGGAACGAATGTAGGCTTCCTGTTCCTCGGGGTCCATGTCCTGAACGGACGGGCGCTCTGCCGTACTTTCGCCGCCGTTGACCTCTTCCGGATTCAGACCCAACTCCTGTGCGGTGGCGGCAATCTGCTGCATCAGCATGGGCCGCCAACCGGCATCCTGGGGTGTGTCCTCGGCCAGTGCGATCCAACGATCCAGCGCGGAACGCAAGTCCCCACGCTGATGCAGGGCGAGGGCCTTGTAGAAGCGGGCCCGAGCGTCCTGCGGATTTCCGCTCAATGCAGCATCGAAGGCGCGTTCGGCACCCGGGCTGACCTCGCCCTGATTGACGGTGACCAGAGCTTCGCCCAGTGCGGATTGCAGGGCCGGGCGGGGACCGTCGCTCAGCTTCAGAGCTTCCCGGTAGGCTTCCGCAGCTTCCTGCCAGCGCCCCAGAACACCATAGCTGCGTCCCAGCATTTCCCAGCCCTGTCGGTCATCGGGGTTGTTTTCCAGGCGCGCGCGCAGGCCCTGGACCATTTCAGCGATATTGCGCTGTTCCTGCACTTCCTCGCCCCGTTGGGCCAGGGGTTGGCCCGGCAGGCCGGGTTGCCCAAGCCAGAGATAGGTTCCGAGGGTTCCAAGGGGCAGCAATGCCAGAAGCGCCAATGCCATCAGACGCGTGACCTTCTTGGGCAGGCCAATACGCTCCGGCCGCTGCCGTGCGTCAGCGGCCAGCAGTCGGCGCTCGATTTCAAGTCGGGCGGCCTTGGCCTCCGATTGGGCGAGAACCCCCCGTTCCAGGTCTCGATCGACCTCGCGCAGCTGGGCGCGATAGACCTGCAGGTCCTCTTCGCCAGCCGAGTCGTTGCCGCGCCCATCGCCTTTCAGCAGGGGACGGACCAGGAGAATGGCAATCAGGGCGGTCAGGGCCGCGGCCAGGATCCAGAACAACCAACTCACGATTGCCTGTCCTCTTCCACGAGCTGTGCCAGGCGGCGCTGCTCAGATTCACTGAGCTGGTCAGTCGCCGATTGGTTCGGGCGGCGTTTCCTCAGATAGACAAGCAAGGCGGCCAGCCCCATGACAAAGACGAGCGCTGGACCGAACCAGAGCAGCCAGGTAGAAGGCTTCATCGGCGGCCGATAGAGAATGTAGTCGCCATAGCGCGAGACCAGATAGTCGCGGATCTGGTCCTCGTCCTGACCGGCGGCAAGACGTTCGCGGATCAGGATGCGAATATCCCGGGCCATGCCGGCGTTCGAGGTCTCGATGGTCTCGCTCTGACAGACGACGCAGCGAATCTCGGCGGAAAGCTCCTTGGCGCGTGCCTCCAGAGCCGGGTCGTCCAGCTTCTCGTCGGGTTGCACAGCCAGCACGGATCCCGGAAGAACAAGGCAGAACAGGACCAGCAGGATGATGCGCCTCACCGCAACTCCTCCAGGATCGGCAGGATCAGGTCGTCGAGCTCGGTCTCGTGAATCGGGCCGACATGGCGATAGCGTATAATGCCCTCGTTATCCACGAAGAAGGTTTCCGGTACACCGGAGACGCCCCATTCCAGCCCAGCGTCGCCTTCCATATCAGCGCCAATGGCGTCGTAGGGGTTGCCCAGTTCGTCCAGCCACGCCAGTGCTTCTTCCGACTCGTCCTTGTAGTTGATGCCCACCAAACGGATGTCCTCCTGGCGTCGCAGGTCGGTCAGGATGGGATGCTCGGCACGGCAGGGCATGCACCAGGAGGCAAAGACGTTGACCAGCGTGATGCCCTGACCGCTGAGATCCGCACTCGACAGGCCGGTGGAGGTGCTTTCGCCAGGTTCGCTGCCGCGTATGGGCGGCAAGCTGAATTCCGGGACCGGCTTGTCGATCAGGACAGAGGGAATCTCGCCGGGGTCACGATCCGGGTCCAGGCCCCAGACGAAGAAGGCCGCGGCGGCGGCGAAGATCAGGAGCGGGAGGACGAACAGCAAGCGGCGCAGCATGGTCATGATTCCTATTCCGCGGCAACCGGTGCCCGGGTGTTCTGTCGTGCGGCGCGGCGCGGGGCACCGACCCTGAGCCGCCTGTCGGCAAGGGACAGCAGGCCACCGAACATCATCATGGCGGCCCCGGCCCAGATCCAGGGCACCAGAGGCTCGTAGTAGATACGTGCGGTCCAGTCTTGCCCTTCCTCAGGCGGTTCGGTGATGGTGGCGTAGAGATCGCCAAGCCCATTGGTCCGGATCGCCGCCTCGGTGGTATTACGCCCGGCAACGGGGTAGTAGCGACGTTCGGGTTCCAGCACGCCAAGGCTGCGGCCATCCCGCGTGACCTCAAAGATCCCGGTGGTGCTGCGGTAGTTGGGGCCGGGGCGGGTTTCCACATCCTGCAGTGTAAGGGTAAAGCCGGCAATCTCCAGATTGTCGCCGCGCTCGACGGCTTCCACCAGTTCCGACTTCCAGGCGCTGGAGCCTGTCATGCCGATCATGCAGACAGCCAGGCCGGCATGAGCCAGGGACATGCCATAGGCGGAACGCGGCAGGCCCCGCGCCCTGCGCCAACTGTCGCCCAGGGGGATGCGGAACAGGCGGACGCGTTCGGCCCATTCGATGAGGGTCGCCGCCAATAGCCAGACGGCAAAGCCCATGGCCAGGACAGCGAGCACCGGTCCGCCATTCTGCAGGTACCAGGTGGCCAGGGCCACCACCACCGCCAGAAGGGCCGCGATCCGCAGGCGTCCCAGTACACCGGCCAGGTCGGCCCGCTTCCAGGCCAGGAAGGGTCCGATGCCCATGGCAGCCACCAGGGGCAGCATCAGGGGCACGAAGGTGTAATTGTAGAAGGGCGGTCCGATGGAGACACGCCCGCCGGTCAGGGCCTCGAGAAACAGCGGATAGAGCGTGCCGATCAGCACCGTGGCGGTGGCCGTTGCCAGAAGCAGGTTGTTGAGCAGCAGACCGCCTTCGCGGCTGACCGGCGCGAAAAGACCGCCGGCCTTCAGGACCGGTGCACGCCAGGCGAAAAGAGCCAGCGAGCCGCCGGTGGCAATGGCCATCAGGCCCAGGATATAGCTGCCGCGTTCGGGATCCACGGCAAAGGCGTGAACCGAAGTCAGCAGGCCGGAGCGCACGATGAAGGTGCCCATCAGACTGAGACTGAAGGTCAGGATGGCCAGCAGGATGGTCCAGGCCTTCAGCGTATCGCGCTTCTCGACCACGATGGCGGAATGCAGCAGGGCCGTGCCCGCCAGCCAGGGCATGAAGGAGACGTTCTCCACCGGATCCCAGAACCACCATCCGCCCCAGCCCAGCTCGTAGTAGGCCCACCAGCTGCCCAGCGCGATTCCGCCGGTCAGGCTGCACCAGGCGGCCAGCGTCCAGGGCCGCACCCAGCGCGCCCAGGCGGCGTCCACGCGGCCTTCCAGCAGGGCGGCCACGGCGAAGGAGAAAGCCACGGAAAAGCCCACGTAGCCCAGATAGAGCAGGGGCGGATGGAAAGCCAGGCCGGGGTCCTGGAGCAACGGGTTCAAATCGTTGCCATCCAGGGGCGGATTGGCGACGCGTTCGAAGGGATTGGAGGTCAGCAGGGTGAAGGACAGGAAGCCGAGCGCGATCCAGGCCTGGACCGAGAGGACCCGTGCCTTCAGGGTCGCTGGCAGATTGCGGCCGAAGACGGCGACACCGGCGCCACAGAGCGCCAGCATCAGCACCCAGAGCAGCATCGAGCCTTCATGATTGCCCCAGACGCCGGTGACCTTGTAGAGCATCGGCTTGGCCGAGTGGGAGTTCTCCACCACGTTGGCCAGCGTGAAGTCACTGACCACGTAGGCATGGGTGAGCGCCGCAAAGGCCAGGGCGATGGCGCCCAACTGCCCCAGTGCGGCGGGGCGTGCCACTTCCATCCAGCGGCTGTCGCCCCGCAGCGCCCCCACAAAGGGAACGAAGCCCTGGACGACGGCCAGGACCAGCGCCAGGACCAGTGAGAAATGCCCGAGTTCAGGTATCACTGGCCTTTGGCCTCCGCTGGGCTCTCGCCGGATTCGGGCCGCCACTCCCCGCTTTCCTTCAGGGCGTCGGCAACCTCGGCCGGCATGTAGTTCTCGTCGTGGCGGGCCAGGACTTCACGGGCCTGGAATACTCCATCCTCACCGGCCTGACCTTCGGCCACCACGCCCTGGCCCTCGCGGAAGAGGTCGGGCAGTGCGCCCTGATAGGTCACGGACAGATCGTGTGTGCCATCGGTTACAACGAACTCGACGCGATTGCCGTCCAGGTGTTCCACGCTGCCTTCCTGGACCAGCCCGCCGATGCGCGCCGTACGTCCTTCGGGCAGGCCCTTGGCCTGCACGTCGCTCGGGGAGTAGAAGAAGACCAGATTGTCCTCGAAGGCCGTGAGGATCAGCGCCGCCGCGCTGGCGATGCACAGCAATCCGGCAAGCGCGATATAGAGACGGCGCCGCTTGCGAGTCATCGTCCTGCCTCCGGATTATCCGCGCCAGCCTGGTCCTGCAGGCCTGCTTCCCTTCGTTTCAACTCCTGCAGGCGCTGTTCGCCACGACGCAGGTCCTGTTGTGCGAGCAGGAACAGCCCGCCCATGACCAGCAGGGCCAGGCCGTAGCTGGGCCAGACGTAGGCACCGTAACCGCCCATGGAGAGAAAGGAAATCAGGCCGTCCATGAAAATCAGCGTCCCAACATGATGCGGCGATCCAGGGCCTCGGCCCGCTGGGCCACCAGAGCGGCCCGCATGCGCAGCAGGACCACCGCGAAGAAGAAGAACATGAAGCCACCGGCCATGACCAGCAACGGCCAGAGCATGGCCTCATGTATGGCAGGTGTGCCGATCCGTGTGACGCTGGCCGGCTGGTGCAGGGTGTTCCACCAGTCCACCGAGAACTTGATGATCGGCAGGTTGACCACGCCGGCCAGGGCCAGGACAGCTGCCGCCTTGCGGCCGCGCTCGGCGTTCTCGAAGGCGTGGGTGAGCGCCATGTGTCCCAGGTAGAGGAACAGCAGGATCAGCACCGAGGTCAGGCGGGCATCCCAGACCCACCAGGTGCCCCACATGGGTTTGCCCCAGAGCGAACCGGTGACCAGTGCAAGGAAGGTGAAGGTCGCGCCCACAGGGGCAATGGCCGTTGCCGCGATGCCGCCAAGTGGATGACGCCAGATCAGCAGAGAAGCACCGGCTGCCGCCAGTAGGCTGTAAGCGAATAATGCCATCCAGGCCGCCGGCACATGAACATACATGATGCGCACGGATTCACCCTGCTGGTAATCAGCGGGGGCAATGCCCAGGGACCAGACAAGCCCAACGCCCAGGCACAGTAGGGCCAGCCCCAGAGACCAGGGATAGACAAGGCCGGAGATACGCAGGAAACGGCCCGGGTTGGCAAAACGATGCCAGGACCCGCCGCTTGCTGTTGGCCTGGATGTTGAAGTTGCGCGCGTCACTTTAGTCTTCGGTTTCCCGATGCCCTCTGCCTTGTCCAGGCCCCTGCCTGGACAAAGGGGTGCATATCGGCGCCTAAAATGGCTTTTCAGGGCCCAAAGGTCCAGAGCGATCGCCTTGCAGTGCGGCAATCCACCGCCCCTGCAGGGGTGAATCAGGGAATGGTTTGGGTTCCCCGCTATTCCGCAGCTTGGCGCAAGGCCGCGGCGCCTGCCAGGGCGGCCAGGGGAAGGCTCAACAGCAGGACGGCAGCCAGCAGAAGAAGGTGAGGCCTTGCGGCCAGGCCGGTCAGGACGGCATCCACGGCCCCGGCCCCGAAGATCAGAACTGGAATATAAAGCGGTAACACCAACAGCGGCACCAGGACGCCGGCTCGGCGTGCGCCCAGGGTCAGGGCCGCGCCCAAGGCGCCCAGGGCGCTGAGCGCCAGGGTTCCCAGAAGCAGCGAGCCCAGCAGGACCGGCAGGGCATGGGCCGGCACGCCAAAAAATATGGCCAGTAGCGGCGTGGCCAGGATCAGAGGGCCCCCGCTCGCAAGCCAATGAGCGAGAATGCGTGCCAGCACGATGCCCTCCAGCGGGACCGGTGCCAGCAGCAGCAGATCCAGGGTGCCGTCCTCGTGATCCGGGGCGAAGAGGCGGTCCAGGGACAGCAGGACGGACAGCAGCGCCATGACCCAGATCAGTCCAGGGCCAAGCCGCAGCAGAAGGTTCGGCTCCGGGCCAACGGCAAAGGGGAAGAGGGCCGCCCCAAGGATGAAGAACAGCACGGCCAGCAAGACGTCACCACTCTGACGCAGGGCCAGGCGCAGATCGCGCCACATCAAGGAGGCCAGTGCGCTCATGACTCCAGTTCCCGCAACCGCTCCGGCGTGACGGCGAAAGCGCTCAGGTCCAGGCGCTGTTCCTCGACGGGCCAGATGTCCTGATGGGTGGCCAGTACGACGACCCCTCCGTTGCGGCGATGCTGCTCGATCTCGTTGCGCAGGGCCAGGACCGCAGCCTTGTCCAGCCCCACCAGGGGTTCGTCCAGAAGCCACAGCGGCATTTGCGCGACTTTCAGGCGCGCCAGTGCCAGGCGTCGTCCCTGGCCCGAGGAAAGTACCCGCCCTGGCCTGGCGGCCAGGGATTTCAGGTCAAAGGCCTCCAGAGCATCGAGGATCCGGTGCTGCGGCTGTCCATGGAAACGCGCCCAGAAGGCCAGGTCCTCCTGAAGTGTCAGGTTGGCCTTGATGGCATTGCGGTGACCGACATAGCCGATACCGGGGGATTGGCTGTCTCCGCCATGCAGCGGTGCCTCGTTCCATAGAAGATCCCCGCCGGATGGAGGCAGAAGGCCGGCCAGAATTCGCAGAAGGCTGGACTTGCCGCTGCCGTTCGGGCCGGTCAGCAGCAGCAGGTCACCGCTTTCCAGGTGGAAATGAAGGTCGCAGAAGACCGGCCAACCGCTGCGCAGGCAATCCAGGGCGACGCCCTCCAGCCGGTTGGGCTGGGTCGAGGGGTGCTGCTGTGCAGGGGAATGCGGGGCCGTGCTCATGATGCAGCGCTATAGCAGAGACAGGAGGATCTGCCAAAGCGCGATCAAGACAAGAAAAAAGCGGCCACCGGGGGTCGGTCCGGTGGCCGCGGTTCCAGCCTATGCTTGGGGGCATTGAAGGAGGTCGACTGGAAAACCTCTGACAGAGAGGGGAAGTCTCCGTGTAACTCTGAAAGTGGGCCGCGAATGTGTTTTCGAAAGGCCCCAAATAAGGCGTAAATGTGATTTCCACCGGCATATCTGTCCGGCGGCCGGTGCGCTAGATTTCGAACATGTGTCCAAAGCGTCGCGCCTTGGTGTCCAGATAGGCTTCATTGTGGCCGTTGGATGGAAAGCTGTGGGTCACACGATCCTCGACCGTGATGCCGTGACGCGCCAGGTCGCTCACCTTGTCAGGATTGTTGGTCAGCAGGCGGATCCGTGTGAAACCCAGATGCTTCAGCATTTCCGCCGCCGGCTCGTAGACGCGTTCGTCGGCATCGAAGCCCAGGGCCTCGTTGGCTTCCAGGGTGTCGGCCCCCTGGTCCTGCAGGCGATAGGCGCGCAGCTTGTTGACAAGACCGATGCCACGGCCTTCCTGGGCCAGATAGAGCAGGATCCCGGCACCTTCCGCCGTCATGGCTTCTATCGCCCCGCGCAGCTGGTCGCCGCAATCGCAGCGCAGCGAGCGCAGCAGATCACCTGTGAAGCATTCCGAATGCAGGCGGGTCAGGACGGGATACTCATCACTCGGGCTGCCCACGACGATGGCAAGGTGTTCACGTCCACCGTCGGCCGGGCGAAATGCAACGATCCGGGTATTCTCAGCGCCCAGCAGGGGCACTTGGGCCGAAGCCACCTGTTTCATCATCAGTGCGGCAGTGCCGCGGTAATGTCGTATCTGGGAGGGAGAAACGGACAGCATGCCTTCGGGCTTTTGTCCGACCGGCCGTATCAAGGCTGCGGGCAGCAGGCGGGCAAGCTTTGTCAGTTCCAGCGCGGCTTCTGCCGATGCCTGCGGAAAGGGCCGTATGCGCGCGGCCAGGTCCTCGCGATCGTGGGGCGCCGAATCCTTGCTGCCATCAGCGGGATTGGCCAGTTGCACGATATCCTCAAGGGCCAGCCCTGTGCAGTCGAGCGCCAGTGGGGCGTCCGCTTCGCTGACGAGGCCGAGTGCTTCGGCACGTGGGGCGGACAGGAGCAAGCAAACATCCTGTTCTTGGCCGTTCTGGCGCAGCGCCGTCATTGCCTCGTGGTCTGCGTTTTCGGCAGAAAGCACCAGGTGGCTCTGTTCTTTGGCGCTCCTGTCACTCCCGAGGAAGACCAGGCAGGCGCGGCGCAATTCGGAAACAGCGCGCTCCACGGCGATCCTGGAGTCGGGATCGAGCGCATCCGGACCGCTTAGGGGACTGTTCACCGGGAATTCATTCATGAAACCAACTTTCCGCTGCTTGCTCGCCATCAAAAGGTAGTTGGGGACAACTTGGTCATTCAAGCGTCACGAGGTGCCCCAAGACAATGGTTTAGCTTTTATAGCTGCCATGTTCATACGAACAGAACTCTTAATTGGTTCACGGGTAATTGCTTCTCAAGTTGGCGGTAGCATTGATTTGCCGTATAGCGTGGATCAAGAATGTTGCCGCGAGTACAGGAAGAGGGGCAAAGGGATCATGAATGATGTTACCTGGCGCGGCTGGGACAAGGCGGAACTTGACCGTCAATTGAACCAGCGCCAGCACACGCCCGAGCACAGCCAGCACTTCAGCCGCTGGGCGGCCGAAAGCGCCGTCGCGCGCGAGGAACTGGCGGTTCGTCGGGATCTGGCCTATGGTAAGGGACCTCTGCAGAAGCTGGACTACTTCCTGCCTAGTGAGGCTGGGGCGCCGCTGCTTGCCTTCATCCATGGCGGATACTGGCAGTCTCTGGACAAGGGCGACTTCAGCTTTCCCGCAAGTGCCTTCAAGGAGGCCGGGTTTGCCTATGCTTCGATCAATTATGACATGGCGCCGCATGTGAGCATTCCGGAGATGGTGAAGCAGATACGCGATGCCGTGGCCTGGCTTCACGAGCATGCCGAGGAACTGCAGTTTGACCCTGACCGCCTGGTCCTGGCTGGGCATTCGGCAGGCGGTCACCTGGCGGTCATGGCCTTGCTGACAGATTGGCAGGCGGACTACGGCTTGCCGCCCGACACCCTGAAGGGCGTGGGGTCGATTTCCGGGCTCTATGATCTGGCACCCCTGGCACAGAGCTACCAGCAGCCCATTCTGCAGCTGGATGAAGCGGCTGTGCAGGCGGCCAGCCCCCAGTACAACATTCCCCCGGCATCAGTTCGCCGGTTGCCCAAGCTTTTCATGGCCGTCGGACGGGCGGAAACCGAGGAATTCCAGCAGCAGCAACGGGATTTCGCGCAGGCCTGGAAGGCGGCGGGCCAGACGTCCGAAACCCTGGAACTGCCGGGTCGCAATCACTTCAGCATTGTCGACAGCCTGGCGGACAGCCGGCATGCTGTATTCAGGGCCCTTTGCCGGCTTGCAGACTGAGCATTGCTGATCCATGCAATCTGATCCGGAAAGGCACTAGAACGAGATGCGCGCCGCGGCTCCACGCAAGATACTGCTGGTCGATGATGACGCAGAGTTGCGCACGACGCTGGGCGAACAGCTGCGCCTGCACGAGGAATTCGTTATCCAGGAAGCCGAAAGTGGGGCCGAGGGCCTGAAGATCGGGCGTGAGGAGTACCATGATGCCCTGCTTCTGGACGTCGGCCTACCGGACATGGATGGGCGTGATCTCTGTCGCCTGCTGCGACGGGCCGGGGTGAAGGCGCCGATCATCATGCTGACGGCCATGGACAGCGATGCCGATACCATTTTGGGCCTGGAATCCGGCGCCAATGACTATGTAACCAAGCCGTTCCGCCTGGCTGTGCTCATGGCCCGGCTGCGGGCGCAACTGCGCCAGCATGATCATAGCGAGAATGCCGTTCTGTCCATCGGACCCTACAGCTTCCACCCGGTCTCCAAATCCCTGGTGCACAGCGAAAGCGGCCGCAAGATTCGCCTGACCGAGAAGGAAACGCAGATTCTGCGCTATCTCCATCGTGCCGGTGCGCGTGCTGTTCCGCGGGACACCTTGCTGGACGAGGTCTGGGGGTACAATGCGGGCGTCACAACCCATACGCTGGAAACGCATATCTATCGACTGCGACAGAAGATCGAGCAGGATCCTTCCGATGCCAAGGTCCTGATCACCGAGCCGGGCGGCTACCGCCTGTTGCCGTAAGGGGGCTCAGGTGCGGGGGTCCAGGCCCAGATGGAACAGGCTGTCCCGCGTGGTTTCATCCAGCTCCAGACCCTGTTCTCGGGCAGTCTCCAGTGCGGTTTCAGCCAACGCGTCAAAGCCATCCAGAGTCGATTCGAATTTCAGGCGTCCTTGTGGGTCACGCAGGACAAGCTGGAAATAGCCGCCCTGCATCTCGCGGCGCTGGCGCCGGGTCGCGTAATAGCGCAGGCGCAGATCCTGCAACTGGTCCCAGTCCATTCGGCGCGTCAGGGTCAAGCCCGGAAGCCGGATGGATCTTTCAAGTCCGGCGCGTGCAAGCTGAACCCAGGTTACATGCATGACCAGAGTCCTGAGCCCGAACAGGGCAAACAGCACGGCCAGCGGGCCGCAGATCCAGAGAGCCAAGGGCGCGAAGTCGGAGGCCAGCAGAAGGCCGAGCGCAAAAGCCAAGCCCGCCAGCGCCCGCAGGTCGTCCCCCAGAAGCTGGCCCGGCGGATAGTGAAGGCTGGTCTGCGCTGGCGTGTTCATGTAGCCAGTTCGACCAGGACCGGGACGTGATCCGAGGGTTTCTCCCAGCCACGCATGTCGCGCAGGGTCTTGATTCGCTGGATTTCCGGCATCAGGGGCTGGGAAGCCAGGGCATGGTCCAGGCGCCAGCCATAGTCCTTCTGGAAGGCCAAGGGATAGCGATAGCCCCACCAGCTGTAGAGCGGCTGGTCCGGTGGGGTGAAATGTCGGGGAACGTCCACAAGGGCCCCAGCATCGAGCAGATCGGCCATGCGCTGAGATTCGCCCGGCGTGTGACCGACGCTGCGGACCAGGCGCTTGTGATTCCAGACGTCGTTCTCCAAGGGGGCCACGTTCAAATCGCCGACGATCAGGACTTTCCGCCCGCGTGTGTTGGATTTCGCCCAGTGGGCCATTTCCTCGAGAAAGGACAGCTTGTGGGCGAATTTATCGTTCTTGTCCGGATCCGGGTCTGGTCCACCCGAGGGAACATAGAAATTGTGCAGTTCCAGGCCGCCGGGAAGTTCCACTTCCACATGGCGCTTGTCGTCCTTCTGGCACCAGATCCTGTGATCCCGCTTCTCGAAGGGAATGCGTGAGACAATGGCCACGCCATTGTAGCTCTTCTGTCCACGGAAGGCTTGATGCTGGTATCCCATCTCAGCCAGGGCCTCGCCCGGGAACAGGGGGTCGTCCACCTTGGTTTCCTGGAGGCAGAGGACGTCAGGGGCGTGCTCCTTGGACAGGCGTTCCAGATGGGGCAGGCGCTGGCGCAGGGAATTCACGTTCCAGGTTGCGATTTTCAGGCTCACGGTCCCGCTGCCTCCTTCACATGGGTGATGCAAGAATGACTGTTCGCGCGATCATATGCATCGTGCCGGCAAGGTAAACCGCTTGTGGACAGGAACCACCGGCAAGGGAAGGCGAAGGAGCAGCAGGGGAAAAGCGCCCCATAAGGGCCTGGGTCCCAGGAAGGGCTGGATCCAGGCACCACCCGGAAAAAGGAACGCCCGGTCGGGGGGCAGCCGGGCGTTCCGTAGCTCCGCGGAGACGTGGGAGTTTTGGCAGGGGACCTCAGGCTCCCACTATATAGGTGATTTGATAGACATCACCTTTGACTATAAATTTAGAGCAGTTTGGTCCTGTTGCAATAGATAAGAAGGGTAAGGGACCTGCAATTCCTGCATGCTTGAAGCCCAGTCATTCGCCTGAAGCAACACACGCGGCAGGAGTCCTCGCGGCCCGGGCCAAACAACCGAAACGATTCAAAGCCGATGCCGACCTGCGGCATAATGGCGCACGGCACGGGCAAATGCACTGAACAGGGCGCGTGAAACGGGATTCTCCGCAGCTTTGTACTCCGGATGCCATTGCACACCCAGCACGAAACTCTTGCCCTTGCCATAGCGGACGGCTTCGATCGTGCCGTCCGGCGCCCATGCTTCAACCTTGAGGCTGGAGCCAAGCTGGTCAATGGCCTGATGATGCAGGGAGTTCACCTCGATTGGCTTATCCCCTTCGGGCAGCAGGGTGGCCAGTAAACTGTCGGGGTCTATCTCGATCGGGTGGCGCGGCCCATACTGGATGTCGGGATCGGGGTCGTCCGGTCGACGATAATCCATACGCCCTGGCACCTGATGCACGGCAGGACAGAGACTGCCGCCCAGGGCGACGTTGAGTTCCTGCATGCCACGGCAGATCGCGAACAGCGGCAGGCCCCGTTCCAGGGCAGCTGGGATCAACGAGAGCGTGGCACCGTCCCTGGCTTCATCGAAGGGTGCATGCTGATCGCTTTCCGCCTGTTCGTAGCGTTGTGGATGGACATTGGACGGACTGCCGGTCAACACCAGGCCCGAAATACCGTCCAGAAGGGCGTCGACCTCGAGGGCCTCGCCAAAGGCGGGAAATACAACGGGAAGCAGGCCTGCGGCTTCGTCCACGGCACGCAGGTACTTGTCACCGATGGCATGATAGGAAGCGCCGTCGATTCGTTTCGAACAGGCGGACAGGCCTACGAGGGGACGCGGAGAGGTGGTGATCATGGATCTTTCTCCTAGCGCCGTCGGGGTTATCCCTCAAGCGCATTTCCTCCTGAGCCCTTGTCCACCGGCCGGAGCGGCCTAGACTGAAGGCATGGAGCTGACTCTCGAGAATCTGCTTGCCTGGAAGGGCATTGTCGTTGCCGTCTGGTTTGCCGGTTTTTTCGTGCTCGAACGGCTTTTCCCGGCCGCCCCCTATCCGGAAGGCCGGGGAAAGGCTGTGTCCGGGGGACTCCTCGCCCGGCTTGCGGTCTCGGTACAGCGTGTGATCCGCAACCTAGGGCTCTGGTTGCTAAATACCGGCCTGTCACCCCTGGTGGTCCTGCCGCTGTCGGTCTGGGCCGCGAGTCATGCACTCGACTGGCGGCCCCAGTGGTGGACGGGCCTGCCGGGTCTCGCGCTGGATCTCATGATCCTGGACTTCCTGATCTACTGGTGGCATCGCGCAAACCATGAGTTTGCATTCCTCTGGCGCTTCCATGAAGTCCATCACCTGGACCGTTTCCTGGACAGCAGCAGTGCGTTGCGGTTTCATTTCGGGGAGGTGTTGCTGTCGGCAATGGCGCGCGCCGGCGTGATCGTGCTTCTGGGGTTTCCGGTCAGTTCGATCCTGGTCTTCGAAGCCCTGGTCCTGCTGGCCAGCATTTTCCATCATTCGAACCTGCGCCTGCCTCCTGGCCTGGAAACGGCATTGTCCAGGCTGTTCATCACACCCTCGATCCACTGGGTGCATCACCACAAGGTCCGGCGCGACACTGATTCCAACTACGGAACCCTGTTCAGTTTCTGGGATCCCCTCTTCGGCTCGCGCAGCTCGAAGGCACGCGACCCGGACATGCCGATCGGCGTGGAGCGGGAAGAGGAGCGTCCCTATCTGAAGCTGCTGCTGCGTCCCTTCCGGCTGCGCGGGTAGGCTGCGTCAGCGTCCGCGGTTCTGGTTGCGCGGATCCATGCCCGGGGCCATGACGCCGGGAAGGTTCTGGACGTTGAAGGTGCGCGGTTCGAACTCGACATCATAGGAGAGATTCGCCAGCGAAACGGTCGTCTCAACCCCCTGTGCATCGGTCACGATCCAGCGCTTCAGGGTCATAGGGTCCCGGGTCAGCTGGATCTCGATGCTGCCCATGCCGGGTTCGTCCGCCTGCTGCAGCAGGATGGCGACGGTGCCGTCGCGCTCGCGGACGCCGAGGACTTCAAGGTCGTCAGCGGCAAAGGAAACGTCTTCGCGCAACAGCAGCCAGAGCGGCGTCTGGCGCAGGGGCAGCATGGTGGCTTCCTCCAGTTCACGATCATAGACCGTCAGATTGAAGCCATCGGCCACCAGCAGCGTGGGGTTGGGACTGTCGTACTCGAATCGCATGCGCCCCGGCCGCCGCAGTGCCACCTCGCCTTCGGCATAGTTGCCTGTCGAAGTCACCTGCGCGAAACGGCCTTCCATGGTGCCAATGCCGTTCAAGTATTCCTCGACCTCTTCCAGGATCTCACGTTGTTCCTGGTCCAGCTCGTCCAGCGACGCGCTGGCAGACAAGGGGGAGAGAAGCAGCGCGAACAGGGCCAGCAGAAGGGCCAGCGGCCGGACGGAGAGGCTTGCTCTGGACTGCGGTGTGCTCTCGAGAATGCTCGGGATAGGGCGCATGTGCGAATCTGCCTTTCGTCGACTTTTTGTTCGCCCTAGAGATGCGGACCCATTTGGGCCATTCAAGGGCGCAAATGCGACCTATCCTTGATCTCCGTGGTCGGGCAACAGCACCTCGCGGCGTCCCACGTGATTGGCCGGGCCGACCACGCCCTCGGCCTCCATCTGTTCGATCAGGCGGGCCGCACGGTTGTAACCGATTTGCAGCTGGCGCTGGATGAAGGAGGTCGAGGCCTTGCGGTGCTGGGCCACAACGGCCAGGGCGCGATCGTAGAGTTCGTCGCCGGATCCGCCGCCGGAGCCGTCGTCTCCCCCCGGCAGGCCGGGGAACCCCGGTTCGTCGCCGCTTTCCTCGGTCACGCCCTCGACAAAGGCGGGCTGTCCCTGAGCCTTCAGATGGGCAACCACAGCCTCGACCTCGGCATCGCTGACAAAGGGACCGTGAATGCGCGAGATGCGCCCGCCATGGGCCATGTAGAGCATGTCGCCCATGCCCAGAAGGTGTTCCGCGCCCGATTCGCCCAGGATCGTCCGGCTGTCGATCTTGGAAGTGACGTTGAAGGAGATGCGGGTCGGGAAGTTGGCCTTGATGGTGCCGGTGATGACATCCACCGAGGGGCGCTGTGTGGCCATGATCAGGTGAATGCCGGCCGCACGGGCCATCTGGGCCAGGCGCTGGATGGCGGCCTCGACCTCCTTGCCCGCGACCAGCATCAGGTCCGCCATCTCGTCGACAACGACGACGATATAGGGCAGGGGTTCCAGATCGAAGGCCTCTTCCTCGTGGATCGGCTGGCCGGTATCCGGGTCGAATCCGGTCTGGACGCGGCGGGTCAGCACCTGGCCCGATTTGCGCGCCTCCTCGATGCGCGCATTGTAGCCATCGATATTGCGCACCCCCAGCAGCGACATGGAGCGATAGCGGTTCTCCATCTCGCGAACCACCCATTTCAATGCGACCACCGCTTTCTTGGGTTCCGTGACAACCGGGGTCAGCAGGTGCGGAATGCCGTCATAGATGCTGAGTTCCAGCATCTTGGGGTCGACCATGATCATGCGGCAGCGTTCCGGCGGCATGCGGTAGAGCAGCGAGAGGATCATGCCGTTGATGCCCACCGACTTGCCCGAGCCCGTGGTTCCGGCAATCAGAAGGTGCGGCATACGGGCCAGGTCGACCACCTGCGGCATGCCGCCGATATCCTTGCCGAGAACCAGCGGCAGGCTGCCTTTCGACTGTTCGAAGGCTTCGGCCGCCAGCAGCTCGCGCAGGTAGACCGTTTCGCGCTTGGCATTGGGCAGCTCGATCCCGATGGTGCTGGAACCCGGGACCACGGCTACGCGCACGGAAACGGCCGACATGGAGCGAGCAATGTCGTCGGCCAGCGTGATCACACGGTTCGTCTTGGTGCCCGGCGCCGGTTCCAGTTCGTAACGGGTCACTACAGGCCCGGGGCGTACTTTCACGATTTCGCCACGTACACCGAAGTCCTGCAGGACCGTTTCCAGCAGCCGTGCGTTCTTTTCCAGGGCATCCCGGTTCAGCTGTGCGTCGGGATTGGCCTTGGCTTCGGTCAGAAGGGTGAGGGGAGGTGCCTCATAGCCGCTGGGCCCCAGGGCCAGGGAACCCTGGACATCTTTCTGTGCCTTCTTGCTTTGCGCCGGTCGGGGCGCACGCGGGGCAATCAGGTCGCCTTCCTCGGTTTCAGCAGGCTTCTCAGCCGCTGGCTCCGGCGGTGCGGGCGCTTCCGCGGCTTCCTTCGTCTTGGCCGTGCGCTTCTGGGTTGGTTGCTTCTTCCGTGTGCGTACAGGTTCGGATTCGGTCTCTTCGGCAGCACTGTCCCGCTGGCGGCGTAACAGTGCGCGCAGCTTACCGGCCAGGCGCGTGGGGCCCTGCCAGAGCGCCCTCCATTCCCCCAGACTGACAGCCAGGCTGAAGAGGCCCAGGAAAAGGGCCAGTGCACCGGATGCCACGGCCAGCATGGTCGGCATTAGATTGCTGGCTTGATAGGCATGGCCAAGGATGAGGGCACCCGAGAAGCCGCCCAGGCCGCTGCGCAGGGGCCAATCCGAGGGCGGCGGTATTGCTGCCAGGGTTGTCGCGGCAAAAAGGACCGCAAACAGACCGGCCAGGAGCCGCAGCCACCAGCGGGGTACGGCGTGGTTCCGGATCAGTCGCCACCCCCAGGCGATGAAAAGCCCGCAGAGACCGAACACCGACAGCCCCAGGCTCTGCATCAGAATGTCCGCCAGGTAGGCACCGGGCAGTCCAAGCAGATTGTTGACCTGGTCGCGCGCAGCGCGGTTCAGTGAGGGATCCTGCGGATCATAGCTGAAACAGATGGCGGCCAGGACCAGGCCCGCAAGAATGATGCCCAGTCCAGCAAGTTCGATCAGGCGCAGGCGTAGGAATCCCCCCGTGCCCGAAGGCAGCAGGCGTGTACGTTTTGCTGTACTTGTGCTGCGTGAAGCGGCCATATTGGCTATCGGCTCCCCTGCCGTGAACGCCTGTGGGCTCTAGAGCATTTCCGCCAGACGGTCCAGCGCCTTCTCTGTGACCTGCGGCTCGTGGACCAGGGCCACCCGGATATAGGGGGCACCTGGGTTGTCTGCCGGATCCGCTCCTTCTTCGTCCGGGCAGAGATAACGGCCGGGCAGCACGCGCAGGCCCGCTTCCTTCCAGGCGCGCAACGCGAAGGCCTCGCCATCGCCCACCTGGAGCCAGGCGAAGAATCCGCCCGCCGGCATGCGCCAGCCGGTCTTGGCCCAGAGCTTTTCCTCGGCCATCTCGAACAGGGTGCGGTAGTAGCAGCGCGTTTCCACCACGTGAGCCTCGTCGCGCCACAGGGCCGCACTGGCATGTAGAACAGGCGTGGGGACACTGGCGCCGCCATAGCGCATGAAGGCGTCGATCCCGTCCACCAGTTCTCCGTCACCGGCCACGAAGCCGGAGCGCAAGCCGGCAGCACTGGAGCGCTTGGACAGGGAATGGAAGGTCAGCAGGCCGTCCGTGCCCGCGGGGCCCTGGACGGCCTCCAGCAGTCCGGCCGGCGGTTCGTCCGTATAGATGTCAGCGTAACACTCGTCGGCAGCCAGCACGAATCCATGACGTTGTGCCAACTCGATCCAGGCGCGCCACTGTTCGCGCGAAGCCACTGCGCCTTCCGGATTTGAGGGTGAGCAGAAAAAGGCGATCGCCGTACGGTCCAGGACGTCCGCGGGCAGGCCTTCGTAATTGGGCAGGAAGTTGTTGTCGGCGCGGGCCGGGACAAAGACGGGCTCGGCGCCGGCAGCAAGCGCACCGCCGGCATAGACGTGATAGCCGGGTGAGGGGATAAGGACCTTGGTGCGCCCCTCGGCCGCGCCGCGGTTGATGGCCGTCAGGGTCGCGAAGAACAGGCCTTCGCGGCTGCCCGGAAGCGGCAGGATCTGGCGGTCGGCATCCAGGGTGTCCGGGGACAGGCCATAACGCCGGACCAGCCAGTCATGGCAGGCGGCCCGGAAATCCGGGGTGCCGCGAAACGGCGGATAGTATGACCAGTCATTGGGATAGGCCGCCAGTGTTTCGGCCAGCAGGGGCGGCGTCGGCAGCTGGGGGTCGCCTATGGATAGGCTGATGGGGGCGCCGTCGGGCAGGGGGGAGGCGCCGGGCTTCTCTCCGTCCAGAAGATGCGAAAGCCGCATGAAGGGCTGGTAGACGCGCGGGTCGCGGCGGGCCTGGGCTGTGGCGTTTGACGAAGCAGGAGAGGTGGAGGTCATGAAGCTCTGTGCTTTCTCTGGTTGCAGACACGGCGACTCGGATCATGGCGCAGGGATTCCGAGCGGGACAAACCGGAAACAGGAATCCAGCTGCCGAAGATAGAATCCACTTCTAGGGGTGGTCAAAAGACGACTCCCAAGATATCGAAAGAACAAACACGGAATGTTCTCGTGTTGCCGGCCAGTGTGCAAGGCTTTCACACCGACCTGTCTCTTCCCATCTTTAGCGAATGTTGTCGACGACCTCCAGCCTTGAAGAGACTCCGACGAAAGTGGAGACTGCCCAGCGCCTGGCCCGGTTGGAGCGTCTGGCCGACCTGCTCGACACCCGTTGGCGCATACCGGGGACCTCCCTCCGATTCGGACTGGATGGCGTGGCCAGTATCCTGCCTTTGGCCGGGGATACGGCAACGGCCTGCGTGTCGGGCTATCTGATCTGGCAGTCCGCGCGTCTGGGCGCTTCGCGCATGGCGCTGTTGGGCATGGCTGCCAATGTGGCCCTGGACTGGGCCGTTGGGTCGATCCCCCTGCTGGGCACGCTTTTCGATGTGGGCTTCAAGGCCAACCGCAGGAACATGCGCCTGTTGCGTCGGCACCTGGAGCGCAAAGCCAAGAGCTGAGTTACGCCGCGGCCGGCCAAGCACGCAACGGAATTCCAAAGAATAGTAGGATTGAGACTCATTTTCATTGCAAATGAGTCTCAATATTTATATTGCTGTCTCCGGTAAAGGGAATGCAGGCCCTCGTTGTGAGGGATGGGGATGAAAGTCCGAGACAGGTGAGGGGTCAGGCACCTGTCTATGGATTTCGACTGCGATTCCCGCAAACTAGGGGACACGACAGCAATGCAGAACACTTTTATAACCCGCCTGACCATCGGGATGGGCGGCATCGCACTGGCGACAGCCGTCTCCATGCCTGTTCTTGCCCAGGGGGACATTGACTCCGAACAGTTGGCCGCCACCGACGAACGCAATGCCGCCGAGCTCAATCTCGACCCCGTCAGCATCACCGCCACACGCAATCCCGTGGCTGCCTTCGACTATCCGGGCATGGTCTCTGTGGTCGATCGCGAGGAGATGGACAGGCGCCAGCCCTCCAGCCTGGACGATGTTCTGGGTTACCTGCCAGGCGTGCAGTTCACCGGCGGACCCCGCCGTACCGGCGAGATGCCTAGCATTCGCGGCTTCAGCGGAGCCGACCTGGTGGTCCTGCTTGACGGCGCACGGCAGAATTTTCTTTCTGGCCACAGCGGTCGCTTGTTCGTGGATCCCAGCCTGCTCCGCGAGGCGGAGGTGCTGCGCGGCTCCAGTTCCTCGCTCTATGGAAGCGGTGCCACAGGCGGTGTGATCGAGCTGCGCACCATCGGGGCCGACGATATCCTGGGCGAGGACGATACGGTTGGACTGCGCACCAGCCTGGGTGGGCAGAGCGTGAACCGGGAATGGAATGTCACCACCACGGCAGCCGCGCGGCCCGACGAGAATGTCGGTCTGCTGGCCAGCGTGACGCGTCGGGCCTCGGGCCGAATTGATCTGGGCGACGGCAACACGCTGACCAACACCAACGACGACATCGTCTCCGGTATGGTGAAGAGCAATTTCACCCTGGGCCAATATCACAATCTCGAGGCCTCCGCCCTGTTCTTCAACAACGATGCCCGCGAGCCGATCAACGGCCAGGGAGCGGGAGGACAGGACAAGGTCGAAAAGTCAATCCGCAATCGGACCTTCCGTCTCTCCTACAGTTACGACAATCCAGAGGAAACACTGATCAACCCTCAGGTGACGGCCTACTATGCGGAGAATAAGGTGGAGGACCTGCGCCTGGATGCCCTGGGTGCGGGGCCGGAGGGCGAACGCCTGTTCAGGCGTATCGAGACGGTGGGATTGCGCGGCGAAAATCGCTCCCATTTCCGCTTTTCGGAAAACAGCGATGTCACTTTTACCTACGGAGTGGAGGCACACCGGGACAAGCAGACCGGACGAGTCGACGGTGGGCCAAGGGAGTCCGTACCTGATGCCGAATCGGATTATGCAGGTGCCTTCCTGCAGGGCGAGTTCTCCTTCCGCGAGCCATTCGGGGCACTGCCCGGAGAGATTCTCCTGATTCCCGGCCTGCGTTACGACTACTACAAGTCAAGCAGCGATAATGCCGAGGACAACAAGGACACTGCACTTTCGCCGCGCATCGGGGCCAGCTACCTGCCGACGGACTGGAGCTTGCTGTTTGCCAGCTATGGCGAGGCCTTCCGTGCGCCGACCTTTGGTGAACTCTACCCTTCTGGCGTGCACTTCCAGATACCCGGCTTCGGAGTGAACAACTTCATCCCAAATCCGGATCTGGAGCCGCAAAAGACCCGGACTCTCGAAATCGGTGCGGGTCTCGATTTCAAGGATATTTTCGTGGCGCGTGATCGTTTCCAAATCAAGGGCTCGCGCTACTGGACAAAGGGCAAGGACTTCATCGACGTGGAAGTCGTTCAGCCCGGACCCCCGGCTTGCTTTCCGCCAAACTGCAACGGGACGACCCAGAATGTGAATGTGGAGGATGCGAAGCTGTCGGGGAATGAGATCGAGGCTTCCTATGATCATCCCCGCTTCCGTTTGTCTGCCAACTATGCCGATATCGACGGTGAAAATGAAGAGACAGGCGAGAAGCTCGGCGTGCTCTTTCCGCGTCGCGTCAATCTGGACGGCACGCTGAAACTCCCGGAATTCGATTCCTTCCTCGGCTGGCGCATCCTGGCGGCCGATGATTTCGACAAGACCGAGGATCCGGCCGAAGAGCGTGACGGCTATGTGGTGCATGACCTCTATGCCGGCTGGGTCCCCCAGGAAGGCCCCCTGGAAGGTCTGCGAATCGATTTCGGCATCGATAACGTTTTCGACAAGACCTATGCCCGTACCTACACCGATGCGCCCGAACCCGGGCGGAATTTCAAGGGCATGATCAGTTACACGCTGACCTGGTAGGGGCCAGCCAAGGAGGAGAGGACCATGGACAAGCAGATATCTGAAACACAGGCCACAGGGTCAGAGCTTCACGCCCGCCTGGCGGCCCTGAAGGCAGCGGAGCCGGGCCTGCGCGCCTGCGATCTGGCGCAGCGCCTGGAGGTCAGCGAGGCCGAGCTGCTGGCGGCCCGCACCGGCGATGGCGTGATGCGCCTGAGCGAGGACTGGCATGCACTGGTCAATGCGCTGCCCGAGTTGGGCCGGGTCATGGCACTGACCCGCAACGAGCATGCGGTGCACGAGAAGCACGGCACCTACAGCGACATCCGCCTGATGAAGGCGCATGGCCTGGTGCTGGACCCGGAAATCGACCTGCGGCTCTTCTTCAATCGCTGGTCTTTCGCCTTTGCCGTGGAAGAAGAGGTGAAGAGCGGGCTGCGCCGCAGCCTGCAGGTCTTCGACCGCAGCGGCACGGCCGTGCACAAGGTCTATACGGCCCCGGACAGCGATCCCGGTCAGTTCTGGCGGGTTGTCGAGCGTCTGAAGGCGCCGGACCAGACACCGGCCATTGCCGTGGGCGAGCCCTATCGCGAGAAGCCCGAGCTGCCGGATGGGGAGATCGACGTGGAGGCTCTGCGCACCGCCTGGGACGATCTGAAGGACACCCACGACTTCCGCACCCTGCTGCAGAAGCATCGCGTGGGACGGCTGCAGGCGCTGCGGCTCACCGGGCCGGGTTATGCCAGCAGGCTGCCGGAGGGCGCGTTCCGCCGGGCCCTGCAACTCGCGGCTGAACGCCAGGTGCCGATCATGATCTTCGTGGGCAGCCATGGTGTGATCCAGATCCACGGCGGGCCGGTCACGAACCTGCGCGAGACCGGTTCCTGGTTCAACGTGCTGGATGCGGATTTCAACCTGCATCTCCACGAACCCGGCATCGCTTCGACCTGGCAGGTGCGCAAACCCACCAGCGACGGCCGTGTTACCTCCATCGAGGCCTATGACACGGAAGGGCGCCAGGTCGTGCAGATGTTCGGTGTGCGCAAGCCGGGCGTTCCGGAGCGCGAGGACTGGCGCCAGCTGGTCGCCGACCTGATGGAGGAACTGGCGGAATGAGCCCGGGGCGCGTTCTTCGATTCGGTTTCCTCCTGGTCGGTTTCCTCGCCGTCACCGCCCCGGCATCTGCCCGGGAGACCGTGCCCGAACGTGTGGTCTCCATCGGCGGGGCGGTGACGGAACTCGTCTACGAGCTTGGAGCGGAGGGCCGGTTGGTGGCCGTGGACAGCACCAGTCAGTATCCGCCGGAAGCGCTCGAACGCCTTCCGGATGTGGGCTACCTGCGCGCCCTTTCGGCCGAACCGATCCTGGCGCTGGAGCCGGATCTGGTGCTGGCGCTGGAAGAAGCCGGGCCACCGGAGGCCCTGGCCCATCTGCGCGATGCCGGCGTGCGCCTGGAGGTTGTCCCCAGCGATCCCACGCCGGCCGGTGTCGCGGAGAAGGCCCGCGTCATCGGTGCAGCGCTGGGCTTGGAAGAAGAGGCGGATCGTCTGGCTGAGAGTCTGGAAGTCGAACTGAGCGCCCTGGAGACCGCCCTGGAGGGTGTCGAACCGCGCCCGCGGGTCCTGTTTCTGCTGTCGGTCGGGCGCGGCGCGCCCATGGCCGGCGGACGCGAAACGGCGGCGGACGGGATCATTTCCCTGGCGGGCGGGCAGAATGCCGTGCGTGCTTTCGAGGGGTTCAAGCCCCTGAGTCCGGAAGCGGCTCTCTCGGCGGCCCCGGAGGTATTGCTGGTGACCCGCAGCACCCTTGAGGCATTGGGTGGACGCGAGGCCCTGCTGGCCCGGCCGGAGATAGCCGGCACGCCGGCCGGCGAGACGGGGCGTCTTGTCGTCATGGATGCTTTGCTGTTGCTCGGCTTCGGGCCGCGCACGCCGCAGGCCGTGCGGGAGCTGGCCACCGAACTGCAGCCGGACCTCGCCCTGCCGGATTCGCCGGGAGATCAATGACCCCATGGCGCTGTTGAGCCTGTCCCTGCCGCGTTCCAGTCTGCGCAACCCGCCCGAGCGACGGCATCTGTTGATGGCTGGCTTGGTGGTGGGCTTGCTCGCCGTCGTGCTGCTCTCGCTCGGCCTGGGTGCGGTGCGCATTCCCGCGGGGGAAGTGCTGGCTGTCCTGGCCGAGACAATGGGATTCTCCACTGCCAAGAGCGTACCGGATCAAATGCGGCTGGTCCTGCTGCATATCCGTCTGCCGCGCACGCTGCTGGCGGCCCTGGCCGGAGCCGGCCTGGCGGTTTCCGGGGCGGCGCTGCAGGGTCTGTTCCGCAACCCTCTGGCCGATCCCGGCCTGATCGGTGTGTCCAGCGGGGCCGCCTTGGCTGCGGCGACCACCATTGTCTTCGGTGGCGTGCTCTTCTCTGGCCTGCCGCCGGAACTCTTGCCCTACCTCCTGCCGCTCGGCGCCTTTGGTGGTGGCCTGATCGCCGTTCTTCTGGCCTATCGCCTGGCCAGCGGGCACGGGCAGACGGATGTCGCGACGCTGCTGCTGGCCGGCGTCGCCCTGAACGCCATTGCCGGCGCGGGCATCGGGCTGCTGATTTTCGCCAGCGACGATCAGCAGCTGCGTGACCTGAACTTCTGGATGCTGGGCAGTATTGCCGGGGCCAACTGGTCCGCCTTGCTCCCGGCCCTGGCTTTCCTGGCGCTGCCTCTGCTTGCTCTGCCTTTCCTGGGCCGCGCGCTTAATGCCTTGCTGCTTGGGGAAACCGAGGCGGCACATCTGGGTTTTCGTGTGGAGCGGGCCAAGAAGATCATCCTGCTGCTGGCGGCGCTGGCCACCGGGGCGGCCGTTGCGCTCTGCGGCGTCATCGGTTTCGTCGGGCTGGTGGTGCCGCATCTGGTGCGTCTGGCGGCGGGTCCCGACCATCGCTTCCTGCTGCCCGCCTCAGCGCTGCTGGGCGCGGCCCTGCTGCTTCTGGCCGACCTGCTGGCGCGCACGCTGGTGCTGCCGGCGGAACTGCCCATCGGCATCGTCACCAGCTGCGTGGGCGGGCCCTTCTTCCTCTGGATGCTGCTGCGCCAGCGTGCCCGCGGGGGAGGTGCGCTGTGCTGAGCGCCGAGTCCGTCACCCTGCACCTGGGCGGGCGCCCGATCCTCGAGAAGGTGGATCTTTCGGTGGGACCGGGCGAGTTCCTGGCGCTGGTCGGGCCCAACGGGGCCGGCAAGTCCAGCCTGCTGCGCCTGATGGCGGGCAGCCTGGCCCCGACGTCCGGCAGGGTATGCCTGGACGGTCAGGCGCTGGATCGCCACGATCCCAGGACCCTGGCCTGTCGCCGCGCGGTGCTGCCCCAGAGCAGCTTGCTGAACTTCCCCTTCACGGTGCGAGAGGTGGTCTGCCTGGGCCGCTCTCCGCATCGCACGGGCGCCGCGCGCGACCGGCAGGTGGCCGAGGAAGTTATGGCTCTCGCCGAGGTCCTGCCGCTCGCCGGGCGCCGCTACACGGAACTCTCGGGTGGCGAGCGTCAACGGGTGGAGCTGGCCCGCGTGCTAGCCCAGATCTGGACTGAGCCGAGTGAGGAGCCCGAAGGCGCGACACCCCGCTACCTGCTGCTGGACGAGCCCACCAGCAGCCTGGATCTGCGCCACCAGCAGACGGTCATGAGAGCGGCCCGGCGGCTTGCGGTACGCGGTTTCGGCGTGCTGGCCGTGCTGCACGACCTGAACCTGGCGGCCCGCAATGCCGACCGCCTGGCTCTGCTGGCGCCTGGCCAAAACGGCCATGGCGGCCATCTTGTGCGACAGGGCGGGCCCGAACAGGTGCTGGAGGCCGACCTGTTGAGCGCGGTCTACGAGACGCCGGTGGGCCTGCTGTCCGGCGAGCCTGGTGCGCCGCCGGTGATTCTGCCGGCACAGGCCTGAAGCCTGTTAAAAAAAGCCCGGCCACAGGGGCCGGGCTCGAGTTTCGGCGGAGGACGCCGTTGCTGATTCTGTAACCTTGTCTTGTACTCAGACCGTCTTGGAGCCCTGGGCGAACTCGGGGTAGGCCTCGAGGCCCAGTTCCGTCTGGTCCAGTCCGGACATCTCCTCCTCCTCGCTGAGGCGCAGGCCCATGATGGCCTTGAGGACCAGCCAGACGATGGCCGAGGTGATCACCATGAAGGCGCCGATGGCTACGATGCCGATGATCTGGACCACCAGGTCGCCGCCGCCGAAGATGCCCACGGCCAGCGTGCCCCATATGCCGGCGAAGAGGTGCACCGGAATGGCGCCGACCACGTCGTCGATCTTCAGCTTGTCCAGCAGCGGCACGGTGACCACCACGATGATGCCGCCGATGGCGCCGATGAGGATGGCCAGCAGCGGGCTGCCCACATCCGGGCCTGCCGTGATGGAGACCAGGCCCGCCAGCGCACCGTTGAGCGCCATGGTGAGGTCGATCTTCTTGTAGATGGCCCCGGTCAGGATCACCGCCATCACCACGCCGCCGGCCGCGGCCAGGTTGGTGTTGGCGAAGACAAGCGACATCTCGGTCACGGCCGCGGCAGAGTCCATGGCCAGGACCGAGCCGCCGTTGAAGCCGAACCAGCCGAGCCAGAGGATGAAGGTGCCCAGGGTGGCGAGCGGCAGGTTGGCGCCCGGGATCGGGTTGACTCTGCCGTCGGCGCCGAACTTGCCCTTGCGTGCCCCCAGGATGATGGCCCCGGTCAGCGCGGCCCAGCCGCCCACGGAGTGGACGATGGTGGAGCCGGCGTAGTCGGAGAAGCCCATCTCGGTCAGCCAGCCGGCGCCCCAGGTCCAGGCGCCCTGGATCGGATAGAGGAAGCCGGTCAGGATGACTACGAAGACCATGAAGGGCGCGAACTTGATGCGCTCGGCCAGCGTGCCCGAGACGATCGAGGCAGCGGTGGCCACGAAGACCATCTGGAAGAACCAGTCGGACATGACCGAATAGCCGGCATCGACGACCTGGCTGAGGACATCCGCATCCTCGCTGCCGGCCACAAGCGCCGCCTCGGCACCGCTCGGGTTGTAGAGCAGGCTGATGGAGCCGATCCAGCTGCCGACATCCACGTACATCAGATTGTAGCCGATCAGGTAGTACATGATGCCGGCGATGGAATAGAGCGTGATGTTCTTCAGGCAGATCGCCGCTGTGTTCTTGCTGCGCACCAGGCCGGACTCCAGCATGGAGAAGCCGGCCGCCATCCACATCACGAAGGCGCCGCAGATGAGAAAGAGGAAGGTGTTCAGGATGAAACCGACTTCGCTTGAGACCCCGGCCGAGACTCCTGTGGCCTCCTCCTGCGCAAAGGCGGTGGTGGTGAGCAGACTGCCGACCGCAAGCACGGCGGCGCCCGTTGAAATCTGGCGCAGTTTCGTCATGCGCTTTCTCCTAAAGTGCTTCGCTGTCGGTTTCGCCGGTCCGGATACGGACGGCGTGCGAGATGTCGAGGACAAAGATCTTTCCGTCACCGATACGTCCGGTGTTCGCGGTTTTCTGGATGGTCTCCAGAACCCCTTCGACGACCTCGTCGGCCACGGCGACCTCGATCTTCACCTTCGGCAGGAAGTTCACGGCGTATTCGGCGCCGCGATAGATTTCCGTCTGTCCCTTCTGCCGGCCATAGCCCTTCACCTCGCTGACGGTCAGTCCCTCTATGCCACTGGCGGTGAGGGCTTCTCTTACATCGTCGAGCTTGAAGGGCTTGATGATGGCAACAACCATTTTCATGAGCCTGGTCCCTTCTCTTGTTCCCGTTTCGCCGCAACCTCTGCCTGCCTCGTTGACGGTCACGTCATGGGGTGCAGCGATGGTTCAATCGAAGGACTTCAAGAAGCGTGCCAGTTTGGGAGGTCTCTATTAAAAGAAAGCAATATCAGTGGGATAACTCTCTTTAAGTCAGGACATTGACTGACTACAGAATATAAATATGCACACAAATTAATCATCATCTCATTGCTGCACATTTTTTAATCAGACCATTATGACGCAGAAGGCTGGACAAGGCGGTGGGGAGGGCTGATTCTGATGCCATGATCAAGCAGACATCGTCCCCGCGAGAAGAAGACGCTTCGCACAGGCCTGTCGAGCGCCATTGCGACGTAGTGATTTCAGGTGGCGGGCTGGCCGGCCTGACTCTGGCCGCTGCACTGTCTGGTGCCGGCCTGTCGGTCGAAGTGGTGGATGCCCAGACACCCGAGAAAGTACTTTCGGCGCCGTTTGACGGGCGCGCATCCGCCATCGCCGCCGGTTCGCGACATATCCTGGAGGGGATCGGTCTTTGGTCCCTGCTGGAAGACAAGGCGGAGCCGATCGAGGAAATCCGCGTTTCAGATGGGCGGATCGATCGCCGTGCCTCGCCATTGTTTCTGCATTATGATTCCGCAGAGCTCGGTCTTGGACCACTTGGGCACATCGTGGAGAATCGCGATCTGCGCAAGGGGCTCCACCAGCTGCTGTCCAGGCAAGAGACCTTTCACCTGCATGCCCCCGACCTGGTGGTCGACAGCCGGCGTGATGCGAACGGCGCCCGGGTGATCCTGAAGAGCGGCACCGAAATATGCGCACGCCTGGTCGTGGCGGCGGAGGGGCGCAACTCTCCCCTGCGTCAGGCTGCAGGCATTCCGGTGAAGACCTGGAAATACCGCCAGCACGGGCTGGTCTGCACCCTGGTGCATGAGCGTCCGCATCATGGGGTCGCCCATGAACATTTCCTGCCATCAGGACCCTTTGCGGTGCTGCCCCTGCGCGACGATGACGCCGGCCGGCATCGTTCGTCCCTGGTCTGGACCGAGCGGCCCGATTTGGCCGAGCGCATGATGGCTCTCGTGCCGGAAGAGTTCGCCCGGGAGGTGCAGAGGCGCTTCGGGGACACCCTGGGTCAGTTCTCGGTGGAGGGACCGCGCTGGTCCTATCCGCTGTCCCTGCTGCATGCCCAGCGCTATCATGATATCCGTCTCGCCCTGCTGGGCGATGCCGCGCATGTGATCCACCCTATTGCCGGGCAGGGGTTCAATCTGGGTCTGCGGGATGTGGCTGCCTTGGCGGAATGTATCGTCGATACCCGGCGTCTTGGATTGGATATCGGGGCCGAGACCGTTCTGGAACGCTATGAACGCTGGCGCCGATTCGACAACATGATGCTGGCCGGAATCACCGATGGCCTGAACCGCCTGTTCTCCAACGACATTCCTCCGGTGCGCCTGGCGCGGGATCTTGGTTTTGCCGCTGTGGAACGTTCGCCTGGACTCAAGCGTTTCTTCATGCGTCATGCCATGGGCCTGGTGGGGGATCTGCCGCGCCTGACACGTGGCGAGCCGCTATGAGCTGGCGGGTCCTCAGCCGAAACGCCAGATTCCGGATTCGATGACGAAGAAGCCCACCAGCAGGGTTATGCGGTCCTGGTCGTCGCCAAGGGGAAAAAGGTAGCGCCGGCTGGGATAGCTGCGCCCCTGCGCGAAGTTGTGGAAGTCGTGGCGTTGGCAGGTCGGTTGGCGTGTCCGCAGAGGTGCTTCGTAGGCTTCGCGATAGTTATGCCAGCGGGTTTCCAGCAGAGCCGGTCCCAGTTCGTGTCCGGTCCAGTCGACACCGCTGGCGTCCACAATATGCGTTCCCATCAAGCGATAGCGGAGTTCCCAGGGCCCCGTCGACCCCGGTCCCTCATCGCCGAGAACCTGGACCACGAAGAGACCGGGCAAGAGCGAGGGCGGTAACTCCTCGGGAAAGAGTTTCGATTTTGGCGGCATGGAGCGACCGTCACGCAGGCTGTCCAGGTGAGCGGAAAGATAACGTATGGCATCGCTGGCATCTTCCTGGAAGCCATAGGCCTTCGCATCCACGACCATGTCACCTTCCCGTTGGCTGTATCAACCAATAGGCTAAACTATAGGGAAGCTATTGCAATTATTTTAGTTTGCCTTGAAGTGGCGGCTATCTACGGGACGGTGGATCGCGAGACAGGCCGCGCGCCTCCAGGTTGTCCAGATACTCCTGCCAGAGTTCGTCTTTGCGTTCGCCGAGCTTGTAAAGGTAGTCCCAAGAATAAAGGCCCGTATCATGCAGGTCGTCGAACTTGATGCGCACGGCATAGCTGCCCACCGGCTCGATGGCGAGAATGCCCACATGTCTGCGTCCGGGCACGATCTGTTTCTGGCTGGGGGCGTGTCCCTGGACCTCTGCCGAAGGACTCTCCACCCGCAGGAGCTCTGCCGGCAGGGAGAAGTGCCGGCCGTCCTCGAAGGTCACTTCCAGTCGCTTGTCCTCCGAGACATAGCGGATCTCGGACGGGTGGTGCTTGATGTCGTGCTCGCCCATGGCTGCTCTGTCCCGTGGTCCTTGCTATCAGTCGTCGAGGGCACGTGCCTCGTCCGGCAGCATGATGGGAATGCCATCGCGAATCGGATAGGCCAGCTTGGCCTGACGGCTGATCAGTTCATTGCGTTCGCGGTCGTATTCCAGCGGCCCCTTGGTCAGGGGACAAACCAGGATTTCCAGCAGCTTGGGGTCCACGGCGCTGGTCGATGGGCTGTCGGACGGGCTGTTCATCTCCTGGTCCTCCAAAGGGCTCTCCGGTCTGCTTCAATGTTGTCGTGCGCCTGCGCGCGCTTCCATCACGGCCATCTCGAGGATCGTGATAAGGATTTCCGCGCGCTTGTCCATGTCCGGTGCCTCGAGCAGAGCCTGTTTCTCGCGCGGGTCGAAGGGACAGATCATGGACAGCGAGGTCACCAGGCGTTCTCCCGGTGCGGCCTCGATGGACGACCAGTCGGCAGACAGTCCGGTCAACTGGAAATAGTCCTGCAGGATGGTCTGCAGGCGATCGCGCTCGAAATCCTGGGACAGGCTTTGTGGGGAGAAGTCCTCCTTGAAAGCCGACCAGTCGGGACGGATGCGGCGATAGCCGTCATGACCCTGCAACTCCTCGGAAACCCGAAAGCGCACAAGCCCGCTCAGCGTAATCTGGCAGCGTCCGTCCCCGTTTTCCTGAAAGGCCTTGATGCGCCCGGCGCAGCCGATCTGGTAGACCGGTGCCGCACCGACGTCCTCGTCCGAATCCTCGTCCTCACGGCCAGCCGGTAGTCTGGGCTGGATCATGCCGATCAGGCGCGGCCAGGCCAGCGCATCACGGACCATCGCGAGATAGCGCGGCTCGAAGATGTTGAGCGGAAGGCTTCCGCCCGGCAACAACAGGGCGCCGGGCAGGGGAAAGATGGGCAATTCGTCCGGCAGCTCGGCAAAGCCGGGGCCGAAAGGGTCCCGAATCATGCGAACAGCAGCGACGACAGGCGACGCCGGGCGTCCTGGGTCACGGGATCCGTGGGGCCCCAGGCCTCGAAGTACTTCACAAGCTGCTCGCGGGCTGCTCCTTCATTCCAGTCGCGCTGGCGGCGGATGATCTCCAGAAGGGCATCGGCCGCGGCTTCCTTGCGGCCCTGGGCGAAGTGGGCCTGCGCCAGGTCGAAGCGGGCCTGATGATCGGCGGGATTGGCCTCCAGGCGCGCTTCCAATTCGTCGGCGTCTCCGCTCTCGGCCGCTTCGCGCGCCAGCTCCAGGGCCGAATGCACGGCCTGAATCTCGGGGCTGCTGCGCAGCGGCTCGTTCAGGTCTTCCAGCGCCTGCTCGACTTCCTCCGTGTCACCCAGGTCAATCCGGCAGCGCAGCAGGCCAGCAAAGGCCCCGGCATTCTCGGATTCCTGCTCAAGGATCGAGATATAGGTCTGCATGGCCTCTTCAGTCTCCCCTTCCTTGCGCTGGGCTTCGGCCTGTTGCAGCAACTCCTCGGTCGAGGCGCCGGGTGCGGAGACCCCTGCAGCCTCGGTGACGCGCGTGATGAATTCCTTGAGCTGGCTTTCGGGCAGTGCCCCCTGGAAACCGTCGATGGGCTGGCCCTGATAGAAGGCGTAGACCGTAGGCAGGGACTGGATGCGCAACTGCTGCGCAAGCTCCTGGTTCTGGTCCACGTCGATCTTGACCAGCTTGACCGTCCCGCGTGCTTCCTTGACGACCTTTTCGAGTGCCGGGCCCAACTGCTTGCAGGGACCGCACCAGTCTGCCCAGAAATCAACCAGGATGGGCTGCTGCATAGAAGCGTCGATGACATCGGCGCGGAAAGACTGCAGGTTCGATTCCTTGATCAGGTCTCCGGCTGCGCCGGCTTGCTCCTGTGATCCGTTTCCGGACGAGGACAGGCCAATGAGAGGCTCCATGTCTTATAACTCCGCCTTGCTGCTGTCTGGACAAGATAGTTCCGGACATGCCGCCGTAAAGCCTGACGACCGTTGCCCGGCAACAGCGCAAATGTGGCGGTTTGGAGGTCGCGAAACAAGGGTGTGCGGGTAGGAGAAAGCACACGCCGCGCGGAAAGCGCCAACTCAGTCCAGAGATATCACCTGCGGATAGTGTCCGACCGCCTCGAGGAAGGTCAGCAGGTCCTTCGGCGAAACGGCGGTTGTCCTGCTGTTGTCCAGGGGATGAAAATTCAGGGGATCATGGTCCAGCAGCGCGGAATCCAGGACCATCTGGACTGCGTCCTGGTGGTCATTGATGACGGCAAAGGGCGTGACGGCGCCCGGAATTACACCCAGATACTGCATGAGGCGTTCAGGCCGGCCGAAGGACAGACGGTAGCCGCCCAGGCGTTCACCCAGGTCTTTCAGATCGATAGCGCGGTCTTCCAGGCAGGTGACCAACCACATCCCCCCCTTCTTGTTGCGCAGGAAGAGATTCTTGGTATGTCCACCCGGCAATTCGCCACGTAGAGCGCGCGATTCCTCAACGGTGTAAAGCGGCGGATGCTCCACTGTGCGGTGGGCAATGCCCAGCGCGTCCAGTTTATCGAAAAGGGCTTCCGGTGTTGCCGGGGCACGGCCATCGGCCAACTGGGCCAGGACCTCGCCATTTTGCTCTGTTTCGCTCATGGCGGCGACCATAGCGCGCAAATCCAGCCTGATAAAGCACCAAGGGGCGTCAAGAAGCGGTTTGAAAAACTCTGCAGAAAGACTCTTGCATTGCATCGTCCAAGGCGTTAAATCCCCAACACCCTACAGGACGCGGGCGTAGCTCAGGGGTAGAGCACAACCTTGCCAAGGTTGGGGTCGTGGGTTCGAATCCCATCGCCCGCTCCATATCCACAAGGGTCCGTTCTGGACAGATGGTTTACATTTGATACCGGAGACATGGGTTACACCCTTTTTGCAAAAGGGTTGCTTATGGTCTGCAAGGTTTTCTGTTCCAGATCGATATATCCCAGATCATAGTGCATGAAGCTTACGAGTCCGATCGGGTCGTCGATCTCTTCACACCAGCCGAATGCGCCAATCAGTTCAAAGTCGCCGGCTATGACCCGGATCGATTGAACCGGGGGTGCTCTATTCCGCCATACTGATGCCGGATCCGCCGATCTCTTCGGGCAGGTCCCGGAATTTCGGCAGTCCGTCCCGTATCCGCAGGACCGTTTCCTGGTAATGCACGTGAACCCCCGGGCTGAACGGAAACTCGGACAGAATCGCGGGATAGACGTCTGTCAGGTCGAGTTCCGGGTGTTCAGTGAGAAGGTGTCCACCACAGGTTCTGCACCATTTGCGATGGCTTTGCGGTGTTTTCTGATAGGTGACGGTGTTCTCCTCGCCCCTGGTGACCTGGACGGCCTCCGGTTTCCATAGGGAGAAGGCGTTTACCGGCCCGGCGGACCAGTGCCTGCAGGATTCGCAGTGACAGTAACCCATGGCCTCCGGTTCACCGCTGACAAGCAGTTCCACGGCGCCACAGAAGCAGTGTCCCTCATGGCTTTTGGTGCTGTTCATGTCTCCTCCTCACGCACGGATTTTGCGTGTTGACTCAAGTGTTATCCGACCGGCGCCAGGGCAGGCGCTTGTTCTGAAGTTCGAAACAATACGCTGAAGCACTCAGATCAGCCCCGGTTCCGTGAATCGCAAAATTCACGCAAGTGGTCTATTGATAGGGACGGGCCAAGGGCCCGCCCCCAGACTCACCTGCCCTGTACTTATCTGTGAACGATTTCTTCCTTGAGCGAATAGGCGATGCCCAACACTTCGTCGCAGACCGGCTGCGGATAATCCATCTCCCTCATCGCCTGCATGATGTCGTCGACCACGGCGACGAATTCGGCCGCGCTGACGTTCATGCCGGTATGCGTTTCGATCATTGATCGACCTGTGTACTCCACCGGTCCGCCGGAACCGGCCGCGAGAAACTCCTTGACCTTCTCGCGGGCGTGATCCGTCTCTTCGTCGGTGAGGGCCTTGTATCGGGGATTGACGACCTCGTTCTGGAGATGGAGATCGACGATGCGGTTACAGAGCTTGTCGATACCATCCTTGCGGCCTAGTCTGTCATAAAGCGTTTCACTCATGGCAAAATGCTCCTTTACTGCTTTACGTTTTCAGGCAGGTGCACCGCGCACCTGTCCGATAGACGTAACAACCCTTGTTACAACCGCGACAAAGGGTGCCGAGCCATGACGGACGCAGACTTCTCGCCGATTCGTGTCGCCCTCGATGCCGGGGACTTCGCCCGGGCCCAGACCCTGCTTGCCGAACTGTCCATCTCACCCTCGGCCGAGCTGTTGGAGCTGCGGGCACAGGCGGCGTACGGCGCAGGCGACCTGGAAGGAACGCTGGCTGCCTACGGGCAGCTTTATCAGTTCCACCTGGAAGACGGCCAAACTCACGGTGCTGCCTTCGCCGCCGTCATGATGGGCATGTACTTGATGATGGACTCGGGCCTGATGGCCACCGTGCGTGCGTGGCTGTCACGCGCGGAGTGCCTGATAAACGATGCGCCCGACAGCCCGGTCTGGGCGTGGCTCGCCGCGGTGCGGACCTACGAGCGCCTGATGTGTGGCGATATGCCGGGGACGGGGCATTGGGCGCGCAAGGCCATGGAGGGAGGAAAAAGGCACGAGCTGGCTCCGCCGTCGATCATCGGGCAGGTCGCCCTGGCACGGGTCTGGATCCATGACGGCGACATCGATGAAGGGCTGAAAGCGCTGGACGATGTTGCCGTGGAGCTGAGTTCCGGCAATCTCGACCCCCTCACCACGGGCCAGATGTGGTGCGAGGTTATCTGCGCGATGCAGTGGATCGGCCAGCATGACCGTGCCGAGGAATGGACCGAAGCAATGGAACGATGGCGTCAGGGGGCTGCGTTCGGCGGACTCAACGGACGCTGCCGGGTGCACCGGGCGGAGATCATGCGCCTGCGAGGCCCCTGTGACGAAGCCGAGCAGGAGGCGCTGCTGGCATGCGAAGAGCTGCGCCCGTGGATGCGGCGGGAGTTCGGCTGGCCACTGACCGAGCTTGGCAACGCGAGACTGCGCAAGGGCGATTTCGCAGGGGCTGAAGAAGCCTTTCTGGCGGCACACCAGAATGCCTGGCTGCCTCAGCCGGGACTGGCATTGCTGCGACTGGCCCAGGGCCGGGTTGAGGAGGCCTCGGCGATGATCGAGAGTGCCCTCGAGCATCCGTTCGACATCCCCTCGAAGGAGCGCCCGCCTTCGGGTGGCCTGCGGCGGGCGCCTCTGCGGGAGGCCCAGGTGGTTATCGCGCTGGCCGCCGGTGATGACCAGGCGGCCCGTACCGCCGCGGCCGATCTTACCGAGATCGCCCAAATGTACCAGAGCCGCACATTGCAGACCTCCGCGCTCGCCGCGAAGGGACGCTTGGCGTTGCATGACGGGCAGCACTGCGAGGCTATCCGCCTGCTGAGCGAGGCCGTCATGGAATGGGTGTCGCTGCGCATGCCGTTCGAGGCGGCGACACTGCGTGTTATCCTGGCGGCAGCCCACCGAGCGGCGGGCGACGACAACACCGCCGAGCTGGAACTTGACGCCGCCTGTCGGGCCCTTGAGGCACTCAACGCCAGACCCTGGGCTGACCTGGCTCGTGAAGAGGTTCCGTCGGTATCTGTAGGGACGGCGGCGACCCGCGAACAGTGCGTCTTTCGCCGGGAGGGAGAGATGCGCACGGTGACCTTCGATGGCCGCACCGTGCGCCTTAAAGACCTCAAGGGCATGCGCTACCTGGAGCGCCTGCTGGCAGAACCCGGCCGGGAGTTCCACGTGCTCGACCTGGTGGCCGTGGAGCGAGGCGCCTACCCGGTTGGAGGTTCTGCGGATGCTTCCGGCATGGATGCGCAATGCGGCCTGGAGGTGTTCGATTCGAAGGCCCGCGAGGCATACCGGCAGCGGCTTGCCGAGACGGAGGAGGACATCGCGGAGGCGGAGGCTGCCAACGACTTGCATCGGGCGGAGCTGGCACGGGCCGACCGCCAGTTTCTCATCGATGAACTCTGCCGCGGCGTTGGTCTGAATGGCCGGGCTCGAACCATTGGTGATGGTTTCGAGCGCGCACGCACCAGCGCAACCCGTTCGCTACGATACACCCTCGAGCGGATCGCCCACCATCATCCGGGCCTTGGCGAGCATCTGGAACGGACTATACACACAGGCACCTATTTCACCTACAAGCCCGACCCTCGCGCAGAGGTGAACTGGAAGACCTGACGGGCCCATCCAATTCGTGATCGGCCAACAAATCAGCGCTTCATACCCGCCGACTCGACGTCCGGCAGGCAGGGCTGGGTGGACCTGCCAACTGGGCCCGAACGGAAGTGGAACGGCCACTTTAACGACTTTTATCAGGACGCATTCCAGTGAGATTCTTATGCACGCAAAAGGGGCGCCGTTGATGCGACGCCCCTCTTCCTGCCTGTATGTGTGGGTCTTCAGCGTGGTTCGCGCATCAGGCCCCTCACGATGGCGTAACAGCCGAGCAGCAAGACGACTGTAAACGGCAGACCGGTAGAGACGGCCGCCGCCTGCAATGCGCCCAGTCCACCGCCGATCAGCAGTGCAATCGCCACCAGACCCTCGAAGGTGCACCAGAAGACACGCTGGCTGACTGGAGCATTAACCTTGCCGCCGGCCGTGATGGTGTCAATCACCAGACTGCCCGAGTCGGATGAGGTGACGAAGAAAACGATCACCAGGACTACGCCAACTATGGATGTGATGGTTGCAAGTGGCAGGCCATTCAGCATCTCGAACAGCTTCAATTCGAGTGCCGCATCGGCAATCTGGCTCATGCCGGCCTCGTTGATCAGGGTAATGGCTGTTCCGCCGAAGGCGGTCATCCACAGAACCGAAACTACCGAGGGGATAAGCAGCACGCAGGTGATGAACTCGCGTACCGTGCGGCCACGGCTGACGCGGGCGATGAACATGCCCACGAACGGTGACCAGGAAATCCACCAGGCCCAGTAGAACGAGGTCCAGCCCTGACGGAAGTTGTCATCGTCACGCCCGAAGGGGTTGGACAGTGGAATCACTTCCTGGCCATATGCCAGAAGATTACTGAAGAAGCCGGTGGCAATGGCAAGTGTCGGGCCAACCACGATGACGAAGAACAGAAGGATGGCGGCCAGTCCCATGTTGATTTCTGAGAGGACCTTGACGCCGCCCTCCAGACCACGGAGCACCGATATCAGGGCAAAAGCGGTGATGAGGATGATCAGAATTACCTGTGCGTTGATACTGTCAGGCAGTCCGAAGACGAAATTCAGCCCCGCAATAGCCTGGGTAGCTCCCAATCCCAGTGATGTCGACAAGCCAAACAGCGTGGCAAAAACCGCCAGGATGTCGATGATGTGGCCCGGCCAGCCCCAGACCTTGTCGCCGAAGATCGGATAGAACATGGAGCGGATGGTCAGCGGCAGGCCCTTGTTGAAGGAGAAGAGGGCCAAGGCAAGGGCAACGATGGCATAGATCGCCCAGGGGTGGAGCCCCCAGTGGAAGATCGTTGCGGCCATACCCAGGCGGCGGGCCTCCACTTCGTTGCCTTCGGCTGCTCCCAGTGGGGCCCAGTCCGTGCGGACGCCGTCCTCGACGGTCGTGCCGCCCATGGAGGTGCCGTAGTGTGCAATCGGCTCGGCAACGCCATAGAACATCAGGCCGATGCCCATACCCGCGGCGAACAGCATGGAGAACCAGCCGAAATAGCTATGGTCTGGGGTGGCCTCCTTGCCGCCCAACCTGACATTGCCCAGCGGGGTGACGATTAGCGCCAGACAGAGAATCACGAAGACATTGCCCCCGATCAGGAAGAACCAGTCGAAGCGCGATGTCAGAAAGCCACGCAATTCTTCGAAAGCGGGGCCGGCCGCATCCTGGAAGATGATCGTGAGCAGCACGAAGGCAACCACGATGAGCCCCGAGACCACGAAAACAGGGTTGTGGATATCAAGCCCGAACGGACCGATCTTGGGTTGAATGTTGTCCTGACCGACCTGGTAGTCGGTATCGATTGTCTCGGTCGCGCCCTCGGGCTCCGGGACCGCTTCCTCCCCTTCGTTGGGGTTATTGGGATCTTCCTGCATCTATTGCCCCTCCCTTGTCATAGTTGCTGTTCAAGACCTATGCGCATCAGCGCACGATGAAGACCGAGGTATCGGCATGCTCGGCGATGTAGCCGCCGTGCGAGGCCCAGACATAGTCCAGGACATTCGGCACATGGCTGGCCATGACCACCAGATCCGCGCCGGATTCCTCGATCGCCTTGCGCAAGGTCTTGTTGATGTCGATCGCCGGGTCCGTCGAGGTGTAGTAGACGGAATCCGTCTTTACGCCGTGGCTCTCGCCCTGCTTGTTGGCGAAGGCGGCAAGTTTCTCGCCATATTCCTTTGGCGTATGTGCCACCGGCGAGGGCGTTTCCGGCGTTACGCCGACATAGCAGAGTTCCGCTTTCCAGCTCTTGGCCAGTTCTGCTGCTGTGTCGAGGGCTTTTGTAAGGTTCTCGGCATGGGTGAGGTCGACCGGAACCAGAATCTTCTTGTACATCTGTTTCCCCCTGTTTCTGATGGTGCAGTCCCGTATGGAGCGGGGTGCTTTACTTGAGTATATTCCAGCCGGCTGCGCGAAATACTCAAGTCATGACGCTATCACTAGTATGTGCCGACGCAAAGCGTGAATGCACATTTTGAGTGGCGCAAGTTCTTGTTTCTCCCGGCAGGCTCGGCCAGGAAGAAGCGCTCAGCCCTAGCAAGTTACCCCAAACGTAGGTACAGACGTAAGCTAGGCCTTTCCGGATGGTCAATGTTCAGGATAGTGTCTGGATACTGTAAACTTGAAGTGGGAAGCTCTTGCAGTCGTGTGAAAAGCCCTACAGCGCCAAAAACTCAGGTTTAAGACTTCGGGTTCGCCTTACGCCTAGAGCTAACCGCAATGCAGTGGATGGCCTTGTTCAGGACGCACAGGGACAAACTCTTTTGCAGTTGAGGTTGAAGGCGCCGCCGGTCGAGGGGGCCGCCAACAAGGCGCTGGTCAATTACCTGGCTTCGGAACTGAAACTGCGCAAGGGCGACGTAGAGATCGTCGCAGGCGCAAAGTCGCGGGTGAAGACTCTGCAGCTCAGCGGCGTGCCGAGTGACTTGGCGGCAAGCCTGGACAGGTTGTTGCAAGATGGCTGAGGTCTACTTGATATAGCGCTCCAGGCCCTCCGCCAGTTCATCGGCTGGGGTCTGGTGCGTATAGTGCGTCAGGTACTCTCCTTCAGGCCCCATCAGATAGATATAGGAGGAGTGATCCATCAGGTAGTTGCTTGCCGAGGCGTCTTCGACCTTTTCATAGTAGACACGATACTGCTTGGCCGCCGCGGCGATTTGATCCTTGGTGCCGGTCAGGGCAACAAGGTCGGGATGAAAATGCTCGGCATAGCTGGCCATTTCCTCAACCGTGTCGCGTTCCGGGTCGACGGTGATGAAGATTGGCACCACCTGGTTCGCCTTGGCGGGTGCACCTTCCTCCAGCAGGTCCAGGGCCTGTGTCATGTTCGTCAAGGCGGTGGGGCAGACATCCGGGCAGAAGGTGAAGCCGAAATAGATCAGCATGTATTGGCCCGAGAAATGGCGGGCTCGGCGCAGCTCCCCATTCTGGTCCGTCAATTCGAAAGGCCCGCCGATCCTTGCTTCACCGGTGCTGCCGCCGTCTATGCGGCTCTGAGGGGGTGGTGCGGGCTCGCGCAGGTACCATGCAGCCGCCAGGCCGATCAGCAGCAGGATGAAGCCGGCGACGAAGATGATGAGCGCACGTTTCAGAAGACGGGATTGCATTGCTCTGTTCGAATCCGAAAATCTGCCTAGAAGAGAAATCGATATGCTGTCATAAATCTAGGGGTTCCCGTCCCTTGGATCAGGCCGGAATCCTGGTACTCCACTGCGGCAAAGTGCCCCGGCGACAGCCGTCGGGGCAAAAGCAAAGCTGACCAGGTCCTAACGTTGTGTGGCCGTGCGCAGAGCCTCGCGCAGGCCGTCCGCCTGCGGATTATGATAGGCCCTGTTGATCACGATCTGTTGTGGCTCCACACCCGCGGCATCGTAATATGCGGCATTCAGACCGTCCTTGCGGAACATGCCTGCACCTTCCAGGGCGCCGCCACCGAAGAGGCCCTCGGTGCGCGAAAAGGCCAGCATGTCGGCATCCAGGTTGGTGGTGGTGCTGGCGCCCAATCCCTTACCCATTGGACCAAGGGCCACGGAAACATCGCCGCCGAACTTGACCTGGTCATCCAGGATCGACTGGACGGCCGACTTGTTCATGACCGTGAAGACTGCTTCCGATACCTGTCCACCGATCTGCAGGCCGATGCTGCCAGACGCCAGGGTATAGAAGGCAGGTGAAGACCACTCACCGTCATCGCCCTTGACAACCAGGAGCCCGCTGCCCCCTTCAGCACCGATGATGAAGCCGCCCTTGAGCAGCCGAGGGAAGATCAAGACAGCTTCAGCCTGACGAATGTAGTTGGCCAATTCGCCCTGTTCGGGATCCCGCAGCATGGATTTCAGGGTGGTCTCGGCCGTGGTGACAATGTCCGCGGCATCCTGCCTCTGATCGGCAGCGGCCGTCGCGCTCTGCTGCATCAGGGCGACCATGAGAGTCAGCGCAAAACAGAGCGCGAGTGTCAGACTGCGTCGCAAGGTTGTCAGGTTTTTCGGGCTGCGAGAAACGGCCAAGCATTGCATCATCTTATCCTTGAAAGTTGTCCCTGTTCGTCAGCTTCGCATCAAAGCTCAACTTTGAGGCGGAAAATTGACCAGTGACACGCGCCAGGAATCCTCCGCCGATATATCATGTGGGGGTTCCGCTGTGTCGGAAAAATGATCCATGCGTGTCAAAGAGCAATTATCAACCGCAAAGCGAAGAGCGCGTTCCGGTTCCAGGCCAAGTGCTACCCCCAGGGCGGCGCGAATGGTGCCGCCGTGGGCCACACAGATGATGTCCTTTCCGGCATGCTCCTGGAGCAGGTCGTTCATGGCATAACGAACCCGCTCCATCAAATCGGCAAAGCTCTCCCCGCCTGGCGGGCGAGTCCGTGCCGGTGTGATCCAGAATCGGTGCCAGTCGAACTCGTCGCGTTGGCGCAGCTGGTCATGGGTCAGACCTTGCCAGTCTCCGAAGCCCTGTTCGGCCAGGCGCGGATCGACATGGGGCTCGGCCAGCTCCAGTCCGGCATGACTGGCGAAGGCTTCCGCAGTCTGCCGAGTGCGGCGCAGGTGGCTGGTCACCCAGACCGCATCGCGCGGCAAGCGCTCTGCGACCTGCCGGAAAAGTCGTGGGTCGCTGCAATCGCAATCCACATCGTTGTCCCCATAGATGATGCCGCCGCTGTCGACCGGGGCATGGCGAATCCACCACCAGTGCGTCGTCTTGTTCATTCGTGTGTTCCGTACTTTCCCTACCAGGCAGCGGCTGTCAGCAGAACCAGCAGGTCCACGGACTGCTGTAGCGCCCCCATCGTGTCACCCGTGTAACCGCCGAAGATCTTCCGCATGGCAATCAGGAAGATCAGGCAGTAGAGGGCGATAAGTCCGATCAGGGCAAAGGTAAAGCCGAAAGAACTGAAAAGCAGGGAAATCAGAACGGCCAGGCCGCAGGCCCAGAGGACGACACCGCCTTCGGGTTCTCCCAGGCCGGCCCCCAGGCCGTCACTGCGCGCGGGACTCATGAAGAAGGCGGCCAGGGGCAGCACGGCGCGCGAGGCTGCGGCCGCGATGATAAGCGCGGCAACGACCTCTTCCACCTCGGCCAATTCAGCCAGAGCGGCGGCCTTCAAGACAACGATAACGATCAGTGCCAGGGTGCCTGTGGTTCCGATGCGGCTGTCGCGCATGATCTCCAGGCGCCGCGCGCGATCGACCGGGGCCCCCAGGGCATCGCTCATGTCGGCCAGACCGTCCTCGTGTAACGCGCCGGTCAGCTTCATCAGCGTGGCCAGGGCCAGCAGTGCAGCGATCAGAGGAGGAAGATTGAGCCAGAGTGCAAGGGCGTAGACGATCCCGCCGATCAGGCCAATCAGCAGCCCGGCCAGAGGATAGGCCCTGAGCGCGCGTGTACGTTCTGCATCGCTCGGCCAGCCTCGGGATGTCACGGGCAGGCGTGTCAGGAAACCAAGCGCAAGGGCGAGGTCACGACTCCATTGCTTCAGCATTTCACACCTTTTTCGGTTTCGAACCAGCCACAGGCCATTTTGCTTAAACGCGTGCCGGTCTTGCCAACGTGCTTGTCATCAGACGGGTGCCTGTAGGACAGTCCGCGACAGCCAGTACCCGAAGAATACAAGCACGGCAGGCCGGGTGAAACACCCTTGCCGGGACAAGGACAAAACATGAGCGATTCCCAGGACGAAAACGCCAGTCTGGACGAGATCCGGCAGCTTCTGCCCGAACTTCCCGGTCCGGACATGGATGCAGGCACGACCGCCCTGCAGCATCAGACGAAGCTGACCAAGCCTGCAGGCTCGCTCGGCCGCCTGGAGGAGTTGGCCGTCTGGCTGGCCACCTGGCAGGGACGCGGCCGTCCTTCCATGGACCGGCCGCGCGTGGCGGTATTCGCTGGGAACCACGGTATAACGGAACATGGAGTCTCGGCCTATCCCGCCAGCGTGACCGAGCAGATGGTGCAGAACTTCATCAATGGCGGCGCTGCCGTGAACCAGTTGGCCGGAAATGTCGGCGCAGACCTTCGGGTCTATGAAATGGCCCTGGACCAACCCACTGGCGATTTCACGCAGGGCCCCGCCATGAACGAGGAGGACTGCGCGCTGGCGCTCTCCTACGGCATGATGTCGGTGGAAGAGGGCTTCGACGTGATGGCCGTCGGCGAGATGGGGATCGGCAACACCACCGCAGCGGCCGCGCTTTGCTGTGCGCTGTTCGGGGGCGAGCCTTCCAACTGGGTCGGCAGCGGCACCGGTGTGGATGAAGCCGGCCTGACGCGCAAGGCCGAGGTGGTTACAGCTGGCCTGGCCGCGAATGAAGCCGAGATGACGGATCCCTTCGAGATCCTGCGCTGCCTGGGCGGCCTGGAACTGGCCGCCATCGCCGGGGCTATCCTGGCGTGCCGCATGGGACGCATTCCCGTGGTTCTGGATGGCTTTGCCTGCACGGCCGCTGCCGCCGTGCTGCATGCAGCCGATTCGCGAACGCTGGATCACTGTATTGTCGGGCACCAGTCGGTCGAGCCCGGACATGCCCGCCTGCTGGAAATACTTGGCAAGAAGCCGCTGATGGACCTGGGCATGCGTCTGGGCGAGGCCTCGGGTGCCACGCTGGGCATCCAGGTCCTGCAGTCGGCCGTTGCCTGTCACATCGGCATGGCCACCTTCGAGGAGGCCGGCGTCAGCGGGCCGGTCGGAAGCTAAGCAGCTATAGCCCCGAGCACGCCGGCAGTCCGTTCGTTACCTTCCGACGGATTGGAAAAGCCAGTCACGCAGGGTCTGTGCTGCTTCACTCAATGCCCGCCCGCGTGGCTTGAGAAGGTAATAGCCCGAACCGGTGTGGACAGACTGTGGGATAGGCCGGACAAGTGCCCCGCTATTCAGGTGGTCGTCGACCAGGTGGCGCCAGCCAAGAGCCACGCCCAGGCCGTCGCAGGCCGCCTGGATTGAGAGGGCATAGGTGTTGAAAGTGAATCTGCGCGTGTCTGCTGTCGGATCGATTTGTTGTTCGCGCAGCCAGGTCCGCCAGTTCATCCACTCCGAATGATGGCTGGCCACTTCGATCAAGGTCGCCTGCGCCAGGTCCTCTGCCGTCTCAAGGCCAATGTCGTCGCCATAGGCCTTCGTGCAAACGGGAAAGATCTCCTCGTCCAGCAGGAGTTCGGCGTCATACCCGGACCAACGTCCTTCCCCTCGCAGGATCACAAGGTCGAAGTTTCCCTGCAGACATTCCTCGTCCTCGTCCGTTGAAACCAGGTCGATATCGATATCCGGATTGTCCTGTCGGATATGGCTCAGCCTCGGCACCAGCCACAGGGTCGAGACCGACTGGGTGGCTGCGATGCTGATGTGCGGGCGCAGCTGTCCCTTGCGCAGATCCGCAGAGGCAAGTCTGATTTCATCCAGCGCCTTCCGCACGCTTTTGAGATAGGCCTTTCCATTGGGGGTCAACTGGACGGAACGATGGCCACGTACGAACAGGCTGACCCCAAGATGCTCTTCCAGCAATCTGATCTTCCGGCTGACAGCAGCCTGGCTCAGGTTCAACTGTTCGCCGGCTGCCGTGAAGCTGCCCTGAAGCGCCGCTGCCTCGAATGCTATGAGATAATCCAGTGGGGGAAGCGGCGTGCGTCGTTCTGGCATAAAGATTCCTGGGCCTGAGGCTGGAGTAATTCTTCTTCAGGGCCCTCTGTTGTCAAGCTACCGTTTGTAGGAGTTCATGCAGACGGTGAAGAGGTTCCTTTGCTGCAACAGTTCGAGATGCCAGCCAAGCGCGGGCCGATCCTGGAGCCGGGCCTACCGGTGCTTCCGCCGGATGTGGAACGCCATCCAGTGCCTGGAGGCGGGTCCCGTGCCGTCGAGATCGAGGCTGGTGATGAAATCTGGGTGGTGGACCGCGAGGGCTTGCAGCCCTGCGAGCTTGTTTTCTTCAAGCCGGACGGCACGGCAGATCCCGAACGGATAGGCGCCAAGCCTGCAGGAGACCCCAAGGGGCTGCAGCGGACCCTGTCTGTGGACGAGGCGAGTGCACGCCGTGTTCGCCTTGGCCTGGAACGGGCAGGGTTCGATCTTGGCAGGGCGCGCTGTGCCAGGGTGTTCGAGAGTGCGTCGCGCCCAGGTGACAGTGAAAGCTTCCGTGCCGATCACGATGGCCTGTTGATCGTTGCCGCGCCGGGTGAACCCATGGAAGTGGACTCCCAGGCGCCGCCAACGGAAATCCTTCTTTACATTCGTCGTGGCACACCCCGGTCGCTAGAGCGCAAACATCAAGCGCCGGAACCGCTGGCCGATCCCCTGAGCGATATCAACATCCAGCCGGGCAATGCGCAGACCTATGAAGTTCGCAAGGGGCAGTACATCCAGGTCCTGGATGTACAGGGCCGCGAGTGCTCCGACTTCCAGGCATTGGACATGCGGGCCGTCGAGCGCGGGGTTCTGACGGATATCGATCCCACGACCACCCGTGCCCTGATGGGCGCGCTCTATCCCGCGCCCGGACTCTACGCGAAGTATTTCTCGGTCGACATGCAGCCGCTTGTTGAGATCGTCCAGGACACCTGTGGTCGGCATGACACCTTCGGCCTGGCCTGTACGGCGCGCTATTACGAGGACCTGGGTTATCCGGGGCACGTCAATTGCAGCGACAACATCAATCGCGAGATGGAGCGCTATGGCCTGCCCACGCGCGCAGGCTGGCCGGCCATCAATTTCTTCTTCAACACCATGCTGGACGACACGAACGCCATTGGAATGGACGACCCTTGGTCGCGCCCCGGGGACTACGTACTGCTGCGGGCGCTGACCGACCTGGTCTGCGTTTCCACGGCCTGCCCCTGTGACGTTGATCCGGCCAACGGCTGGAACCCGACGGACGTACAGGTCCGGGTCTATGGCGAGAACGAGGATTTCCAGAGATCGATAGGATACCGCATGACGGTCGACGCCGATTTGCAGCACACAAAGAAGACAGCCTTTCACGAGCGCCTGGCCCAGAAGACGCGCAATTTCGTGGAGTACAACGGGTATTGGTTGCCCAACGATTTTTCCAATCACGGCGCGATCGAGGAGTACTGGGCCTGCCGCGAGAAGGCCGTGGTGATGGACCTGAGCCCGCTACGCAAGTTCGAGGTCACCGGCCCGGATGCGGAGCCTCTCATGCAGCTTTGCCTGACCCGGAACATGAAGAAGCTGAGTGTTGGCCAGGTCATGTACAGCGCCCTCTGTTACGAGCATGGCGGGATGGTCGATGACGGGACCGTTTTCCGTCTGGGCGAGAACAACTTTCGCTGGGTCGGTGGCTCGGATGTCTCCGGCGTCTGGCTGCGCGAACAGGCCCAGAAGCACAATCTGGATGTCTGGGTGCGCTCTTCCACGGATCATCTGCACAACATTGCCGTACAGGGGCCGCGCAGCCGTGAAATCCTGCGCGAGATCATCTGGACACCCCCGGATCGTCCCACACTGGATGAACTGGGCGTCTTCCGCTTCACCGTGGGGCGGATCGGGGACTTCCATGGCCAGAGCGTCGTGGTTTCGCGAACCGGTTACACGGGCGAGCTGGGTTTCGAGATCTTCTGCCACCCCAAGGATGCCGAAGCCGTCTTCGATGCGGTCTGGGAGGCGGGGCAGCCCCATGGGCTGATCCCCTTTGGCCTGGAAGCCCTGAACCTGGTGCGCATCGAATCTGGACTTGTCTTTGCCGGGTTCGAGTTTTGCGACCAGACCGACCCCTTCGAAGCGGGTATCGGTTTCACTGTGCCTCTGAAATCCAAGGAAGACGGCTTCATCGGTCGCGCGGCCCTGGAGGACCGCAAGGCGCATCCGCGCCGCAAGCTGGTGGGTCTGGATCTGGAGGGCCAGGTGGTACCTGCCAGCGGTGACTGTGTGCGTATCGGTCGCGCCCAGGTTGGCGAGGTCACCTCTGCCATGCGCTCGCCCATCCTGGGGAAGGTCATCGCACTTTGCCGCATGGATGTGGCCCATGCAGAAGAGGGAACCGAAGTCGAGGTGGGCCAACTCGATGGATTCCAGAAACGCATTCCGGCCAAGGTCGTGAAGGCGCCGCACTTCGATCCGACGAAGGAGCGGGTGAAAGGCAACTACGATTGACGTTCGGGTTGGAGGCGCCGGGGTTTCCGGCGCCTTTCTCATTCTGGCGGTTGTCAGTAAAGCCAAGAATTATACGGGGGACAAAACGTAATGGAGACTCTCTCCTACCAATTCTCGCTGCCAGTGGTCATCGCACTTCTGGTGGCCTTCTACGGGGGCACCTTCCTGCTTTCGTTGATGGTCAGCCGCAAGAAGGAGAATGCGGACGGCTACATGGTTTCAAGCGGCCAGGTCGGTTTCGGCATTGCGGCCGCCAGCATGACGGCGACCTGGATATGGGCAGCATCCTTCTATGGTGCCGCGACCTCCGGCTACAAGTATGGCCTTTCGGGCGCACTGCACTACGGCCTCTGGGGCGCCTTGATGATTCTCTTCATCTATCCCTTCGGGATTCGTATCCGCAAGCTGGCGCCCAACGCGCATACCCTGGCCGAAGTGATGCATGCGCGCCACGGTTCCTCCAGCCAGCTGATCATGGCCTTCTCGAACCTGTTGGGCAGTATCATCAGCCTGATGGTGAACTTCACCGCTGCGGGTGCGCTGGTTTCCATTCTCTCGCCCCTGACCTTTGTGCAGGGTGTACTCATCGCCGGCATCGGGGTGCTGATCTATACCTTCTGGTCGGGTTTCCGTGCATCCATCGTGACGGACTTTGCCCAGCTGGTCGCCATGATGGGCGTGGCCATCGTCATTATTCCCTGGGTCCTGTTTAACATGGGGGGTACCGATGCCTTGAGCGAGGGGATGGCCAACCTGACCGCCGAGCAGGCGAACTTCTTCTCCCGGACCGCCATCCTGGAGCAGGGGGCGCCCTTCTTCGTGGCGGTGCTGGCCTATGCCATCGGCAATCAGACCATTGCGCAACGCCTGTTCGCCGTGCGCCAGGACATGATCAAGCCCACCTTCATAACGGCAACCATCGGCTATGGGTCCGTGGTCATCGGACTTGGCATGCTGGGAATGTTGGCACTGATGGCCGGCATGGAGCCGGCCAACGGGGACTTCAACAACATCATTCCGCAGATGGCGTCCAGCTATCTGCCGCCTTTCGCGATCGCCCTGTTCTTCATTCTTGTCATCGGCTCGCTGTCCTCCACCGCGGACTCCGACCTGTCCGCGCTGACAGCGATCATGATGACGGACATCTATGCCAAGAACCTGGCCCGTGGAAATGTGGATCCGCGCAGAATGCTGTTCCTGGGGCGCGTGACCATGATCGTGGCAACTATGATCGGTCTTGTCCTGGCCAGCTACTCGCTGGATATCCTGGTGATGCTGGTTTTCGTCGGTGCACTCTGGGGCGCGATCGTCTTTCCCGTCATTGCCAGCTGCTATTGGGGCCGGGTGACGAACGTGGCTTTTACCTCGGCTGTGATCGGTGGCCTGGTGCTCTTTACCATCGTGCGCTTCGAGCTGCTGCCCATGGAGGGTGTAATCGGCACCTTCTTCGAGATCATCGCCGGCATTGGCGGGGGTGTGGTTCTGGGCCTGATGACCTTTGGCTTCCTGGGCCGCGTGGCCGGCCTGGTGGTTGGTGTCGTAATGACCGTGCTGCTGACCTGGTACTTCATCGGGTTCCTGGCAGATTACACCGTCCTGCTCGGCTCGTTGACCGCCTACGGTGCCAGTACGGTGATCTGCTTTCTGCTCAGTATGGCAAGCAAGCACGGGTTCGACTTCAACCTGATCTCGCAGAGAGTCAGGTATTTCCAGGACACCGCCACCCCGGAGGGCGAGGCCCGGAAACATGACTGATCGCACCGGGCTTTATCCTCAAAGAACGCAGGAGTAGGAAGATGGGAACAATACTGGCTGCATACGTCCTGGTCTGGCCACTGATATCGGCAGTGGTCCTGGCCGTCATCGTCCTGGCTTTCCTGAAGGACCTCAAGGCCGCAAAGGCCGACCACAGGGACATGGTCTGATACCATGGTTTCCGGGACGGCCAGCCACGATTTTAGAAAGCGCGGTAATCGGCCGTCCCGGGGACATCCCCGGGATCAGGTAAACATGCGCTGGTGCAGGTCGAACATGATCCAGAGGCTGCCGCCGATCATGATGAAGATCAGCACGCAGGCAAAGGCGATCGCCAGCAGGGTTTCGCGGGGGGTCGTCGAGATGCCCAGGTGCAGGAAGAAGCGCAGGTGGACCAGGATCTGGACCACGGCGGCGGCTGCGATAACAAGCAGCGTCTGTGTTTGTGGCAAGCTGCCCGTTGCGACCAGGGCGAAGGGGATGACCGTCAGGACCAGCGCCAGAACGAAGCCGGTCAGGTAGCGTCTCAGGCCTGGCAGGACCGGTTGCACGGTGTTGTTCGGGGACGAATCGGTCATTCCAGCACTCCCGGCAGATAGACCACGGAGAATATGCCCACCCAGATGATGTCCAGGAAGTGCCAGAACAGGCCCAGTCGGGCCAGGCGCGAGGACACGGGGGCGGTGAGCCCCTTCAGGGCCACCTGGCTCATTATGACCAGGATCCAGAGCAATCCGACTGAGACATGCAGGCCATGCGTGCCCACCAGCACGAAGAACGACGAGAGCGCGCCGCTCTGATCCGGGCTGGCGCCGGCGGCTATCATGCCCTGGAACTCCACGAGTTCCATCAGGACGAAGCCCAGGCCCAGCAGGAAGGTGACCAGCAGGAAGGCCTGAAGCAGGCGGGGCCGGTTCGCTTTCTGGGCCAGGCTGGCCAGGCCGAAGGTCAGACTGCTGGTCAGCAGCAGCAGGGTCTCGCCGAAGGCGTGCGACAGGCTGAACTGGCTTTGCGGCGAGGGGGCATCGGCAATGTTGCCGGCCATGACCACGTAGGTCGCGAACAGCAGGGCGAAGATGACGGCATCGCTGAGCATGTAGAGCCAGAAGCCGAGGGTCCGCTCTTCATAAACGTCCGCATTTGCGGCGCCTTCAGCGGCGGAGTGGACTCTGTCCTGGGCCGTCATGGCGTCTGTCCCTGGGAAGTCGGTGTGTCATCCTCTGCAGTCCGGCCGCTGGCCGGATCAGCCGCCCAGCGTGCTGCGGCCTGGCGCAGTTGGCGGTGGCGGGTTTCGATGCGTTCGACCTCTTCGGCCGGAAGTCTGTATTCACGCTCATCATCGAAGCTGCGTGCAATGATGGTGCCGGCAATGGCCGCCAGGGCGGCAATGGCCAGCCACCAGATATGCCAGACCATGGCAAAGCCGAGCAGGAAAGCCAGGACGCCCAAAACGACCCCGGAGGCTGTGCTGCGCGGCAGTTCGATGTCGCTGTAGTGTTGCGGTAGCGCCTCGGCCTTGCCCTGCTTCTTCATCTCGTGGAAGGCATCGATGCTTTCCACCTGGGGCGGCACAGCGAAGTTGTAGGCTGCCGGCGGCGAGGCGGTCATCCATTCCAGGGTGCGTCCGTTCCAGGGATCGCCGGTCAGGTCCCGTCGGTCATGGCGGGTGCGAATGCTGACAACAAGCTGGATGATCATGCAGGCGATCCCGAAGAGGACGACCACGGCGCCCAAAGCCGCAACGATCAGGTAGGGTTGCCACTCCGCCACATTGTACTGTTCCAGGCGTCGCGGCATGCCCATGAAGCCCAGGACATATAGCGGCATGAAGGCGAGATAGAAGCCGATAATCCAACACCAGAAGGCGCGGGCGCCCCAGCGTTCGTCCAGGGTGAAGCCGAACATCTTGGGAAACCAGTACATGTAGCCGGCGAAGAAGCCGAAGAGCACGCCCGGGATCAGCATGTTGTGGAAGTGCGCGACCAGGAAGGTCGTGTTGTGCATCAGGTAATCCACCGGGGGCATGGCCAGCAGCACACCGGTCACGCCGCCGATGACGAAGGTCACCATGAAGCCGAGCGTCCAGAGCATTGGCGGCGGGAACTCGATGCGTCCCCGGTACATGGTCAGCAGCCAGTCGAAGACCTTCACGCCGGTGGGCACCGCGATGACCATGGTGGCGACGCCGAAGAAGGCGTTGACGTTGGCGCTGGAGCCCATGGTGAAGAAGTGGTGCAGCCAGACGGTGAAGGAGAGCAGCCCGATCGCCATGGTGGCGATGACCAGTGATGTGTAGCCGAACAGGCGCTTGCGCGAGAAGGTTGCCACCACTTCGGAGAAGATGCCGAAGGCCGGCAGGATCAGGATATAGACCTCCGGATGGCCCCAGATCCAGAAAAGGTTGATGTAGTTCATCATGTTGCCGCCGTCTGCATTCGTGAAGAAGTGCAGGCCGAATATGCGATCCAGGGCCAGCATGGAGACCACGACAGTGAGCGCCGGGAAGGCGAAGATCATCAGCAGGCTGGAACAGAAGGCGGTCCAGGTGAACAGCGGCATGCGCAGCAGCTTCATGCCCGGCGCACGGCGCTTGAGGATCGTGACGACGAAGTTGATGCCGGTCAGGGTCGTGCCCACGCCGCTGACCAGAATGGCCCAGATCCAGTAGTCGACCCCCACCGAGGGGTTGTAGGCAATCCCGGAATAAGGCGGATAGCCGGTCCAGCCGGCGGTCGAGAAGGTGCCCAGGACCAGGGAGATCATGACCAGAGCGGCGCCGGCAGCGCTCAGCCAGAGGCTCAGCGAATTCAGGAAGGGAAAGGCCACGTCCCGTGCCCCGATCTGCTGCGGCATGATGACGTTGATCAGGCCCGACAGGAACGGCATGGCCATGAAGAAGATCATGATCGTGCCGTGCGAGGAGAAGATCTGGTCGAAGTGGTCGGGTGGCAGGTAGCCGTCGGAATTCAGCGCAAAGGCCTGCTGGGCACGCATCATGATGGCGTCGATGAAGCCGCGCAGCAGCATGACCAGCGCCAGCACGATGTACATGATGCCGACCCGCTTGTGGTCGACGCTGGTCAGCCACTCGCTCCAGAGATAGCGCCACAAGCCGAACCAGGTGATGAGTGCGACCACGGCCAGACCGCCAAAGACGATCAGGCCGGCACCTCCCATCGCGACCCAGCTGTAGAAGGGCAGGGCGTCGAGGGTCAGTTTACCTAGCATTCCGGGATTCCTCGACGGATTCGGAAGAGATCTGGGTGTGCGCCGCCTGCGAGTCTGGACGCGCGGCGTACTTCGCAATGATGTCCTGGAACAGGTTTTCCTTCACGTCAGCATAATAGGTCACGGGATGATTGCTGCTGGGTTTCGCCAGCGCCTTGTAGCTGTCTGAATCAAGCGAATCCGGGGCCTTGCGGGCCTGTTCCACCCAGTCATCGAAGTCTTCTCCTGTCTGGGCGATTGCCTTGAAGTGCTGGCCGAAAAAACCGTCGCCGCTGTACTGGACATTGCGCCCCGTGAAGGTCCCGGGTGCGTCGGCCAGCAGGTTGAGGCGTGTCTGCATCCCCGCCATGGCATAGATCTGTCCAGCCAACGCCGGGATATGGAAGGAATTCATTACGGTGTCGGAGGTGATACGCAGGCTGAGCGGGCGGTCACTGGGAAAGGCCAGCTCGTTGACCGAGGCGACGCCCTGCTCGGGATAGATGAACAGCCACTTCCAGTCCTGGGCCACGACCTGGACCTCGAGCGCTTCTTCCTGTGTGTGCAGCTGCTTGTAGGGATCCAGCTTGTGTGTAGCATTCCAGAGCAGGATCCCCAGGGCGATCACGATGAGCGCCGGCACGACCCAGATGACGGTATCGACCAGGCCTGAGTAGGACCAGTCGGGATCATAGCGCGCCTTGCTGTTCGAACTGCGATAGCGCAGCACGAAGAAGAAGGTCATGGCGAAAACGGGAATCACCACGACCATCATCAGGGCCAGGGCGGTGAGCAGCAGGTTGCGTTCCGCAAGGGCTTGCGGTCCCGCTGGATCAATGAGCGGTGCGTCGGCCAGCCCGCAGCCACTGGCCATAACAGCCAGGCCGCACGCCGTCGCAGCCCGAAGATATCTACGCACCTTCATGAGTCCCCCGTTCCGAGCCGCCTTCCCTGGCCCGTGCGATCATCGGGGCGCCCCCGATTCGCGGCAGCATTGTGGAACGCTTCACTGTCTGCGATCAACCCATTGAACGCAGAAGGCAGGCGATCCGAATCAGCCGCGGCCCCGCGCGCGGGCGGTCGGGATGACCAGCTGGTCCAGCCAGTTGCCCAGTTCGCGATTGCGCGCGGCAGCATTCAGGACCATTCCATTGAGGCCGTAGAGCCAGCCCAGGTCCTTGCGGTCAGGATCGGCCTGCAGGGCCTTCAGGTCCTTGGTGAAGCGTTCCAGGGTCGGCATGTCGGGAAAGAAGCCATCCGAGAGCATGCGATCACGGTAGCGCAGGATGACCGTGGCGATCTCGTTGAAATCATACTCCGGATGATACTGCACGGCCCAGCAGACGCTGTTATCGTGGCGAATCTCGGCGGCCTGGATGCGGCTGACGTCGTTGCCGGCCAGCACCGTCATGCCCGGCGGTTCCACTGAAACCTCGTCCAGATGCACGCAGATGGCGTCAAAGACCGGGTCCTTGCCGGCCAGCAAGGGGTGCGATCCACCTTCCCCCAGAAGACGTATGCGCCGGGCGAAGCCGATTTCGCGGCCCAGCGGATTGGCCCGGACTTCGCCGCCGGCGGCCACGGTGGCCACCTGCAGCCCCCAGCAACTGCCGAAGATGGGTGTGCCCGAGGCAAAGGCGGCATGCGCCAGGTCCACCTGGCGCGTCACCTCCGGCTCGTCGTTGTAGACGTTGAGGGCCGAACCGGTCCAGGCGATCCCGTCATAGGCAGCCAGTTCCCCGCTCAGGGGCAGGCTGCCACCAGAGGTGTCGGCGGGATGGACGCTGTCGCATTCCACGTCGGGATTGAGCGACTTGAGCACGGAAATGTAGTGATCGGCAGTCCGTGTTCCGCCCAGCGAGGCATGCGCATCGTTGAGCTGTGGCGTGTTGCCGTCCACCACCAGGATGCGCAGCTGTGCCATTACACGGCCTCCCGCAGGGTCCCGCTCTGGGCCGAAAGGAAGATATGCTCAAGGGTCTCTGCGGTCAGTTGCTGCGGGTTGCCGCCGGCCGAGGGGTCCTCGATGGCCATGCGGCCGATGTCGGCAGATCGCTCGGCATCGACGCCGATCTCGGCCAGGCTGTTGGGGATGTTCATCGCTTCCCGGAATTCCAGCACCCAGTCCAACACGCCGTCGAAACCGCCCTTGGGCAGGTCCAGCACGCGTGCCACCAGGTCCATGCGCTCGGCAATGACCGGGCGGTTGTGCTGCATCACATAGGGCAGGATGATCGCGTTGGTCAGCCCGTGGTGGGTATCGTAAAGCGCGCCCACAGGATGGGCGATGGCGTGAACGGCGCCCAGGCCCTTCTGGAAGGCTGCCGCCCCCATGCTGGCGGCGGCCAGCATGTTGGCGCGCGCCTCGATATCCTCGCCATTCTCGTAAGCACGCGGCAGGAATTCCTTGATGATCCGCATGCCCTCGATGGCGAAACCGTCGGCCAGGGGGTGGAAACCCGGCGCGCAATAGGCCTCGAAGCAATGCACGAAGGCGTCCAGTCCTGTCGCCGCGGTGACCTTGGCCGGCAGTCCGATGGTCAGGCCCGGATCCTCGATGACGATTCCCGGCAGCATGCGCGGATGGAAGATGATCTTCTTCTCGTGCGTGGCCTCGTTGGTGATGACCGAGGCGCGGCCCACTTCCGAGCCGGTGCCCGCCGTTGTGGGAACCGCCACCACCGGCGCGATGGCCTCGGCGTTCGCACGCTTCCAGTTGTCGCCCACATCCTCGAAGTCCCAGATGGGACGCGTCTGTCCGACCATGAGCGCCACGGCCTTGGCGGCATCCAGGCCGCTGCCGCCGCCAAAGGCAATGATGCCGTCATGCCCGCCTTCACGATAGGCCGTGACTCCGGCGTCCACATTCGCGCCTACCGGGTTGCCCTTCACCTCGGCGAAGAGTGTGGTGTGCAGGCCCTCACCCTCAGCGATGGCGAGGGTCTCCTGGACAATGGGTGCATCCTTCAGGCCTGCGTCGGTGATCAGCAGGGGGCGTGAAATGCCCAGCTGGCGGCAGGCTTCGGGCAGCTCGTGGATGCGGCCGGGGCCGGCCCATATGTTGGTGGGATAACCCCAGTTTCCGGAAAGCTCGGTCATGGTCGGATGTCCTCTTGAGATCGTGGCGCGCAGAGTGGCTGCATCTGGTGTTACGAGTCAGAGCTTCGTGCGAAGATTGAAGGACTTGGGCCGTGTCAGGGATTCATAGCCCAGGCGTGACAGCGTGCAGCCGCGGCCCGAATCCTTGACGCCGGTCCAGGCAAGCGCCGGGTCCAGGTAATCGCAGCGGTTCATGAAGAAGGTGCCGGTTTCCACCGCATCGCCGATGCGCTGGGCGGCTTCGGCGTCCGAGGTCCAGACAGCGGCCGTCAGGCCAAAGTCGCTGTCATTCATCAGCGAGATGGCTTCCTCATCGGAATTCACCTTCATGATCGCCGCAATCGGGCCGAAGGTTTCCTCGCGCATCACCCGCATGTCGTGATCCACGTCCACCAGAACCTGCGGCGCCAGATAAGCCGAGCCCTCCTCGTTGGCAGGGAACTCGGCGGGATCCACTAGGGCGCGCGCACCGGCCTCCACGGCCTCCTTGACCTGGCCGCGCACGAAGTCGGCGGCGGCGGGGCGCACCATCGGACCGATGGTCGTTTCGGTCTCCAGCGGGTTGCCCAGGCGATAGCCACGGGTCTGTGCGACGAAGGCCTCGACGAAGCTGTCATAGAGCTTGGAATCCACGTAGATGCGCTCGATACCGCAGCAGGACTGTCCGGAGTTGAAGAAACTGCCGTCCACCAGGCTGTCCACGGCATGCTGCAGGTCGGCGTCGGCGCGCACGTAGGCCGGGTCCTTGCCGCCCAGTTCGAGTCCGGCACCGGCAAAGTGGTTCGAGATGGCTTTCTGCACCGTATGTCCGCCCTTAACCGAGCCGGTGAAGCAGACAAAGTTGACGCGCGGGTCGGCCATCATCTTCTCGGAGATCGGATGGGAAAGGTGCAGTGGCTGGAACACGCCCTCGGGCAGGCCGGCGGCAGCGAAGGCTTCGGCATAGCGCTCTGCGGACAGCGGCGTTTGGTGCGAGGGCTTGAGGATGACCGCGTTGCCGGCTGCGAGTGCCGGGATGACGGCGTTGACCGAGGTCAGGAAGGGATAGTTCCAGGGTGCGATGATGGCGACAATGCCCTGGGGCTCGCGCCGGATGAAACGCTCGAAGCCGTCCTTGGGCGTCGGCCGGATGTCGGCCAGTGCCTCGGGGGCAATCTCGATCATGTGGCGTGCGCGTTCCTCCATGCCGCCGACCTCGGCCGGCGCCTGGGAAATCGGGCGGCCCATCTGCCAGGCAACCTGCTCGGAAAGCTGGTCCTTGCGCTCGACCAGATAGTCGATGGCGCGGCTGAGAATGGCACAGCGCTTTTCAACGGGGGTATTCCGCCAGATGCGCTGGCCCTGGCGGGCGCGTTCAAGGGCCCGGTCCAACTCTCCCTCGTCGGCGAGCGGGCGTTCCACATAGACGCTTCCGTCAACGGGACTGACGGTCTTCAGCATTTCAGTCATCTGGTTGGTTCCTCAAATAATCTCGAAGTAGCGGTTGAGCTGCCAGTCCGTAATGGCCTTGCGGGCCTCGCGATCTTCCCATTCGCGCGTGGCGGCATAGTGTTCCACGAAGTCCTTGCCGAACAGTTCGTTGGCCACCTTTGAACGCTGCAGCCGTTCGGCGGCTTCGCTCAGGGTGCGGGGCAGCTGCTGGCTGCGGGTGGTTTTCTTCTCGTAGGCATTGCCTACCACCGGGGCTGTCGGTTCGATCTCGTTCTCGATGCCCCAGAGCCCGGAGCCGAGGGCGGCGGCAAGCGCGATATGGGGATGGATGTCGGCCGCGGAAATGCGGTATTCCACCCGCTGCGCCTTGGGGGATCCACCGATGGCACGCAGCGCCGTGGTGCGATTCTCGAAGCCCCAGGTCGCAGCCGTCGGCGCCCAGAAGCCCGGGATGAGGCGCGTGTAGCTGTTCACCGTGCAGGCGATCATGGCTGCCAGTTCGGGCATCAGCTTCTGCTGGCCGCCGATGAAGTGGCGCATGCTGTCGCTAATGGCGTTGTTCTTGGAAGGATCGTGGAAGACGGGTTCGCCGCTCTTCGCGTCCTTCAGCGAGATGTGGATGTGGCCGCTCTGGCCCGGCCAGTCGGGCGACCACTTGGCCATGAAGGTGGCCATCCAGCCATTGCGCTGGGCCAGTACCTTGGTGAAGGTCTTGAACAGCGCGGCCTTGTCGGCGGCGGACAGGGCGTCGTCGACGGCGATGGCGGCTTCCAGGACGCCGGGGCCGGTCTCGGTGTGCAGGCCCTCTATGGGGAAGTCCATTTCACGGCCCAGGTGCATCAGGTCTTGATAGAATTCCGAGAAGACGGAGTTGCGCAGCACGGAGTAGCCAAAGAAGCCCGGCGTGATGCACTTCAGGTCCTGGTAGTTCTTCTCGCGGATGCTCTGGGGTGTTTCGTCGAACAGGAAGAACTCGAACTCGCAGGCGGCCTGGGGCGCAAAGCCCATGTCGGCGGCGCGTTTCAGCACACGGCGTAGAACACCGCGCGGACAGACAGCTTCGCCCTTGTCCGCGAACTCGCCCAGGAAAAGCAGCGTGTTGTCCTCGAGCGGAAGTTCCCGGCAGGTCTCGGGTAATATGCGCACCTGCGCGTCGGGATAGGCAGTGTGCCAGCCGGTGAAGCTGGTGTTGTCGTACATCTGGTCGTGGGAATCCCAGCCCAGCACCACGTCACAGAAACCGAAGCCGCCTTCCAGCGCCGAGAGGAACTTTTCGCGCGACATGTACTTGCCGCGCATGATCCCGTCGCTGTCGAAAACCGCAACCTTGATGTCCTTGACGTCCCGCTCACGTATCAGTTTGACGGCATCTTCCGCAGTCTTCACGTCTACTGCCCGCATGCACCCGCTCCCTGTTTGATTGTCCGGCTGCACAGTTTCCATGCGCCGAATTGAGGATTTTCCGCAAGTTCAAGTCCGAAGCTGCGCAGCTTTGCGCCGCTGCAGGATCGGATTGGATAACTTTTTCCAAGTATGGAAAATAATGTCAATTCTGAAATTATCTGTTCATTGGCTTGTGCCCCCTCTCAAGCTGATCATTTGTCCGTATCGGGTACTGGAAGGGCCCAGGCCGTACGTACCGCCTCCAGATCCTTCAGGCGGTCGGCGAAGCTGTCGCCCAGGCGGTCCATGACGGCGGCAATCAGGGCCTCCACCGTCATCATCAAGGCGGCCGAGGAGTCCCAGCCGAAGGGGCTGACGGTACGTACTGCAATGACGTGGTCTGCCTGGGCGACGGCCGGCGACATCCATTCGTCGGTGAACAGAATGATACGTGTCCTGCGCCGTGCCGCCTCGTTCACGAAAGCGGCAATGTCGGGCTGGTAACGGCGCACGTCGAATGCGGCCAGGACGTCGTTGCGCCCCAGATCCAGAAGCTGGTCCGGCCAGGCTGCGCTCTGTCCGCCCACTTCGTGAACATTGGCGCGCACGGCACGCAGGTGCAGGAAGAGATAGTGCGCCAGGGCAGAGGTGAAACGTCCCCCCAGGACATAGAGCGGACGTTTGGGCTGACAGAGCAGCTCGACGATGGCGTCGAATTCGCTGCGCGACAGACTGTCGATGGTCTGTTCGATGTTCTCGCTGACCTGGGCGCCGAAGCGGCTTAGAAAATCCTTTTCGGGCGCGTCCTCCTGCTGTTGGACCTCCCAACGGCCCAGCGGCGAGGACAGACGGGTGGTCAATTCGCTGCGCAACACCGACTGGAATTCGGGGTAACCGGAAAAGCCCAGCTTGCCCAGCAGGCGCAGGATGGTAGCCCCACTGACTCCGGCCCGTCGGGCAAAGACGGTGATGCTTTCCAGTCCGGCCATGGGATAGTGGCTCATCAGCACGCGTGCCGCCCGGCGCTCGGAAGGTGTCAGCCTGTCCATGATGTCGCGCAACTGATCCGAAACGGGCCTCTGGGCCGTGGTGCTTTGCGGCATTCCCTGTTCCTCAAGGCATGTGAAATCATAGTTCCGCTGGCGTCGGATTGTGGCAAAGCTGCGAGGGGAAATCACCTCAATCCTGGGACAGAACTCCAGTTTGGATAGTCATGGGCGGGGCAGAGGACTGGGCGCCTTTGATCGGGGAACTGCCTCCTTGCCGATTTTTCGGGCAGTGTTATCGTGCATATGAAAGCTCTTGTCGCGCGTTGCGGGAAACAGGCCGGCTCTGCCTGTGGCTTTCCCGCACCGAGCGAAGAAGAACAATTCCGGGTGTGCCGCACGATCGGCAGAATAAAGAGGGCGCTCCATGGTTACCATCAGCGAGGATCAGAAGTCGGATCTTGTCTCCCAAACGCTTTCGACATTCGAGAGCAAGTTGAAGGACAGTGCCCAGGCCAAGATTGCGCAGGAATTCGCCAAGGCCTTCCTGGATGATGCGCCGCCCGAGGATATTCTGGACGAGACGCCGGAGAACCTGGCCGGAGCCATCGCCTCGCTCTGGCACTTTGCGGGACAGCGCCAGGCCCGGACGGCCAAGCTTCGCGTCTACAATCCAGATGCGAAACAGGATGGCTGGACGAGCCAGCACAGCGCGCTTGAGATCGTCAACGACGACATGCCCTTCCTGGTGGATTCGGTGACCGCGGCGCTGAACCAGCTGGAAATCGAGGTCTATCTTGTCGTCCACCCGATCCTTCTGGTCGAACGCGATGATGCGGGCAACCTGACTTCCGTTGCCGATCCTGCAGATCCCCAGAACATTGGCCGCCCGGAATCGAACATGCTGCTGCTGATCAGCGAGCAGCCGAAATCCCGTCACAAGAAGATCGAGAAAACCCTGTCCGCAGTTCTGGAGGACGTACGCGCCTCGGTCGAGGACTGGCGCCTGATGCGGCAGCGCTGCTGGGATATCATCAAGGAACTGGACCGTGATCCGCCGCGTCTGCCGCGCGATGAGATATCCGAGGGGATCGCCTTCCTGGAGTGGCTGGACGACGACCACTTCACCTATCTGGGCTTTCGGGAATACCGCTTTACCGGCAAGGGAAAGAACGCGGTGGCCGAGATCGATACCGAAAGCGGCCTGGGTCTGTTGCGCGATCCTCAATTCTCGGTTTTCGATGGCCTGCGCGATCTGGGCAAGCTGCCGCCCGATGTCCAGGACTGGTTGAAGAAGGCCGAGTTGCTGCGCATCACAAAGGCCAACAGCCGCTCCACCGTGCATCGGCCGACTCACCTGGACACCATCGCCGTCAAGACCTTCAACACCAAGGGCGAGGTGGTCGGCGAACGCCTGTTCATCGGCCTGTTCACCTCGACGGCCTATTCGCGCAGTCCCCGGCACATACCCCTGCTGCGGCACAAGGTGGACGAGACTATCGAGCAGGCAGGGTTCGTGCCGGGCAGTCACAACGGGAAGGCCCTGCTGCATATCCTTGAGACCTTCCCGCGCGACGAGCTTTTCCAGATTCACCAGGATGAGCTGACCAAGATCGCGCTGGGCATCCTGAACCTGCAGGAACGCCAGCGTACGGCCCTGTTCGTACGCAAGGATCCCTTCGAGCGCTTCGTTTCCTGCCTGATCTACGTTCCGCGCGATCGCTTCGACACGAACCTGCGGTACAAGCTGCAGGACATCGTGACCGAAGCCTATGCCGGCGAAGTGAGTTCCTTCCAGACGATGCTGGGCGATTCGCCGCTGGCCCGCCTGCATATCATCGTCGCCACCAAGCGCGGCAAGGTTCCCAAGGTGGATGTCCGCGAGCTGGAAAGCCGCATTGCCTATACGGCGCGCTCCTGGGTCGACAGCCTGGAACGCTGTTTGATCGAGCACTACGGGGAGCAGCGCGGGCATGGCCTGCTGCGCTGCTATGGCCGGGCCTTTTCGGCGGCTTACAAGGAGCGCTTCACCGAGAAGCAGGCGCTGAAGGATATCCAGTTGATGGAGAAGCTGGATGATGAAGGACCTGCCATAGAAATGGACCTTTATCGCCCTGCCGGATCTGATGCCGAGCAACTGAACTTCAAGGTTTTCGTGCCGGACCGGCCTGTGCATCTGAGCGATGTCATGCCCATGCTGGAGAACATGGGCCTGCGGGTCATCGGCGAGGTGCCCTATGTGCTGAAACTGGATGACGACCAGAAGAAGGGCAAGGAAGCGCCGCGCGAGATCTGGATCCATGATTTCGAACTGGAGCGCCAGTCCTCGAGCGACCTGGATGTCGAGAAGTACCGGGAGGACTTTCATGAAGTCTTCCAGCTGGTCTGGTCCGGCCGGCTCGAGAACGACGGCTTCAACCGCCTGGTCCTGGCCGCCGGTCTGGCGGCCCGGGAAATTCGCATCATGCGCGCCTTCTGCCGTTATCTGAGGCAGACGCAGATACCCTTCAGTCAGGCCTACATGGAGGACACGCTGGCGCGGAACGCAGGTCTGACCCGCCAGATTTCGGAGCTGTTCCTGCGTCGCTTCGACCCGAAGCGTGCGCGCAATCGCAAGCAGACCGAGAAGGACTGTGCCCAGCTGGTGACGGAGATCGAAGCCGCTCTCGACGATGTCACCAACCTGGACGAGGATCGCATCCTGCGGCGGTATCTCAATCTCGTCCTGTCCATGCTGCGCACGAACTATTTCCAGCGCGATGAGACAGGCGCGCTGAAGTCCTACATCTCGTTCAAGTTCGATGCCGAAATGCTGGAGGAGTTGCCACAGCCAAGGCCCTTCCGCGAGATCTTCGTCTATTCTCCACGGGTGGAGGGCGTGCACCTGCGTTTCGGCGCCGTGGCCCGCGGCGGGCTGCGTTGGTCCGACCGGCGCGAGGACTTCCGTACCGAGATCCTGGGCCTGGTCAAGGCACAGCAGGTGAAGAACGCGGTCATCGTGCCTGTGGGGGCCAAGGGCGGCTTCGTGCCCAAACGCTTGCCCGGGCCCGAGGCCGGCCGCGATGCCGTGATGAACGAGGGCATCGAGTCCTACAAGACCTTCATTCGCGCCTTGCTGGATGTCACCGACAACCTGGTCGAAGGCAAGGTGGTGCCCCCCGAGAATATGGTGCGCTACGACGACGACGATCCCTACATGGTGGTGGCGGCCGACAAGGGCACGGCAACCTTCTCGGACATTGCCAATGGCGTGGCGGCCGACTACGGCTTTTGGCTGGACGATGCCTTCGCCTCGGGTGGCTCCGAAGGGTACGACCACAAGGAAATGGCCATCACCGCACGCGGTGCCTGGGAGTCCGTCAAGCGTCATTTCCGGGAAGTGGGGCACAACACCCAGGAAGAGGACTTCACGGTCATTGGCGTGGGTGATATGTCGGGCGACGTCTTCGGTAACGGTATGCTGTTGTCGAAACACATCCGCCTGATCGGTGCGTTCAATCACCTGCATATCTTCGTGGATCCCGACCCCGATGCCGAGGCCTCCTGGAAGGAGCGCAAGCGCCTGTTCGATCTGCCGCGCAGCAGCTGGACGGATTACGACAGCAAGCTGATCTCGAAGGGCGGCGGTGTCTTCGACCGCAAGGCCAAGTCGATTCCGGTCAGTGCGGAAATGAAGGCCTGCCTCGGGTTGGAGAAGGACAAAGTCACGCCCAACGAGCTGGTCACGGCCATCCTGAAGGCCCAGGCCGACCTGCTGTGGTTCGGGGGAATCGGCACCTACATCAAGGCCTCCTCGGAAAGCAACGCCGAGGTCGGTGACCGCAACAACGATCCCATCCGTGTCGACGGACGCGATCTGAATGTCCGTGTGATCGGCGAGGGCGCCAACCTGGGCATGACCCAGGAGGCGCGCATCGAGTTCGCGATGGCGGGCGGACGGATCAACACAGATGCCATCGACAACTCGGCCGGCGTCGACTGTTCCGACCACGAGGTCAACATCAAGATCCTGCTGCGTGGTGCGGTCGAGGCCGGGAAACTGAGCCGCAAGCGCCGCAACGCGCTGCTTGAGGAGATGACCGAAGAGGTTGCAGCCTTGGTCCTGAAGGACAATTACCTCCAGACCCAGACCATCAGCATCAGCAATCGGCTGGGCGTGCGCCTGCTGGACCGCTTCGCGCGTTTCATACGGGCCCTGGAGAAGGCGGATTTGCTCAATCGCAGTCTCGAGGCCCTGCCGGATGACGAAACGCTGAAGGATCGCGCCACGGCCAACATCGGTCTGACGCGTCCCGAACTGGCGGTTCTGCTGGCCTATGCAAAGATCACACTCTATGAGCCGCTGGTCGAATCCTCCCTGCCGGACGACAGCTGGCTGGACCGTGACCTGCTGGAATACTTCCCGCAGCCCCTGCAGCAGAAGTATGCCAAGTACGCCCGGGAGCATCGGCTGCGCCGGGAGATACTGGCGACGCAGTTGACGAACGAAGTGATCAACCGCCTGGGCATTACCTTCGTCTTCGAGATGATGGAGCGCACGGGCGAAAGTCCCGAACAGGTTCTGCGTGCCTATGTGGCCGCCCGGGATTCCCTAGGCCTGCCCGAGCTCTGGCAGGAAATCGAGACCCTGGACAACAAGATCGATACCGACCTGCAGGCCAAACTGCTGACCGAATGCGGCCGTCTGGCCGAGAGGATCAGCCTGCGCTTCCTGCGCCAGGGTGAGAAGCCGCTGGACATCCGTGCCACGGTGGAACGGCACGGCAAGGGGAGTAAGGAACTCTTCGAGGCCTTGCCCGAACTGCTGGAGGAACCTGACAAGGGTCTGCTGGAACAGGAGGCGCGTGAGTACGTGGCCAACGGCGTACCGGAAAGTCTGGCATGGCGCGTTGCCGGTCTGAAGCACATGACTCCGGCCAGCGACATCATCCAGTTGGCCCAGACCTCAGGGCGCAGCGTCAAGAAGACGGCCAGTCTCTATTTCGATGTCGGTGCACGCTTTGGATGTGACTGGCTGAGACGGACGGCCGCCCGGCTGCCCCGGGATGCGGCCTGGACACGGTCTGCCATAACGGCGCTGGTCGACGATATTTATGACTATCAGGCAAATATCACGGCCGAGGTGCTGAGCCTGACCGAAAAGGACCGCGCTCCGGAAGATGCGCTGAAGATCTGGACCGAGCAGCGCTTCCTTCAGGTTAATCGCCTGGATCAGCTGTTGGGCGAGGTTTTGAATGCCCAGAGTCCCGACCTGGCCATGCTGACCGTTGCCAACCGACAGCTGAAGGCCCTGATCAACGGCTGAGGGCATGAGCCGGGAGCGGCGAGGACGAGACCGATCAGAGGGTCACTCGTCCTCCAGGGCCTGGTACTTCAGAAGGGCGGCCTTCATCTGTTCGGCCACGTTGCCGCCCGTCTGACCCGTGGCATTCATGTCGCGGAAGGCAGAATCGTTTGGAGCTGACAGGCCGGGGGCTGCGGGGAGTGGACGGCTCTCGTCCCTGGGTTCACCGGGCATCACGTTCATGGCGGAACCAGGCAGGCCCATTGTCTCTCCACCCTGCATCGAGCCCGCCGACATTTTCTGATCAGCTGCGGCGCCGCTCACGCTTTCGGGAAGCGGTGGACGTTCGCTTGCGGCTGCCGTGCGCCCACGCAGGCTGCCTCTATCCAGAGGCATGAAACTGTCCGCCGGGGGCGGGCCGCCGGTACTCCGGTTCGCAGGGGCCGACAAGGGGGCCTGGGCTTGCTGAATCTCGCCCGGCTGGCCGCCGTCTGCTGGATTGGCTGTTGTGGCGGCCGTGGTCGGCAGAGTCGCGGAGGGGTTCAGCGCGTAATAGTCTCCGTCCTTCTTGTCCTCGGGCACGGACTTTTTCCCAGGTACGGCATGACTTTGCTGGGCTGAACTGGGAGAGGCCTGTTGGTCCGAGGCAAAGGCGCGCAAGGCATCCATGCCCGTCAATTCTCCTGTATCTGATCCTGAGGCAGGGGCGGTGCGCGTGTCCACACTCGACTGACGCGCGCTCTCGTTGCTCTGGGTCATCTGGGCTGGCGCTTGCTCGGCTGCGGCGCTGCGGCTTCCGGATTCGTTGGAGGCATATTGCTGTCCGCCCTTGTCGATGGGTGCGGCGTCCTCACCGAACACCTGGGCAATCACCGTCTCGCCCATGTCACGTCCAGTGCCTTCTTCCAGCAGACTGTTGGCAATGGCCGAGACGAAGCCGGTCGGGCCGCCATAGAGCATGCCACCCAGAATCCGGGCCGGGGCTTCCATCTGGTCCCCGGTGATGGCCCGATAGGCCATGTTGACGCCCGGAATGTGCTGCAGCGGATTGACGACATCCAAGACGTCCCAGAAGCTGAGATCATCATGCTCGGGGACCTTCATCTCCCCGGGACGATGCGCACCCTCGGAGTAGGCGCCGTAGTTGCGCGGACCCTGCTCGTTCTGGCGTATGTGGTTCTGGCTTTCGATTCCCATGCTCATGCCAGTGGTGAAAGCAAGAGCGATGCCAGTTTCGGCCCTCACGTGGAACCACGAAGAATCAAGGAGTTATCTGTGCGCCTTTCAGGGAATGAGCGTTCACTCGGCAGCTTTTTCCCGGCGCCTGTCGAGGACGGGAAATTCTGTCCTCTGTGAAGAGGTTCCCGGTTCAGACAACGCGGACGTTGTGGAACTGCCAAGGGTCGTCCAGGTCCAGGTCTTCGCGGAACAGCGTCCCGCGTCCGGTCAGCGGGGTCCAATCGGTGTAGGCCCCGGTCATGCGGCCCAGATAGGGTTCACAGATCTCCAGGATGCGTGCGTGATCCAGTTCCTCGGGCTCGACAATGCCGGCCTCGGGGTTCTCGATGGCCCAGACCAGGCCCGCGAGGACAGCAACGGTCACCTGCAGGGAGGTGGCATTGTTGTGCGGCACGAGCCGCCGGGCTTCTTCTATGGTCAATTGCGAGCCATACCAGTAGGCATTCTTGCCATGGCCCGCCAGCAGGACACCCAATTCGTCCATGCCATCGGTCACTTCCTCGACGATCAGCCGCCTTCGGGATTGCATCTTCCAGCCGCGCCCGGCCAGTTCGTGCAAGCTGAGCACCGCGGCGTCGCAGGGGTGGTAGGCATAGTGGACCGTGGGGCGATAGACGACCTGGCCATCCTCGCGATGTGTCAGGTAATCGGGCAGCGAGATGGCTTCGTTATGGGTGATGAGAAAGCCATGTATCGGTCCGGCCTGTGGGGTCCAGGTTCGCACCCGGGTGGCAGCGCCAGGGCGTTCAAGATAGATGGCTGCATCGGCGCCGAAGTCGTGGCGTGCGCCGTCGGCCGGCAGGGCCTTCTCGTGTGTGCCCCAGCCCAGCTCTGCCGGCTGAAGGCCTTCACTGTAGAAGCCGTCGATGGACCAGGTGTTGATGAATTCATCCACGTCCTTGGGTGTGCGACTGCGCTGCGTGTCGCGTTCGGCGATATGTATGGTGCTGACGCCCAGCTTCTGTGCCAGTCCACTCCAACTCTGCTGGCTCTGGCCTTCCGGCAGGCTGTGGCCCAGATCCCTGGCAATATCCTGCAGCGCGACCTTGACGAAGTGATTGACCAGGCCGGGATTGGCACCGTGGGTGATGACAGCGGTTGGGCCGGCGCCCAGTTCGCGGCGTGCGGCCAGCATCTCTTCGCGCAGGGCGTAGTTCGACCGCTGTGAGGGTGTGAGATTGTCGTCGACATAGGATCCGAGCCAGGGCTCGATGCAGGTGTCGAGATAGAGGGCACCCACTTCGTGGGCATAGCGCGCCAGGTCCACCGAGGAGACATCCACCGAGAGATTGAGCAGGAAATCCCCCGCGCCCAGGTAACGCCCAAGCACTTCGCGGTAATTGTCGAGGGTAAGTCCCTTCGTGATGTAGGCGGCGTCGTATTCGGCGGCAATTGGCTCCGGCTCTGGGTCGGGATTGATGATGACAATGTTCTCCGGTGCCACGCCGACATGGCGGCGCAGCAGGGGCAGGACACCCTGGCCGATCGAGCCGAAACCGATCATCACGATCCGGCCGTTGAAGTTGACGTGCTTAGGCGTCGTTTCGGTCATGGTCTGCTCTCCTTCGGAGTCCGCTGCTGTAAAGGCTGTTTGGATCGACGTCGAGCCAAATTTGGGCCAGTTTCTGCCGAATATGGGTGTCAGCGTCGCTTTTTCGGCAGAATCGCCATTTCACCACGCAGCAGTTCCGCCATGGCTTCAGGCGTTTCCGCCTGGGCCAGGCGTTCGCGGGCAATGGGCGTCCCGAAGCTGACGCGAAGCGCCTTGAGACGGGGCAGGCGGCGCGTGCGGGGCAGAGCCTCGAACGTCCCGGCCAGGCGGGCCGGGACAACCTGAACCTCCTTGGGCGCATTCAAGACCAGATGTCCAATACCCGGCAGGAATTTCTGCAACTCCCCATCGGGGGATCGCCAGGACTCCGGAAACCAGATCACGGATTCGCCCCGTTCCAGGACTTCCAAGGCAAAGGACAGGGCCGAGGTTGGGCGCCGTTCATCGACAGGGAACATGCGCGCCGAGCGGGCCAGAAGACGACCGGAACGACTTCCGAAAAGCCGCCCCTGGTCACCGCTCCACCAGGCGCGGGAGAGCCTGCGGTAGCCAAGTGCCGCCGCTAGGGCCAGAGGGTCCAGATCACTGACGTGGTTGGCAATATAGATCGTCGGGTTCTGAGAGACGAGGGGCAGGTGTTCCTCGCCACGGACAGTCAGGCGGAAGAGTCCGCGCATCAGCAGCCAGTCGACGGCATAGAGACCGGCACCAATGACCTGTTCGTACGCGCGGCGTGGTGCCAGCCAGCGGCGTTCCTCCTCGGACAGCGGCGCGATAATCTCGCGGGGCTGGTCGGCTCCTGCTCTGCCGGTGGCCTCCTGCAGGCTTCTTTGCAGAAGTTCGCGCAGGCTGCCGATCTCGCCCGCTTCCTCGTTGGACAGCTGGAAACCGAAGCGGTGCTCCAGTTCAAGCGCAAGTGTCACCCATTCCAGGGAATCGATGCCCAGGTCCAGTTGCAGGGATGCGTCCAGATCCACGGGCCGGTCCGCGTAACGCGCCTTCATGTAGCTGAAGATCTCGCCGGCGGGAGGACTGTCGAGCAGGGCGCGGTCGGCTTCGTCGAGGGAGGAGTCCGCTCGCGCGGTGATGCCGGCGCGGGCCTTCCGGTAGAGCTCGGGCAACTTGAAACGCTGATATTTGCCAAGCCGGGTGCGCGGCAGGGCTTCGCGGCTGATGGCAAAGCCGGTCGGGCGTTGATAGGGGGCCAGGCCCTGGCCCTGTTCGCTGAGTGCGATACGGATGACCTGGTCGATCTGAAGGTTGTTGCCGCGCCCGATTTCGGCCTGATTGGGGACCACCAGGGCGACCAGGGAGTCGTTCTGCTCCAGGATCGCGATTTCCTCGATGGCCGGATGCTGGACATAGACCTTCTCGACTTCCTCGGGAAAGACGTTCTTGCCGCCACCCAGGACAATCATCTCCTTGACCCGGCCCTGGATGGTTACAAAGCCCTGGCTGTCGATGTTCCCCAGATCGCCAGTCCGGAACCAGCCATCCTCTGTGAAGGCTTCGGCGTTGGCCTGTTCGTGGTTGCGATATCCCTGGAAGAGGGACGGACCGCGTGCCTGCAGTTCTCCAACGCCATGCTCATCGGCGTCCGCGACACGCAGGTCCATGCCTTTCAGCACACGCCCCTCGGTGCCAATCTTCTTGTGACGCCCGCCACCATTGTTGGTCAGGATCGAGGAGGTTTCCGCAAGGCCCCATCCACTGCGGGTGTCCCAGCCCAGGCTTTCCAGATTCCAGATCAGGTCCGGCTCGAAGCGGGCCCCGCCCGAGGCGAGCAGCCAGAGGTTCGGGGCAAGCCGTCGATGCAGGCTGCGGAACAGCTGCCGTCCGACCCTGAGGCCGGCGTAGCGGCGCAAGCCGTAGGAAAGCGCAAAGAGCATGCGAAACAGCAGGCGTGCAGGCAGCCCCGAAGAGTCGACACGACTGCGGATTCCGGAATAAAGCGCGGCGTAGAGTTTGGGAACACCGACTACGGCACTGACGCGCCCGATGCGCAGCGCGGTCATGATCTGCTGTCCCGAGACCCCTTCCGGCAGCACCAGGGTACTGCCCCCGGACAGGGCGGTCAGCAGCCCGATGGTCAGGGGAAAGACGTGATGCAGCGGCAAGGGCAGCAGCACCCGGTCGCGCGGGGCGACCACCCTCTGTTCCAGAAGGGCATGGACATTGTGCAGCACATTGGCATGGCTGAGGTAGAAGCTCTTGGGCGTTCCCGTCGTGCCGGAGGTGTAGACCAGCATCTGCGGATCATCCGGGTCCAGGGGCGGGAGAGCGCTGCTGGAGCCTGCCTGCAGCTCCTGCCAGTGCCGGGGACTGTCGGGACTGGCCCCGATTCCGTCCAGGCGAAAGAGTTTGAGATCGAGTTCCTGTCTGTCGGCTACGCCGCGAACGCGCTCCACATGACCTTCGGCAAGAAAAGCGGCCTTGGCACCGGAATCAGGGACCAGAACCTCCAGTTCGACATCGCTCGTCAGATCGTCCAGGGCGACCGTGACGGCGCCGAGGCAGGCCAATGCCAGGCGCACCACGGCCCAGTCGATGGAATTTGGGCCGAACAGCAGGACGTGATCGTCGGCACCCAGGCCTTCCGCCAAAAGGGCCCGGGCCAGGGTCTCGGCCTGATCGCCCAGATCCGCATAGCTGATGGAGGTAACGGACTCTCCCTGTACCGATGCGATCGCGGTGCGGCCGCCATGCGCTGGCAGCCTGGACACGAGATCACGCAGGCTTTCCGCCTTTCCTGGGCCAAGGGTCTTTTGGGAGGGTGTCGCCATGAATCCTCGAAGCTGTTTCAGGACAGGTCTAACCGATTTTCATACTGCCGTGCAGTCCCACAGCTTCGAGATCTGCTTGGCGACCACCCGGCAAACCCCCGCGAAGGGGCTTCAGTGCCTGCCATTGCGGTCAGGGCGACTGTTCTATGCGCTCCATGTCCTCATCCGAAAGGCCGAAATGATGGCCGATTTCATGGATCAGGACATGTCGGACGATGCGTGTCAGGTCTTCCTCGCTTTCGCACCAGTAATCCAGGATGGGGCGACGGTAGAGGAAGATCATGTCAAGATCTTCGGGCTGGTCACTGACCCCGCGACGCGTCAGATCCACACCCTGGTAGAGCCCCAGCAGGTCGAAGGGTGATTCAAGGTCCATGGCCTCTAGAACCTGTTCATCCGGGAAATCCTCGACCCGAATGGCGACGTCTCCGGTAAAGCGCCGCAGTTCCAGGGGAATTGCCATCAAGGCTTCCCTGGCCATGCTTTCCATATCGGGAAGGCTGGGCGGTGCGCCGAAGCTGTGCAAAAGTTCAGACTGGCTCATCAACTGTCTCTTCAAGAGCATAAAAACCGTTCCTTGACCGGAGAGCTTGGCACCGCCACCTGAGCCTTGTCGAGACACAAAGGAAACAGGCAGAGACCATGCGCGAGAAACTTCAAGACGATGCCCGCAAGTCCGCCCTTGCCGACCTGCCGGGCTGGCAGGAAGTCGATGGGCGGGACGCGATTGCCAAATCCTACCGGTTCAAGTCTTTCAATGAGGCCTGGGGATTCATGTCCCGTGTGGCCATGGCTGCAGAAAAGATGGATCACCATCCCGAGTGGTTCAATGTTTACAACCGCGTTGACATCACCCTGTCAACCCATGACGCTGGCGGTGTGACCGATCTGGACATCAAGCTGGCCCAGAAAATGGACCGTTTCGCGGCGCGCACGTCGGCAGCCGAGGAGTAGCGTTCATCAGGTGTGCAGCGGCCGTCCATGGACGGCCAGAGCTGCCTCCTTGACCGCTTCGTTCAGGGTCGGATGGCCGTGGAAGGCGCGCGCCAGATCCTCGGCCGAACCACCGAATTCCATCGTGATGACGGCTTCGTGGACCAGGCTTCCCGCATCCGGACCAATGATGTGCGCGCCCAGCAGGCGATCGGTGGCCTTGTCGGCCAGCACTTTCACGAAGCCCTCGGTGGCGTTCATCGCCCGGGCGCGCCCGTTTGCGCTAAAGGGGAACTTACCCACGTTGTAGTCCACACCCTCTTCCTTGAGAGTGTCCTCTGTCTTGCCGACCGAGGCCACTTCCGGCCAGGTGTAGACGATGCCGGGCACGGTCTCGTAGTTCACATGGCCTTTCTGGCCGGCCAGGATTTCGGCAATGGCGACGCCTTCCTCCTCGGCCTTGTGAGCCAACATCGGCCCCTCGATGACGTCCCCGATGGCATAGATGCCCTCGATCGAGGTGGCGAAATGGCCATCCGTTCGCACGCGCCCGCGCTCGTCGAGTTCCACGCCGACCTTGTCCAGTCCCAGGCCTTCCGTATGGGGCTTGCGGCCGATGGCCACCAGGACGCTGTCACAGGTGATTTCCTCGCCGTCGCCGCCCTTGGCCGGTTCGACCTGCAGCTTGATGTTGGTCTTGTTCACCTTGGCGCCGGTGACCTTGGTGGACAGCTTGAACTTCATGCCCTGCTTGGACAGCGTGCGCTTGAACTGCTTGGAGATATCGCTGTCCATGCCCGGGACCAGGCGGTCCAGGAATTCCACCACCGTGACTTCAGCGCCCAGCCTCTGCCAGACCGAACCCATCTCAAGACCGATGTAACCACCGCCGACCACGACCATGTGCTTGGGCACCTTGGACAGCGAAAGCGCGCCGGTCGAAGACACAATGCGCTTCTCGTCGACCTCCAGGCCGGGCAGGTCCATGTGGCCGGAGCCGGTGGCGATGACGATGCTCTTGGCCTCGACCTTGGTCTTGCCGTCGACCGTGACTTCACCCTTGCCGGTGATCTCGCCTGTCCCCTTGAGCCAGTCGATCTTGTGCTTCTTGAAGAGGAATTCGATGCCCTTCACGTTGGCTTCCACCACGGAATCCTTGTGACCCATCATGCCCGGAAGGTCGAGTGAAAGCTTGTCCACCTTGACTCCGAAAGCCCCCAGGCCATGTTGGGCCTCTTCGTACTTTTCCGAGGCCTGGAGCAATGCCTTGGAGGGGATGCAGCCGATGTTGAGGCAGGTGCCACCCAGGGTTTCGCGTTTTTCCACGCAGGCCACCTTCATACCCAGTTGCGCGGCCCGAATGGCGCAGACATATCCGCCCGGCCCGCCGCCGATCACAACCAAGTCGTAGCTCTGTTCCTTGCTCATACGCTGTTTCTCCCCGGAAATCCGGCGCCCTCGCTATATGGGTAGGCCGGGCTTCGACCGTCTGTTCATGTCATGCAATTCGGCGCCGCAAACTTGCCGCAAAGCCGCCTGCATAACAAGCCGCGCCATCAAAATTAATCCCCGGCGACATTAAATCTCCGGCCAGCCCCTGGAGGCCAGAAGCTTCTCAGTCGTAGACGCCGCGAAACAGGCGCCCCTTCTCGGTAACCAGAACGATCATGGTCGATGCAATGCCCAGTCCGGCAAAGCCCAGAGCCATGGGCAGCGGCGTGCCGTTGAAGGCCTGTCCGATGAAATAGCCGAGAAGGGCGCCGCCCAGGGTGGTGATGAACCCCAGGAAGGAGGAGGCGGTGCCCGCAACCTGGCCCACGGGGTCCATGGCGATGGAATTGAAATTCGGCATGACCAGGCCGAAGGCGAACATGGTGATGGCCTGCATGGCAATGAACAACCAGACGGTCTCCAAGCCGAGCAGATTGATCAGGCTGTGGACGATTCCGGCGGCCGTGAAGAGCAGCAGGGCAGAATGCGAGACCCGGCGCATGCCCAGGCGCTCGACGATACGCGAATTGGTGACCGAGGCCATGGCCATGAAGAGTGCGATCGAGGCGAATGCCAGCGGAAATATGGCACCGATTTCGAAGACGTCGACGAAGATCTGCTGCGAGGAATTGATGAATCCGAACAGGCTGCCCATCACCACCGTGGCCGCCAGGGCATAGCCCACGGTGATGCGTGTGGTCAGGACAATGCGGAAGGAGGTGGCGATGGATTTGGGAGAAATGGCGATACGCCGCTCGCGCGGCAGAGTTTCGGGCAGACGCAGCAGGGTCCAGAGGATGAGGACGAGTCCCATGACCGTCAGGACCGCGAAGATAAGGCGCCAGGGTCCGAGGAGCACGAGGATCTGCCCGAGGGACGGGGCGACCACGGGTACGGCGATGAAGACGATCATGACCAGGGACATGACCTTGGCCATGCGACGGCCCCCATAGCAGTCGCGTACTAGGGACAGGGCGATGACCCGGCTGGCCGCGGCGCCAACGCCCTGCATCAGGCGGGCAAAGAGCACCTGTTCAAAGGAGGTGGCAATGACCGAGAGGGCGCCGAACAGGGCATAGATCAGAAGCCCCGCGATCAGGATGGGTTTGCGCCCATAACGGTCCGAAAGGGTGCCGTAGAACAGCTGTGTGAAACCGAAACCGATCAGGTAGGCGGTGATCACCAGCTGGATGCGATTCTCCTCGGTGACGTTCAGACTGTTGCCGATGGAGGGCAGGGCCGGCAGCATGATGTCAATGGCAAGGGCATTCACGGCCATCATAGCAGCCACGATGGTGACGAACTCGGCAAAGCCCATGCCTGGATGGGGGCTGTCCTCTTGAGAGGTTCGCTGTTCCTTCGTAGCGCTCTCCTGGTCGCCTCTGGCCTTGGACATCAAGGTTCCTTGTTCCGTTGCATCGTCCGGGTCACATGAGTTTCCATTCTTACCAGCACTGCGCCACGACTTTCCACGATTGCGCGTGGCTCGTGCGGACAGGGCCGCTATTCGCAAATGACAGGGCTGCCTGCCAGGCCAGCCGGGTTGGGCGATCAAACCTGCGTGAACAAGGGGGCTGGGCGCTTGTCGCGGCGATGGCGGACATGCAGGTTGGTTCGTGAATCAGCCGCAAGGAGTGACAAGGCTACGATGACAACGCTGACAGAACGACCGCAGAGCAGACTCAAGTTCCGCGACCCGGAAATCACGGCCGATGGGGCGGAGCGCGCCCATGTGGCCCTGAAGCGACTGGATACGCTTTGGTTCAATACGGGGACGCTCTGCAACCTGGCATGCACGCATTGCTACATCGAATCCAGCCCGCGCAATGACAGCCTGGCCTATATCTCCCGGGACGAGGTGGTTGCATATCTGGACGAGATCGAAGCCCTGGATCTGGGAACAAACGAAATCGGCTTGACCGGCGGCGAGCCTTTCATGAATCCGGATATCATCGACATCCTGCGGCTTTGCCTGGAGCGCGGCTATCGCGTGCTGCTGCTGACCAACGCCATGCGCCCCATGATGAAGCGTGCGGACGAGCTCAAGGCCCTGCAGCCAATGGCCGAGGGCAAACTGATCCTGCGTGTCTCGCTGGACCACTATGGCCAAGAGGTGCATGAAGCCGAGCGTGGTCCACGCAGCTGGATCCCTGCTATCGAAGGCATTTGCTGGTTGGCGGAACAGGGCTTTGCCATCGACGTTGCCGGCCGCGATCTTTCCGGCGAGGGCGAAGCCTCGCTCAGGGCCGGCTACGCGCGCCTGTTCCGAGAGCTGGACCTGCCGCTGGATGCGGACGATCCGGCCCAACTGGTGCTCTTCCCCGAGATGGACGAGACGGCCGATGTCCCCGAGATCACGACGGAGTGCTGGTCGATCCTGGGTGTGGCCCCGGACTCGATCATGTGCGCCTCCTCGCGCATGGTGGTCAAACGCAAGGGCGAACCGAGTCCCAAGGTCCTCCCCTGTACGCTATTGCCCCATGACGGGAGTCACGACATGGGTACCAGCCTGGCCGAATCCCTCGGTGAGGTCTCGCTGAATCATCCCCATTGTGCGCGTTTCTGCGTTCTGGGCGGCGCGTCCTGCAGCACGCGGTAAATGCCTGCGTCAGGCGCCGGTGGGTTCATGCGAGTCGGGATCCGTCGGTTCCGTTACCGGGGTGTCTTCATGCTCAGGGTGCTGCGCTTCACTGCGGCCGGGCAGTTCCACAAGGAAACCGGCGCCCTTGTCGGTGGAGAGGGGATTGAAGCGCAGGACCAGTTCCCGGCGCATGAGTTCCAGTAGGTAACGGCCTATGGGCAGGAAGAGCGTTTCCCCGCTTTCCGGTGTGGCCGGGTCCAACCGGATGGTCACGGACTTGGCCTCTCCGAAACGGTTTCGCTCGACCATGCGGTCGATCGAAGCACAGGCATGTGCCAGGTCGAGTCCACGCAGGTCGAGCTCCCAGTCCGCGCTGTCCTGACGCCCGATCAGATGATTGGCGGCGCGGAATCCCGGATCGTTGTAGGCGTCCTCGTTGCTCAAGCTGATGCTCCCTTCGCCAGCTGGTGTTGCCCTCTGGGCTTCTGCATGACATAGGCTGGAAAGGCGACGTGATAAAGGCGTTGCACAAAGAAAAAGGGCGCCGGCAGCATCTGCCGGCGCCCGAAACTTCTTGCCAGAAGGCTGCCGCTCAGGCGGTTTCTTCCGCTTCCTGCAGGTCTTCGCCGGTTTCCTGGTCGACAACCTTCATGGAGAGCTTGACCTTGCCGCGGTCGTCGAGGCCGATGACCTTGACCTTGACCGTATCGCCTTCCTTCACGACGTCATCGACCTTGCCGACACGCTCCTGGGCCAACTGGCTGATATGGACCAGCCCGTCGCGCGGTCCCAGGAAGTTCACGAAGGCGCCGAAGTCCATGATCTTGACGACCTTGCCGTCATAGATCTTGCCGACCTCGGGTTCGGCCACGATGGATTCGATCCAGTCCAGGGCTTCCTTCATGGAGCTGTCACTGGTGGCCGCGACCTTGACCGATCCGTCATCCTCGATGTCGATCTTGGCGCCGGTCGTCTCGCAGATTTCGCGGATCACCTTGCCGCCGGTCCCGATCAGGTCACGAATCTTGTCCTTGGGCACGCTGATCGAGGTGATGCGCGGGGCATGTCCGGAAACGCCCTCGCGGGCTGCGCCGATCGCTTTGGACATTTCGCCAAGGATGTGCTGGCGCCCTTCCTTGGCCTGGTCCAGGGCAATCTGCATGATCTCGCGGGTGATGGAGGTGATCTTGATATCCATCTGCAGAGAGGTCACCCCCTCTTCCGTGCCGGCCACCTTGAAGTCCATGTCACCCAGGTGGTCCTCGTCGCCCAGGATGTCCGAGATGACGGCATAGTCGTCGCCTTCCTTGATCAGGCCCATGGCAATGCCGGCCACGGCCCGCGGCAGCGGCACGCCGGCGTCCATCATGGCCAGGGAGGAGCCACAGACCGTGGCCATGGAGGAGGACCCGTTGGATTCCGTGATCTCGGAGACCAGGCGAATCGTGTAGGGGAAGTCCTCCTTGGACGGCAGGACCGGGTTCAGAGCGCGCCAGGCAAGCTTGCCGTGGCCGATCTCGCGCCGGCCGGGTGTGCCGACGCGGCCGGCCTCGCCCACGGAATAGGGCGGGAAGTTGTAGTGCAGCATGAAGTGCTGGCGGAACTCGCCTTCCAGCGAATCGACGATCTGCTCGTCCTGACCGGTGCCCAGTGTTGCCGCCACCAGGGCCTGCGTCTCACCGCGGGTAAAGAGCGCTGAGCCGTGCGCGCGCGGCAGGATGCCGGTCTCGCCGACAATGGGACGGACCGTACGGGTGTCGCGACCGTCAATGCGCTGGCCTGTCTTGAGGATCTGGCCGCGCACGATGTCGCTTTCCAGCTGCTTGAAGAGGCCGCCGAAGAGGGCAAGCTTCTCTTCGTCCTCGCCGAGGGACTCCTCGGCTGCGGTGCGAACTTCGTCCACCGCGGCCTGGCGTTCGACCTTGTCGGCGATACCATAGGCCGTGGCAAGGCGGTCGCCGAATTCCTTTTGCAGGTCGCTGTAGAGCTGGCCCTTGATTTCCGGATCCTCGGGCACATCGCGGGGTTCCTTGGCGGCTTCCTCGGCCAGCGCGATGATGGTGTCGATCACCGGCTGCATCTGGTCATGGCCGAAGTTGACCGCACCCAGCATGATTTCTTCACTGAGTTCACTGGCCTCGGACTCGACCATCAGCACGCCCTCCTGGGTCCCGGCCACAGCCAGGTCCAGCTTGGAGTTCGGCATCTCGTCCATGCGCGGATTGAGCACGTATTCGCCGTTGATGTGTCCGACGCGGGCCGCGCCGATCGGCCCCATGAAGGGCAGGCCGGACAGCGTCAGGGCTGCAGAGGCGCCGACCATGGCGACAATGTCCGGGTCGTTCTCCAGGTCGTGGCTGAGCACCGTACAGATGACCTGGGTCTCGTTGCGGAAATTCTTGTGGAACAGCGGGCGGATCGGCCGGTCGATCAGGCGCGAAGTCAGTGTTTCCTTTTCCGTCGGCCGGCCTTCGCGTTTGAAGAAGCCGCCCGGGATCTTGCCGGCGGCGAAGGTCTTCTCCTGGTAGTTGACCGTCAGGGGAAAGAAATCGATGCCGGGCTTGGGCTGACGGGAACCGACGGCGGTGCAGAGCACCACGGTTTCGCCATAGGTTGCGAGAACGGCGCCGTCGGCCTGGCGCGCCATGCGACCGGTTTCGAGCACGAGCTTGCGCCCGCCCCAGTCGAGTTCCTTGCGGGTGACGTTAAACATGTTGTGTCCTTTGTGTCCTGGCCGGCTGTGAAATGAACACCGGACCCGCGAAAGCCGCGCAGCCTGCCTTCAAGGCAGGAGCGCGGCTTGCGACGGCCCGGTTGCACACGAGGCGGGTGTGCCGACCGGCCACCCGCCTCAAGATAGATTTCTTGCTGATGATTGTCAGACACAGCCCACCTCCGTCAAGGGAAGTCAGGGTTCTGTGTAGACCGGTCATTATACCTATGACCTAGCGGCGGATGCCGACGCGTTTGATCAGGGTCTCGTAACGGCTCTTGTCCTTCCGCTTGAGATAGTCAAGCAGGCGCCGCCGCTGTCCGACCATGACCAGCAGGCCGCGGCGGGAGTGGTAGTCCTGCTTGTGGCTCTGCATGTGTTCGGTCAGGTTCGAGATACGTTCCGTCAGAATGGCGATCTGCACTTCAGTGGAGCCAGTGTCGCCTTCCTTGGAACCGAATTCCTGGATGATTTCCTGTTTGCGCTCGGGCGTAATCGACATCGTCAGTCCTTTCCGTCTTCAAGGGTTGATCACGCGGACCGGACGCAGCTCTCCAGCCTCGAAACGGGCAATGGCCACAAGCCTGCCATCTGTCATGGCACAGACCGTGTCGCCGGGTTCGAGATCCTGGAGCCGCTGTAGATGCGAACGCGCCAGAACGGATACCGCCTGGCCGCTGCGCATTCTTTTCGCCTCGGTCTCCGTCAAGGCTAACGCCGGGATGTCGTCCAGCGCCGTCTCGACAGGAAGCAGGGCCTGCTCGCAGGCCGCAACATGCTCCAGCTGCTCCAGGCTGTCCAGCGAAATTGCATGGCTTTCGTCAAAGGCGCCCACCGAGAGGCGCCGGAGCACGGAGATGTGGGCGCACGTCCCAAGGGCCTCGCCAAGGTCGCGTGCCAGGGAGCGCATGTAGGTGCCCTTGCCGCAGGCGACTTCGAAGACGGCCGTATCGGGATCGGGCAAATCCACCAGCTCGATCGAGTCCACATAGACGGGGCGTGCGCTCAGGGCGACCTCCTCACCGTCGCGTGCCAGGTCATAGGCGCGCTGGCCGTCCACCTTGATGGCTGAAAAAGCCGGCGGTACCTGGTCGATCCAGCCATGAAAGTTGCCCAGGACGTCGCGGATCTGTGTCTGCGATGGCCGCAGGTCGCTGCGCGCGATCACCTCGCCTTCGGCATCGTCGGTATCTGTGACTTCGCCCCAGCGCAGCGAAAAGCGGTAGGTCTTGTCACCGTCCATGACGTAGGAAACGGTCTTGGTGGCTTCGCCCAGGGCAAGTGGCAGGATACCCGTGGCCAGAGGGTCAAGGGTGCCGCCGTGACCGGCCTTGCGGGCATCCAGGTGACGGCGCACGCGGTTGACCACGTCCGTGGAGGTGATGCCCGACGGCTTGTCGATGACCACCCAGCCATTGATGGCCTGCCCCTTACGACGTCGTGCCATCTTCATCCGTTTCGTGGTTGTCTGCCCGGGCGGTCTCCGAGTCATCGAGATCGCGGCGCACACGCTCACGGCGCAGCAGTTCCTCGACACGCTGGGCTTCGTCGAAGGAGGAATCCATCTGGAAACTCAGTCGTGGTGTATAGCGCAGGTCGCTCTGAGCCCCCAGTTCCTTGCGGAAGAAGGCCGAAGCACGGTTCAGGGCCGCGACCACGGGATCGACTTCCTGGCCGCCGAGCGGCAGGACGAAGGCTGTTGCGTTCTTCAGGTCGGGGCTGACACGGACTTCGGAAACGGTGACATTCACCCCTTGAAGGTCCGGGTCGCGTGCGTGTCCGGCGTTGACGATGGTCGACAGCTGATGGCGCAGCTGCTCGCCCACTCGCAACTGGCGCTGCGTGGGTGGTTTTCCCGATGAGCGTGTCATGATCTCGCTGCCTTGCCGAAGGTCCTGGCGCAGCCTGTGATTACAGGCTGCGCGCGATCTCCCGAATTTCGTAACACTCGATCTGGTCGCCGACCTGGATGTCGTTGTAGTTCTCGAAGGCCATGCCGCACTCGTAACCCTGCTGCACTTCCTTCACTTCATCCTTGAAGCGCTTCAGGGTTTTCAGCGTGCCGTCGTGGATCACCACATTGTCGCGCAGCAGGCGCACCTTGGCGCCACGCTTGACCTGGCCTTCCGTGATCATGCAACCGGCGACCTTGCCGACGCGGGTGATGTTGAAGACTTCGCGGATTTCCGCATAGCCCAGGAAGGTTTCCCGCTGTTCGGGCGAAAGCATGCCGGAGAGCAATGCCTTCACGTCATCGATGACGTTGTAGATGATCGAATAGTAGCGAATCTCCACGCCGTCGCGGCGCGCCAGTTCACGGGCCTGGGCGTTGGCACGCACGTTGAAGGCGATGATCGGAGCGCCTGAAGCACGCGCCAGGGTGACATCGGACTCGTTGATCCCGCCGACGCCGGCATGAAGGATCTGGACCTTCACCTCGTCGGTGGCGAGCTTCTCGAGGGCCGAAGTTATGGCTTCCAGCGAGCCATGCACGTCGGACTTGATGACGATCGGCATGGTCTGGGCTTCGCCCTCCTTGATGCGGTCCATCATCTGTTCCAGCGATCCGCGGCCCGAAGTGGCGCTGGCCAACTGGGTCATGCGCTTCTTCTCGCCGCGGAAATCGGCCACTTCACGTGCGCGGGCATCGTCCTCGACCACCACGAAGTCATCGCCGGCTTCCGGCGTGCCGTTCAGGCCCAGCACCTCGACGGGCTCGGAGGGACCGGCCTGCTCAACCTTCTCGCCGCGATCGTTCAAGAGCGCGCGCACGCGTCCGGATTCACTGCCGGTGACGAAAATGTCGCCCACCCGCAGCGTGCCGCGCTGGATCAGGACGGTTGCCACCGAACCGCGGCCCTGTTCCAGGCGCGCTTCCACCACCACGCCGCTGGCGCTGCGGTCGGGGTTGGCCTTGAGCTCAAGGAGTTCGGACTGCAGCAGGAGCGATTCCACCAGATCGTTGATGCCATCGCGGCTTATGGCCGAGACCTCCACGCAGATGATGTCGCCGCCCATGTCCTCGGGGACCAGTTCGTACTGCAGCAGTTCGGTCTTCACGCGCTCGGGATCGGCTTCGGGCTTGTCGCACTTGTTGATGGCGACAACGATGGGAACCCCGGCCGCCTTGGCATGGTTGATGGCCTCGACGGTCTGGTCCTTGATGCCATCATCGGCGGCCACCACCAGGATCACCAGGTCGGTGACATTCGCGCCGCGCGCGCGCATCTCCGTGAAGGCTGCGTGGCCCGGTGTGTCGATGAAGGTGATCTTGCTGCCACCCTCGACGACGATCTGATAGGCGCCGATATGCTGCGTGATGCCGCCGGCCTCGTGCGCCACGATGTCCGTGGAGCGCAGGGCGTCCAGCAGCGAGGTCTTGCCATGGTCCACATGGCCCATGACCGTCACCACGGGCGAGCGGGGCTGCAGCGCCTCTTCGGGATCGGGTCCGCCGGCAAGGCCGAGTTCGATGTCCTCGTCCGAGACACGCTGGGCCTGGTGTCCGAATTCAGTAACCACGAGTTCCGCCGTGTCGGCATCAATGGTCTGGTTGATGGTGGCCATGACCCCCAGTTTCATGAGGGTTTTCACCACTTCACCGCCGCGCTCGGCCATGCGGTTGGCCAGCTCCTGGACGGTGATGGCCTCGGGTATGACAACGTCTCGAATGATCTTGGAACCTTGTTGCAGTTGTTCGCGCGAGCGCTCCTTCTCCTTTTCCCGCCTGCGGCGCACCGCGGCGAGGGAACGCTGGCGCTCTTCCTCCTCGTCCTCGTCAAGAGCACGGGTAATTGTCAGCTTGCCCTGGCGGCGGCGCTGTTCGCCCTTGCCGCGTGAGGGGGCGGGCTTGGCTGCGCTGCGCTTCTTGTTGCGCGCCTCACTGTCCTCGCCTTCGCGCTGTGCCGGCTTGCGTGCGGCAGGCTTGTCCTCGGCAGGCGGTGCAGCTGCGGGTTCGGCAGCCTCCTGTGCACTGGCCTGGTCAGCTTCGCTTGCCTGGGCCGACTCATCGGCTTCGCCTTCGGCCGGTTCCGCTGTCTCCTGGCCGTCTGTCTCGTCCTGGCTCTCGGCTTCAGCCTGGCGGTTGGCCTCTTCCTCCTCGGCGCGCTTGCGGGCCTCTTCCTCTTCGGCCTGACGGCGGGCTTCCTCTTCGGCGGCGCGCTTGCGGGCCTCTTCCTCTTCGCGGGCCCGGCGCTCGGCTTCTTCGCGTGCCTTCTCGATGGCGCGCAGGCGTGCATCGCGTTCGGCGCGCGTCAGATTGTGGTCGTTCTCGACCTCTGCCGCCTGCTCCTGCAGGGCAGCCGCTTCCTTGCGCTGCTTCTCGGCCGCCTGCTGGGAGGCGACTTCAGCGGTGCTGTCTTCGGGGCGATAGGCACGCTTGCGCTTGACTTCGACCTGAACCGTCTTGCTGCGTCCGTGGCTGAAGCTCTGACGCACCTGCCCGGTCTCGATCTTCTTCTTGAGCTCGAGCTTCTTGTTCTTGTTCAGCGTCAGCGGCTTCTTGCCGTCCGTCTTTTCGTCCGTAGTCGTCATCTTCTCAAACGCTCGCTTGTCCTCGTTGCGGCCGGGATTCGTCCGCATTATATGCTTTCAGCCGCGCCGCCTCGCGCCGCAGCCGTTCGGCCAGACCGCCGGGGAGAACCGCCACGTGAACCCGTGGAGACTGTCCCAGAGCCTCTCCCAGCTCGTCGGCCGTGAAAAGCTCGATTACCTCAAGTCCCGGCGTCTGTCCGACGCCAAGGGTTGCCAGCCGGGTGCGCGGCGCTCGGGATCCATCCGAGGCCTGCAGCAACAAGGCGGCGTCGCCCTTTTTCAGGAGCCCGTGCACCTTGTCATAACCGGCCGCCGTTTCGCCAGCCCTGCGTGCCAAGCCAAGCAGCCGAAGGCAGCTTTGCTGCAACAGGTGGTCGACGCGATCGGCCAGATCCCCGGGCACGGTCACCGCCTGCTTTGCACCCCGGGCAAACAGCTTGCGCGCCATGGCCTTTTCCACCATCCGGCGCTCTGGCGTCAACCAAAGTCCGCGACCGGGCAGCCGATTGGCTATGTCGGGGACCACAGTCTGGTCCGGCCCCACAACAAAACGCAGCAGAGTTTCACGCGGACGCACGGCACCGCTGGCCAGACAGCGCCGTTGCGGGCCTGCCGGACTTTCGCCGTCCCTATCGGTCTGCGCGATTTCTTCCGCCGCCATCATGCCGTCAGGCTTACTCCTCTTTCACCGTTTCCTCTGTGCCGGCCTCATCCTCGAACCAGTGGGCGCGGGCCGCCATGATGATAGCGTTCGCGGTCTCCTCGTCCGGGGCCAGGTCGCCCAAAAGTTCGATCAATTCATCGCCGGCCAGGTCGCCCAGGTCGTCCAGCGTCCGGATCTCCGCCTCACCGAGGCGGGCCGCCATGGCCGGAGTCATGCCCTCGATGTTCACGATGTCGTCGCTGACACCAGCGGCCTTGCGGGCCTCTTCGTAGCTGCGCTCCTGCTCGTTCAGAGCCGTCTGCGCGCGCTGACGCAACTCTTCGGCGACCTCTTCGTCAAAGCCTTCTATCTCGGTCAATTCCTCGATGGGCACATAGGCCACCTGGTCGACCGATGTGAAGCCTTCTGCCACCAGAAGATGGGCAATCACCTCGTCCACGTCGAGGGCATCGATGAAGCCCTGGGAACGCTGGTGGAACTCTTCCTGGCGGCGCTGGCTTTCCTCTTCCTCGGTCATGATGTCGATATCCCAGCCGGTCAGCTGGGTGGCCAGGCGGACATTCTGGCCGCGCCGTCCGATGGCCAGAGACAGCTGGTCGTCGGGAACCACGACTTCGATGCGGCCCTGCTCCTCGTCGAGCACGACCTTGCTGACCTCGGCCGGCGCCAGGGCGTTCACCACGAAGGTTGCCGGGTCGGGTGACCAGGGAATGATGTCGATCTTCTCGCCCTGCAGCTCGCCCACCACGGCCTGGACACGGCTGCCGCGCATGCCGACGCAGGCGCCCACCGGGTCGATGGAAGTGTCATGACTGATCACGGCGATCTTTGCGCGGCTGCCGGGATCACGTGCCACCGACTTGATTTCGATGATGCCGTCGTAGATCTCGGGCACTTCCTGTGTGAACAGCTTGGCCATGAACTGCGGATGGGTGCGCGACAGGAAGATCTGCGGCCCGCGCTGTTCCTCGCGCACGTCATAGATATAGGCGCGCACGCGGTCGCCGTTGCGCAGGGATTCGCGGGGCAGGGTCTCGTCACGCCGCAGCATCGATTCGGCGCGGCCCAGATCGACCGTGACGTTGCCGAATTCGTTGCGCTTGACGATGCCGTGGACGATTTCGCCGACGCGGTTCTTGTATTCCTCGTACTGGCGCGCACGCTCCGCATCCCGGACGCGCTGCACGATCACCTGCTTGGCGGTCTGGGCGGCAATGCGCCCCATGTCGATGGGCGGCAGTTCCTCGCTGAGTACATCGCCGAGTTGAGCTTCCGGCTCGCGGGCGCGGGCCTCCTCAAGGTCGATCTCGGTGAACTCGTTCTCGACGGGATCGGCGACTGTGTGACAGCGGCGCAGCTTGACCTCGCCTGACTTGCGGTCGATCTCGGCACGGATGTCGTGCTCCTGGCCATACTTGGCGCGCCCGGCCTTCTGAATGGCCTGCTCCATGGCCTGCAGCACTTCATCGGCCTCGATGCCCTTTTCCCGGGCAACAGCATCGGCCACCTGAAGCAGTTCCGTACGATGGAGGGTCGTCGATTCCATCTGGTTCAATCCCTATTCCTGTTCGATCCGTCCTGCATCGCGGCAAGGAGGTCGTCAGTCAGCACCAGCTTGCCCTTGGCGATATCGCCAAAGGCCAAGCGCTCAATTTCGCCCGTCTCGCTTGCCTGAAGCAGAACGGTCGTGTTCTCCAGCCCGCGCAGGCGTCCCCGCCAGCGCTTGCGGCCGTTGTGCGGCACCTCGAGTTCCAGCTTGGCCTCGAACCCGGCGTAGCGCTCGTAGTCCTTGAGCCGGGTCAGAGGCCGGTCAAGACCCGGCGAGGAGACTTCCAGCTCGTAGCCCCCCGCAATCGGATCCTCAACGTCCAGCAGGGCCGAAACCGTCCGGCTGAGTTCGGCACAGTCGTCCACACCCATGCTGCCATCGGGCCGTTCGGCCATGATCTGCAGGACCGGGCGACCCTCGCCGCCACTCAACTGGACGCGCACGATTTCGAAGCCCATGTCCTCTACGGAGGGGGCAATGATACGTTCGACCTCTGCCGCCTTTCCCTCGCTGGTCCGCGCCAACTCGGGAACGGCTGTCCCGTTGTCATTCGAATGCTCTGGCACGGTTCGGCTGTCTCCTCCGCACAAGCCCGTGCGGTCTAATAAAAAAAGGCGGGCCGCGGGCCCACCATTTTTTTGTGGCGCAACCGACTTAACAGTCAGGTTGTACCCTATGGCATAGGCGGAAACTAGGACTCTCGACGGCTTTTTTCAAGCCTTTTGATGCGCTGTCTAGCGCCGCCGGAATTTCAGGAAGATCGGCTGGCGCCCCTGGGCAATCGCTTTTTCCTCATAGCGGGTTGCCGGCCAGTCCCGAGAGCGCTGCTGCCAGTCCTGCGGACGCCGTGCGGTCCACTCGAAGGCGGCATGATCCATCATGTGGCGCAGCATCCAGACCTGATAGCCGGGATCGTCGCTGGCCAGCCGGAATTCGGCACCCGGCTTCAGGGCCCTGGCCAGGGCATCCAGCGTTTGCGGCTGTATAAAGCGCCGCTTGTGGTGACGTGTCTTGGGCCAGGGGTCCGGGAACAGCAGGTAGGCCCGGTCCAGGCAATCATCCGGCAGGTGGTCCAGCAGCAGCCGGGCGTCATCTTCCAGGATGCGCACATTGTCCAGATTGCGCTCACGGCACTCGCGCAGAAGAGCGGCAATGCCATTGCGAAAGAATTCGACACCGATCATGCCCACTCCGGGGTAGGCTTCGGCCTGGGCCGCAAGGTGTTCACCGCCGCCGAACCCGATTTCGAGCCAGATTCCGTCAGGTTTGCGTGTGAAGAAAGACTGTGGATCGAGTGTTTGCCCGGGATTGTCCGGAAGGGGTATGGCGCGCGCGGGAAGTTCCTGCTCGATCAAGCGGCGCAGACCTTCGCGAAGCGGCCGCCCTACGCGCCGGCCATAGACCTTGCGCTGGCTTTCCTGACTGGACATGTCCGGACTCAAGCGTTGAAGGCGGATTTCAGGTCCTCGACCAGATCCAGGCGTTCCCAGGAGAAACCGCCATCCGCCTCGGCCGGCCGCCCGAAATGTCCATAGGCCGCCGTGCGGGCGTAGATTGGTCTGTTCAGGTTCAGGTGCTCACGGATGCCTCGCGGCGAAAGATCCATCAGCTCGCGCAGGACCTTCTCGAGCCTTGCCGTGTCCACCCGGGCCGTTCCGTCGGTGTGAATGTAGACACTCAGAGGACGGGAGACGCCGATGGCATAGGACAGCTGCAGAAGGCAGCGGTCGGCCAGGCCGGCGGCCACGACGTTCTTGGCAAGGTAGCGTGCGGCATAGGCTGCCGAGCGGTCGACCTTGGTCGGGTCCTTCCCTGAGAAGGCCCCGCCGCCGTGCGGGGCGGCGCCGCCATAGGTGTCGACGATGATCTTGCGGCCCGTCAGGCCGCAGTCCCCGTCCGGGCCGCCGATGACGAAGCGCCCGGTTGGGTTCACGTAGAACTCGTCTTCCGGGCACATCCAGCCCTCGGGCAGGCAGTTGACCACATGCGGGCGCACGATCCGGCGCACTTCATCCTGCGTCAGGCTTTCGTCATGCTGGGTGGAAAGCACGATGGATGTGGTGCGGGCGGGTTGGCCGTTCTCGTACTGGAGCGTCACCTGGCTCTTGGCGTCGGGCCCCAGTTTCGGTTCCGCGCCCGAATGGCGTGCCTCAGCAAGGGATCGCAGGACGGAATGCGCGAAGTGGATCGGTGCCGGCATCAGACTGTCGGTCTCGTTGCAGGCGAAGCCGAACATGATGCCCTGGTCGCCAGCGCCTTCATCCTTGTTCCCGGCTGCATCCACGCCTGCGGCGATGTCAGACGATTGCTGGTGAACCAGTACTTCGACCACCAGATCCTTCCAGCTGAAGCCCTCCTGGTCATAGCCGATATCCTTCACCGCCTTCCGGGCAATGTCCTCCATGACAGCCGGCGTAATGGACTCCGGACCGCGCACTTCGCCGGCAAGCACGATCCGGTTGGTCGTGGCCAGGGTTTCCAGGGCGACGCGCGCATGGGGATCCTGGGACAGGAAGGCATCGACAATGGCGTCGGAAACGCGGTCGCAGACCTTGTCCGGATGACCTTCCGATACCGATTCGCTGGTAAAGAGATAATTGCCGTGTTCCACGTCTCGCTCTGCCTGCTGATGCTCTTGAAACGGTTCCTGTCGAAGGAGCCTCACGGCGCACGAATCTGCCGAGTCCGGAGCAGGGGGACAAGCAAAAAAGACGCTGGAACGTCAGTTCCCGTTCTTGTCTTTCAGGCTTCCCAGGGCCTTGGTCATCTCGAACAGGCGGCGGCGCAATTCGGGGTCCTGAATGCGGTAATAGGCCCGCACCAATTCCAGCGTCTCGCGCTTGTTCAGAGGATCGTCCTTGCCGTTGTCCTGCTGGGCGCTATCGGGCAAGCCGCCAGCCTTGTTCGGCGCCTGGCTGGCAACCTCTTCGGGCAGATCCTCGAAGAAGTAGTTCATGTCGGTATCAAGTACATGGCAGAGATCGTAGAGCCGGCTGGCGCTGACCCTGTTGGTGCCGCGTTCGTACTTCTGAACCTGCTGAAAGGTCAGGCCAAGGGCCTCCCCCAGTTTTTCCTGGCTCAATCCAAGCAGGGTCCGGCGTTCGCGTACTTTGGTCCCCACATGAATATCGACAGGGTTGGGACGACCGCTTCCGCGCCCGCGCTGTCCGGTTTCGCGTCGCGCCATGTTTCCTCCAGCCATCATCTGCTTGCACCTTTGCAGCTTCGAAGAGCGCTTTGGATATTACAGAAGCAAAGAGGCCGTCAACCTGACGGCATGGTTGAAGACAGGGGGAATCGGGTTCAATCCTGTGTCAAAAATGAAACGTTCTCAAGGCGTTACGGCTGGGTTTTGGTCAGCTTTTCGCGCCCCGCTGGCGAAATGCCAGGCTGGCCCCGAGCAGCAGAACGACCAGAATGGCGACTGACCAGCGCCCAAGCTGTGCGTAGGGAGGCGGAGTCTCGACAGGGCGCGGCAGTTGCGTGTCGATGACACCCACGGCATTCAACGGAAGGCGCTGTAATATCCGGCCATAGGGGTCGATCACGGCGGAAATGCCATTGTTGGCGGCCCGCAAAAGCGGCAGCCCCTCCTCCACGGCACGCAGGCGCGCTGCAGCAAGGTGCTGATAGGGACCTGAGGACTGTCCGAACCAGGCATCGTTGGTCACATTGAATATCCATTCGGGCCGCGGCGAATCGGGATCGACGACACGGCCGGAGAAGATCACCTCATAGCAGACCAGAGGTGCCGCCGGTGGCAGGCCAGGCGCTTCCAGAATGGCGGGGCCCGGTCCAGCCGAGAAGTCCATGGTGCCTTCCGTGATCTTAGTCATGTCGATCAAGCTGCGCAGGGGCACGTACTCGCCGAAGGGAACCAGATGGAACTTGTCGAAGCGTTCGGTGATTCCCTGCTCGGGCGTTATGACGAAGATCGAATTGTAGAGCTCCTGAGCGTCTTCCGACCCGTCCAGGGCCATGGCTCCGGTCAGCAGGGCTCCACCCTCGGGAAGGATGTCCTGCAGGGCGGACAGAACCTGGGATTGTCGATTGAGATAATATGGTGCGGCCGTTTCGGGCCAGAGGTAGTGAGTTATGTTCTGACCGGACTGGGCCATGGACATGCGCATGTGTTGCAGCAGGTTATCCTCGCGACGGTCGGCACGCCACTTGTCCTGCTGCGAGATGCTGGGCTGGACGAGGCGTAACTGGCTTTCGGGCTGCATCTCGCTGCCCGGTTCGGGCGCGGCCTGCAGGCGAAGGAAGCCGCCCACCCAAAGCAGGAGAATGGCGCCGAAGGTCGCCAGCAGGGCCCGGCCTCCTCGGGGTGAACGCGCGGGGCCGGCCAGAAGTGCCGGGGCTGCAGCCGCCAGCAGCGTCAAAGCGGACAGCCCCCATACGCCCAGAAGCGCTGCACCCTGGAGAGGAACCGCACTGAAGGTCCATACGGATCCCAGCAAGTTCCAGGGAAAGCCAGTCAGCAGGACAGAGCGCAGGAACTCCGCGGCCAGCCAGGCGGCAGCCAGGAACAGGAGGCGGCTCGTTCCGCGGCCGCCGAAACGCCAGGTGGCCCAGATTGCCAATGCCGGGAAGAGGGCGAGTCCAGCCGAGAGGCCGCCCACGGAAACGGGCATGAACCAACCGAACTTGGCCAGGTCCACAGTCATTGCGATGCCGATCCAGTAGAGGCCGGCGATGAACTGGCCGAACCCGAAGCTCCAGCCAATCAGGAAGGCCTGGCGATCGCGCTGTGCCCCGTCGAGCAGCCAGAGCAGGCCGCTGTAGGCCGGAACAAGCAGTAGGACCAGGTGCAGAGGTGCAAAGGCAGTCGCAGAGAGCGCACCGAGGAGTATGGCCAGCAAGCTCCGCCGCCAGCCGGTCAGGTTTCGCAGGCCTTGCGCGCAGCTGTCCAGCCAGCCGATGGAGGTCTGTCGGCTGTGTGTCGGGGCGTCGTTGTTCACGAGTCCGTGTCCGCTCCTGGCTGCTTGTTGGGTAGGTCGCGGACACGAAGCCGGCGGACACGTCTCAGATCGGCCTGCAGCACCTCGAAGGTGATTCCCGAGGCGGCGTGGTGGATCAGCTCCCCGCGTGCAGGGACCCGTCCGGCCAGGTAGAAAACCAGCCCGCCCAGGGTATCGATGTCCTCCTCGCGCTCGTCCTCGGACAGGACCGCGCCCACTTCTTCCTCGAAATCCTCGATGGGGGTCCGGGCATCGGCAACCAATGCGCCGTCCTGGCGCCAGGTCATCTTGGGTGCTTCCTGTTCGTCGTGCTCGTCGTCGATCTCGCCGACGATTTCCTCGACCAGGTCCTCGATGGTGATCAGGCCGTCGATGCCGCCGAATTCATCGACCACCAGGGCCATGTGGCTGCGCTTGACGCGCATGTCGAGCAGGAGGTCGAGAACGCGCATAGAGGGAGCCACGAACTCGATGGGACGCAGAATGTTGGCCAGGCGGAAGCGCGACTTGTCGCGCGTGCCCGTGATCACGTCCTTGATATGCACCATGCCGACCACGTCATCGAGGGAATCGCGAAAGACGGGAAGGCGGCTGTGCCCGGCCTCGGCATGGATCTCGACCAGTTCGTCATAGCCGGTTTCGAGCGGTGCGGCCACGATGTCGGCGCGCGGAACCATCACGTCATAGGCGGTCAGGTGGCGCAGCTTGAAGACGTTGGTCAGGAGCATGCGCTCATGACCGCTGATCGGCGAGTTGGCCTCCTCGTCGTTCTCGTCGATCTCCCCTATGATCTCTTCCAGGGTATCGCGCAACTGCTGGGATTCGCCGTTGCGTCCGCGTAGCCGCGCCATGATCCAGCCGAGGGCACGTGTAAGGCCACTGGACTCGTCAGAGGAGCCGTTGGAGCCGTTCGTTGTGTCGTCTGACAGGCTTGAAGTCGTTTCTTGTCCACTCATGGTCCGCCTTTTCCCGCCGGTGCGCCTGCCGCTTCCGCATAGGGATCGGCAACGCCCAACTCGGCGAGCAGTTCTACCTCCAGTCTTTCCATTTCCTCGGCGTCTTCCGCCTCTTCGTGATCATGACCCAGCAGGTGAAGCACACCATGCAGGGTCAGGTGACGCGTATGATCGCGCAGTGTCTTGCCCTGCGCGCGCGCTTCACGCGCGCAGCTGTCGTAGGATAGAACGACATCGCCCAGCAGGCGCATGCCATCGGGCAAGAGATCATCGCTGGGGAAGGAGAGGACGTTGGTGGGCCGGTCCTTGCCGCGGAAATTCCGATTCAGGTCATGCAGGAGCGGGTCGTCCGCCAGGACGACACAGACCTCAATATTCTCCTCCAGCCCGCGCAGGCCCATGAGGACTGTTTCGTGCAGCAGCGAATCCGCCTCCGGCAGGGCCGCCAGCCAGGCTTCGCTTTCATGGATGATGTCGATGTCTCGGGTGTATTCGGTCAGTCCCGAGGGACTTGGAGGCTCGTCGCTCATGACTCCTCGACCTTCTGGCCCGGGGGTGAGCTTTCGAAAAGATCCTTCTCCCGCGTGCCTTTGGCATCCCGGTTTTCATAGGCGCGTACGATCCGCGTGACCAGGGGATGGCGAACCACGTCCGTATCCGTGAACTGGACGAAGCCGACCCCGTCAAGCTTTGCCAGCAGATAGGCCGCATCGCGCAGTCCCGAAGGCTGGCCGCGCGGCAGGTCCACCTGGCTGAGGTCGCCGGTAACCACCATGCGACCATTCTCGCCCAGGCGGGTCAGGAACATCTTCATCTGCACGGGCGTGCTGTTCTGGGCCTCGTCCAGGATGACAAAGGCATTGGACAGCGTGCGTCCGCGCATGAAGGCCAGGGGGGCAATTTCGATTTCGCCCGTTTCCATGCGACGCGCCACCTGGTCGCCAGGCATCAGGTCATGCAGGGCGTCGTAGAGGGGACGCAGATAGGGATCGACCTTCTCCTTCATGTCGCCGGGCAGGAATCCCAGGCGTTCGCCGGCCTCCACCGCCGGACGGGAGAGGATAATGCGATCGACCTGGCCTTTCATCAGGTAGCTGACGGCCGTGGCCACGGCCAGATAGGTCTTGCCGGTACCGGCGGGGCCGATGCCGAAGACCAGTTCGTTGCTCAGCAGTGCTTTCACGTAGGCGATCTGGCCTGGTGAACGGGGCGTGACGTGACGCTTGCGCGTGATCAGCTTCAAGTCCCCGCCGTGCATCGCATCCAGCGAGGTCTCGGAGTCTTCCGCACTGCGTCCGGCTGCCAGGCGCGCTGCGGCGTCCACTTCGGCCGAATCCACATCCATGCCTTTCTTCAGGCGCTGGTAGAGGGCCTGGAGTGCCTGCTTGGCCGCCAAGCGGGAATCTTCCGGACCACTGACGGTGACAAGATTCCCGAACGAGGACAACGAGACGCCCAGCTGGCGTTCCAGGCGCACCAGGTTTTCATCGTGTTGGCCGAACAGCAGCGGCAGCAGAGAATTGTCGTCGAATTCGATCTGAAGCGGATCGCTGGTCAAGCTGTGGCCCTCGTTTCGCTGGCTGGCGTTTCGCTAGCTGGGGCGCTCTCGGTCGGGGCGACTGCCATGCCGTTCCCGGGCTCTCTCGTCACGACCGCGCCGATCAAGGAGTTGGCGTGGGCCTCTTGGATGTCGGCCTCCACCAGCTGTCCGATCAGCCGCGCGGGCGCATTCACGACCACGGAGGTCATGTAGGGGCTGCGTCCGATCAACTGGCCCTCGTACTTGCCCGGGCGCTCGAGCAGGATGGGCTGGCGCCGGCCCACCAGGGCCCGGTTGAAGGCCATCTGCTGCTCATTCAGAAGGTTCTGCAGGATCGACAGCCGTTCGGAGGCCACCTCTGCCGGAACCTGGTCCGCGATGTCCGCTGCCGGCGTACCCGGACGGGGGCTGTACTTGAAGGAATAGGCCTGGGTGAAGCCGATATCGGTCACCAGTTTCAGGGTGTCGGCAAAATCCTCGTCACGCTCGCCCGGGAATCCGACGATGAAGTCCGAGGACAGCGCCAGGTCAGGCCGTGCTTCGCGCAGTTGATCAACGATGCGGTAGTAGAAATCGGCCGTATGCTTGCGATTCATGGCCTCCAGAATGCGATCGGAGCCCGATTGCACGGGAAGGTGCAGGAAGGGCATGATCCTGGGCTCGTCACGGTGAGCCGCGATCAGTTCGTCGTCGACATCTCGCGGATGAGAAGTGGTGTAGCGCAGGCGCTCCAGCCCCTCGATCTCGGCCAGACGGCGCAACAGTCGGCCAAGACCCCAGGTCCGTCCGTCGGGTCCGTCGCCATGATAGGCGTTGACGTTCTGCCCCAGCAGGGTGATTTCGCGCACGCCGCGCCGCGCCAAGCTTTCGGCCTCGGCGACGACGGCTGAAACGGGGCGCGAGAACTCGGCGCCGCGCGTGTAGGGTACGACACAGAATGTGCAGAACTTGTCGCAGCCTTCCTGGATGGACAGGAAAGCCGCCGCTTCGTCGCCCAGGTGCTCCTCGGGCAGGGAATCAAACTTGGAGTCCACCGGGAAATCGGTATCCACCAGTCCGCGTTCGCCGTGTTCGGTGGCGCGGGCCACCAGTTCCGGCAGCCGATGATAGGTCTGGGGACCGAAGACCATGTCCACTTGTGGCGCGCGCCGGACGATCTCCTCGCCTTCCGCCTGGGCGACACATCCGGCAACAGCCAGCAGCATCTGCCGGCCGTCGGCGGCGGCCTGTTCCTTGAAGTGGCGCAGGCGCCCCAATTCGGAGAAGACCTTTTCGCTGGCCTTCTCGCGGATGTGACAGGTGTTCAGGATGATCAGGTCGGCTGCCTCGGGCTGTGCGACGTCGCCATAGCCAAGCGGCGCCAGCAGATCCGCCATACGGGCGGAATCATAGACATTCATCTGACAGCCGTATGTCTTGATATAAAGGCCTTTCGTCACACTCCAACTCGCATCGTTCTTTGGGGGCCGTTTTCAGATCCCACCATGGTTACACACTAGCACCAGAGATCAGCGCGCGACAACGCCGGCATCCTCCTCGGGAGTCTGCTCGCTGTCTTCCAAGCTGTCATCCCGTTCTTCCGGGCTTTCATCCTCGGGTTCGCGTCCCGAAAGGGCCCGCATGACACCGGCCGATACCATCGCCTCGCAGTGCTGGGCCAGGGCCTTGCGTGAGCCGAAGTCCTTCACCGTAACCGGTGGATGAAATTCCACAATGACGGTCAGGCGTCCCAGGCCCAGCGCCCGCCATGCATGATCCGGCAGTTCCATGTCGCCGAACCAGGCAAAGTAGGGCCGCAGGAACCGTCCAAGCGGCAGTCCGTCGAGATGGCTGTAGGTGATGGAGACGGGCTGGACTGTCAAGGGCTGGTCGTGAGGGCGCCGTTCGGCCACCGAGAAGAGGGCGGACTTGAAGGGCAGGACGCGGTTGCCGTCACTGCTGGTGCCTTCGGGAAAGAGGATCAGGTTATCGTCCTGTTCGAGACGGCGTGCGATCTGGTCCCTGTGGTCCGCCGTGCGGCTGGAACGGCGTTCGACGAAGACCGAACGCTGCAGCTTCGCCAGCCAGCTGAAGAAGGGCCAGTGCGCGATCTCGGCCTTGGCAATGAAGCTGCCCTTGATGCAGCGGCCCAGGATGGGGATGTCCAGGTAGGAGACATGGTTGCAGGCGTACAGCGTGGGGGACTCATCGGATTGATGACCACGGCGCCGGACTTCTATGCCCAGGATGCGGCAGACCTGACGATGATACCAGTAGGGGAAGTCACGCGCCCTGTCCGAGCCCAACCCGACCAGTAGGGCCTGCACGGGGAGCAGCACGAGGGTAAAGATCGCAAACAGCAGAATGCGCCGTAGGGACAGGAGGGGCGATCCCAAGGCAGCAGTAGGCGTGGCACTCACCGTCCGTGTACTCACATCCCTCAGTGCCCTTCACCTGAGGCCGGACGAGTCTCGCCCTCATCGCGGGTCAGATGCTTGCGATATTTCTCGGTGACGCCATCGGTCTTGACCACGACGCAGACATCGGTCGTGCCGAAGGAACGGTCGACCACGGCGCCGTCGCCGACCCAGCCTCCCAGGCGCAGGTAGCCCTTGATCAGGGGCGGCAGGCTCATAAGGGCCGCCTTTGCATCGATCTGCTCCGAGGTGAGCAGGTTCATGTCGGTATAGAGCTCGGGCAGAGCGCGCGGGCGCAGCTGTTCGGGGGCCGTGTGGTTGTGGTGCAGATAGGCCAGTGGAAGGGCCAGCTTGTCCACATCGGTGCCGAACAGGCTGGCACAGCCGAACATCAGGTCAACGTTGAAATGCAGGACATAAGCCGCAATGCCGCGCCAGAGCACCTGCATGCCGATACCGGTTCGGTGCTCGCGATGAACGCAGGAACGGCCCAGTTCCATGATCTCGCCAGGATAGTCCATCAAGGGCGAAATGTCATATTCGCCCTGGGTGTAGAACTGGCCAGCCTTCTGCGCCTGCGCGCGGCGCATGAAGCGATAGGTGGCGATCACTTTCTGGGGCGGTGCCTCGGGCGAGTTGTCGAAAACCAGAAGGTGATCGCAGTAGGGGTCATAGGAATCGAATTCCAGGCCCTCACGGCGCATTTCATCCGTGGGCTCGACCGCCATTTCCTCGACGAAAACCTGATAGCGCAGGCGCTGTGCAAGCCGAACCTCGTCCGGAGTCTCGGCCAATCGAATGTGCAGGTCCTTGGACTTAACATCGACAGGCCGCGGCATTCCGTCCGCTGTCAACTCCATGTTTTCGCTTTCCCTGTTCGCGGAATCCCGGCTATTCCCTGTGGCGTGGCCCACGGGTCAGCCCGTCTGCCTACGGCGTTTCACGCGTGCCTCGGATTCCTGGATGGGCCCGTCCTTTTCCGAATCCTTCAGCTTGACCGCATAGAGTTCCAGGCGATGATCGATCAGGCGATAGCCAAGCTTGTGAGCGATTTCCTGCTGCAGACGCTCGATTTCCTCGTTGTAGAATTCGATGACGTCACCGCTCTGCATGTCGATCAGATGGTCGTGATGGTCTTCGGTCGCCTCTTCGTAGCGCGAACGCCCATCCCCAAAGTCATGCCGCTCCAGAATCCCGGATTCCTCGAACAGCTTGACGGTCCGGTAGACCGTCGCAATTGAGATGCGCGGATCCACCTCTGAGGCGCGCTGGTAGAGCTGCTCGACGTCAGGATGATCCGTGGCCTGGGAGAGGACGCGTGCGATGACGCGCCTCTGCTCGGTCATTTTCAGCCCGCGTTCGGCGCAAAGTTGCTCAATACGTTCCGGCATCACCTTCTCGAAACTTTCCCTGATCCGCAGGCATTATAGCCGGAACGGGGGGATGCTACGCAATGGATTTCCTGAACCTCTGCATGGACATGGCGCAGAAGATTACTTCGCACGCTTGCCCAGACCGATATCCTTGGCCAGCTTGCTGCGCTGGCGGGCGTAGTTCGGAGCAACCATGGGATAGTCGGCCGGCAGTCCCCATTTCTCGCGGTACTCTTCCGGCGTCATGTCGTAAGCCGTCTTCAGGTGCCGCTTGAGCATCTTCAGCTTCTTGCCGTCCTCGAGACAGATCAGATAGTCGGGCGTAATCGACTTCTTGATTGGAACGGCCGGTGTCGGCTTCTCAGGTTCCTTCACGGCATCCTGGCCAACATTTGCCAGGGTCGAATAGACCTCACGAATCAAGCCGGGCACATCTGCAGGCGCTACGGCATTATTGGAGACGTGGGCTGCGACTATGTTGCTGGTCAGTGATAATAGTTCGCTGATTTTTGGCTCTTCGCTCATCGCTCTTTCTCTTAAACTGTTTCGAGCCTTTATATATAATTTTTCTCTTGGATGACAATACGCATTTCTGTCGCAGCAAGTATTTTTCTATTTGCGCGTTTTTGCCACATATAGAAGTGATTTGTTCAGCCCGTGGAAAAGGGCGACGCTGTGCAATCAAGAAGAATTGTGGCAAGAAATGACAAACTAATAAAGATGATACTCCATAATCAGGGCGTCCACTGGTTGTGTCCGCCCGTGATCGTAATACCCCGGTCGCCGACCGCTTACAGCAAATCCCGCATGCTGATAGAGGGCGACAGCGGATCCATTGTCTTCGGCTACTTCCAGAAACAGATGCCGGGCGCCGGCCAGGCAGGCTTGGTCGGTAAAATCCTGCAGCAAGGCCCTGGCCAATCCGCGTCTACGCGCCGATGGGATCACGCCCAGTGTGATGATCTCGGCTTCGTCCGCAGCTGTGCGGAACAGGCAGAAGCCGGACAGTCTTCTGTCTTCGGTGCCTTGTGGCATCGAGAGGCGCAGGTGGTATCCCGGCAATGTCAGAAGTCCCTGCAGGGTGTCCTGGCTCCAGGCGTCTTCCGGAAAGCAGTCCTGGTGCGCGGTTTCCAGCTCCGGAAGGTCCGCTTCCTGACCGGAAACTATGCGGAAGGAGGGGGCCTGGATATTGGAGACAGGGGTCATTCCACCGCGGCTTTCCTGGGCAAGGTGACATCCGGTGCGCGCAGGTAGAGGGGGGCTGCCGGCAAACTCTGTTGCCGAGCAAGCGGACGGCTGGCCCAACGCGCAAGCGTGCGCGCATCACAGTGCCGTATCGAAGACAGGATCCGGTGCTCAGAGCCTTCCAGGCCGGGCAGGCTGGACACGCGCTCCGCAGCATCTCCGACGAGCCAGGGGCTTCCCACTGGAAGCTGGGACGCCAATTCCTCTGTCGTACAACTGACCGGCGGTCCCAGGGGGGGGCCGCTTGACGCATAGCTGCGCAGGAAGACGTCCTGCCGCCGGCTGTCGATCAGGACCGACAGTGGGGATTCGCCGAGGGGCCGGTCATGTCCTGCCTCCCGCGCCTGTTCGGCCAGCAGGGTGAAGCTGTCCAGACACAAGAGAGGGCAGCCCAGACCAAGGGCCAGGGCCCGGGCCGTGGAAAGCCCGACGCGCACACCAGTGAAGCTGCCAGGTCCGACGGTCACGGCCAATGCGCTTATGTCATGATAGGCCGTTTCGGCTTCTTCCAGGATCTCGGCAATCATGGGCAGGAGGCGTTCGGCATGACCCCGTGCGCGTGTCTCGAATCGGGAGGCAGTTATTTGGCCGGCGTGGGCCACGGCAGCCGACCCGGCGGAGCCCGATGTGTCTATGGCCAGAACGACAGCGGAAGAGGACGTCGAAGCGGTCATGTGATGCGGCAGGCCTCGTCGAATTCAAGGCGCGGCAGTCGATCGTGCAGGACGGATGGATCGCCGTAGCCCAAGTTGCAGAGAAAGTTCGAGCGTACTGTCGTACCGGCAAAAAAGGTCTTGTCCACCCCTTGGTTGCTGAAACCGGACATGGGGCCGCAACCCAGTCCCAGAGCACGTGCCGCGATGATCAGGTAGGCGCCCTGCAGGCTGCCGTTGCGAAAGGCATTCTCTTCACGGGCCTGTTGCTTTGCTTCCCCGGCGAACCAGGAGCGGGCATCCGCATGGGGGAAGAGGCGGGGCAGCTGCTCATGAAATTCCGTGTCATAGCCTATGATGGCCGTGACCGGGGCTTTCATCGTTTTCTCCACATTCCCCTTGGACAGGTGCGGGCGCAGTTGTTCCTTGGCTTCCTCGGACTTCACGAAGACAAGGCGCATGGGCAGACAGTTGGCGCTGGTCGGCCCCATGCGCGCCGTTTCCCAGAGACGTCGCAGCAGGCTGTCGGGAACGGGCCGCTCCTGCCAGGCATTATGGGTGCGCGCCTGCAGAAAGATCCGGTCCAGGGCGTTCTGATCGAGACTTTTCTGTTCGGGGAGAGTCTTGGCATCCATATTTTCGTTCACCTTTCCGTCTCCTTTCACGCTGCTGCAGCTCTGTCACCTGGTGACAGGGGTCTTGTCGTTACAGGGGCACGTGGTGCCACCGCTGGAAAAGGGCAAGTTTTACCTTTGAAGGCTTGTCGCTGCGTTGGCCACTGACGTAGTTTGAAGACTGAAACAATGGCCCATGGATTGAACGGACTTTCGTTCGGCCGTGCCCAGAGGGGGGCTTTGCGATCATGAAGCACGCGCGTGAATCAGGACCTGTCCGATCAAAGGTGGCTTGCCTGTCGGCTGCACTTGGCCTGGGCCTTGCGCTTTGCGCCCTTTCTCCGGTGGTCGCAGAGGTCAGCGAATCCGAGCTGGACAAGGGCGCGATCGTGCTGATGTACCATCGCTTTGGGGAAAGTGACTATCCCAGCACCAACGTAACCCTCGAGCAGTTCGAGGCGCAGTTGGAGAAGTTGGAAAGCGGTCCTTATGAAGTCATGGCCTTGCCGGAGATCGTTTCGGCGCTGGATTCGGAAATGCCCCTGCCTTCACATGCCGTGGCCATTTCCATCGACGATGCCTATCGCTCGGTTTACACCGAAGCTTGGCCAAGGCTCGAGGAAGCCGGTTTCCCTGTCACACTCTTCGTGGCGACCGACGTCCTGGACCGGGAAACGGCTCCCTACATGACCTGGGATGAACTGCGCGAGATGGCTGAGTCCGACCTGGTCACCATCGGCCACCAGACCGCCTCACACCCCAGCATGCCCCAGGAAAGCCTGGAACGGAACGAAGAGGAAATCCGGCGTGCCAACGCACGCTTCAAGAAGGAGCTGGGTCAGGTGCCGGAACTCTTCGCCTATCCCTATGGCGAGAGTTCCACCGCCGTGCAGGAACTGGTTGCGGCCTCCGGCTTCACGGCCGCCTTCGGCCAGCACTCGGGTGCAATCGGCGTAACGCTGAATCGTTTCAATCTGCCGCGCTTTGCGTTGAATGAGAGATTCAGCGACCCGGAACGACTGGACACGATCGTCAACGCCCTGCCACTTCCGGTCCGGGACGTGACGCCCGAGAATCCACTGGTCAGCGAACAGGACAACCCCCCTGTTGCCGGCTTCACGGTCGACGAAGCAGCCGGCGCGCTGGATCAATTGTCATGCTACAGCAGTGGTCCCGAGGTTAAGCTGGAACGGCTCGAACGTCGTGTCGAGCTGCGCTTTTCCGGTCCTCTGGCCGAAGGTCGCACGCGCTTGAATTGCACCCTGCCGGCCGGAAACGGACGCTGGCGATGGTTTGGCCAGCAGTTCCTGGTGCCCGAAGGCTAAGCAGATGACGTCGGGAGCCAGATTTCGTGCTCAGCGGCGGGTTTCAAATGCGCGCAGGCGGGCATAGAAGCTGCTGCTGTCATCCAGCCGCGCTGTTTCCAGCGCACGCAGGTCATTGGTTCGGATCAGGCCGCGTAGCTTTCCGACATAATTGTTGATTTCGGCGTATTGCTCGAGGTTTGCGGCCAGGTCATAGCCGTCGAGCGTATCCTTGCGCGCCACGGCCTCGGCGCGTTGGTGTCGGAAGTTTCTGTAGGCTGGATGGGTGTTCAGGTTGTGCATGTAGGAGCGCACGGATGCCATCAGATCCTCGAAAGCCTGGACACGGACCGAACGGTCGGCTTTCGGTACAAGTGCTTCGGAGCTCTTGCCCCAGGTGCGTTGCCCGAAGATGGCATTTCCTTCCTGGGCAAAACGGGACGTACCCCAGCCGCTTTCCACGATGGCCTGGGCCAGGGCCAGACTTACGGGAATGACATCCACACGGCGTTTCAGAGCCTCGGGGTTGCTGTCTTCGACACCATACTGTTCGCCCAGTTCGTCAAGCCAGGAGTGTTCTCCGACACTCAGGCTTTCGCCATCCGTGCGCTTTTCAAGCAGGGCCAGCATGTGCGCCCGTTTCTGCTCGATCTCCTGGTTGGCCAGCAACACAAGCGGCAGGATACTGCGGATGAAGGCGCGCTTCTTGTCGTCCACCGAGTGAAGTTCATCGAGATCGCGCGGCAGGCCGGTCACATAGACACGGGGAACTTCCGCATGGCCTTCCCGCACATCCGAGAGGCGGTAGTCGATGCGTTCGAAATTGTTCTTGAGGTCCTTGGTGCTGGCCGGAGCAACAACTTCGATGTTCCTGAAATCGGGATCCGTCAGGTCGGGAAGCCCGTCTTCATGACTGCGGCTTGCCGTCTGACGTGCCGTATCAATGGCGGGCTCTCCGCTTGCGCTGGCCGCGTCCGCTTCCTGGGCGCGCGCCGAGTCCACAGGACTGATGCTGGGCAGGTCCAGGCCCGCCGTCTGCCGGGAGTCCGGCCCGGTCTCGAACGATGCAAATATAGCCGTCAAAGCGACTGCCACTACCAAGCCCAGCACAGGCCCCTCTGTGCCGCGGCCAAACCACCGCCGTTTTCCGTCCATCTCTCGTACTTTCCCGAACAAATATCTCCACTGGCCGAATCTGCCCAGATCGACCGCTGTGGAGACCGTGTCTAGGCCATCAACTGATGGCGCGAACTTCCACCACTTCCGGCACGTAGTGCCGAAGCATGTTCTCGATACCCATTTTCAATGTTGCCGTCGATGAGGGACAGCCTGCACAGGCGCCCTGCATGTGCAGGTATACCACGCCCCGCTCAAAACCCTGGAAGACGATATCCCCGCCGTCCTGGGCAACCGCGGGACGGACCCGCGTTTCCAGGAGCTCCTTGATGGTGGAGACGATCTCGTTGTCCTCACCGTGATCCTCTTCTTCCTCGGCCTCATGGGTCTCGGCATCAAAAAGAGGACGCTTGGCCACGAAGTGCTCCATCACAGCGCCAAGGATGGAGGGTTTGAGGACAAACCATTCCTTGTCCTCGGTCTTGCTGACCGAGATGAAGTCCTGGCCGAAGAACACGCCGGAAACGCCCTCGATCTCGAACAGACGCCGTCCCAGCGGAGAGACCTGTGCCTGTTCGGCCGTCTCGAAGCTGGCTGTTCCCTTGTCCATAACCGGCTGCCCCGGGATGAACTTCAGCGTTGCCGGGTTCGGAGTTTCTTCCGTCTGAATAAACATTCTTCTGCCCTGTTGCGTTCGCCACGAACTCAATTCGCATGCCGTCATCGGCAAGAGTGGCCTGACAGGAAAGTGGAGCAGCTTGGCCCCGAGTTCAAGCTCACTGCATGCATAACGGCAATGCAGGAGGTCAGGAAATGGCGTCTATGTGCTCTTCGGTCAGGTTGTCGGGCACGATTGTCACGGGCACACGCAAGCGTCCGACGGACTTCCCGGTCAAGGTGGAGACCAGCGGTCCCGGTCCTCCGGGCCCCGTATTGGCGCCGAGGACAAGGATGGAAATGCTATCCTCTTCTTCCAGAAGCTTGAACAGCACGTCGTTGGTCACGCCCTCGCGCAGGTAGAGGATCGGCATGGAGCCGGCCATCTCCGTCACGCGCTTCGCGGCACGCTGCAGCAGCTGTTCGGCCTCGCTGCGCGCTTCCTGGGCCAGGAGTTCGCCAACGCCCAGCCAGGTCTGAAACTCCGAGCGCTCAAGGACGTAGAGAAGCGCGACGCGCCCTCCTGTGTGCCGGGCCCGACGGCAGGCATAACGCAGGGCGATCTCAAGCTCCTCGGATTCGTCGACCACGACCAGCATGACACGCTCGGTGTTGCCCTCGGTCTGCTCGTCCGGTGAAGCTTCCGTCTCCGGCTTGTTGTCGTCGTCTTCATCCATGATCCGATTCCACTGTCGGGGCCAGGGCGCTTGCCATGCGGTCAGTTACGCCGGAAGGCCAGATGTGCAAACCATCCTGCCATCAGTGCGGTCAGGACAGCAACGAGACCGTACAACGCAGGGCGGTCGTACGCGAAGGCATAGAGGTCCGCCTCGATACCCACCTTGCTGACGGCGAGCGGCGTGGATTGCGCGTTCACGACCTGTCCATCCTGAAGCAGGTAGATCTCGGCGGAATAGATACCAGTGGGTACATTGGTGGGCAGATAGACCGAGGTGCGGAACAGGCGGTCGCTGAGAATCGACACGCGCCCTGTGCTGCGAGAGTACAGGCCAGCTTCCTGCTTGCGGCGAATGAGCGCGCGGCGCCACTTGCCCGCATCCTCAGGGTCCAGGCGATCGCTGTCCCTTGGCGTGAAGCGCAGGCGCGAAACACCGAACTCCTGATTCTGCAGGATGGATTCTTCGGCGATCTCGTTCAGGGGACGGTTGCTGGCGATAGCATAGAAGCGGGGGACATCACGATAGACGACGCTGGCCGTGTTCATCCAGATGCCGGCAACACGGCTCTTGCGCATCACACGCTGCTCGCTTTCGGGGCCGCGCACCACGACGACGATGTCGCCCGGCTCTTCGATCGCGCCGAACATAAGAACCTCGGAGCCGGTGAAGCCGGTGGTGATGGCAACCAGATGACTCGAAAGATCCGCCACGAGGGGCAGTGCGCGTGCCGGCAGGGTCAGGCCGGCCACCAGCAGCACGAGGAGGATCAGGCGGCGCACCTTCATGGATCGATCCCCAGGCTATAGAGATCGTCGGGCGTTACCACCAATTCGAAGCCCAGGCGTGCGGCAACGGCCAGAACCAGGATTCCCAGGAGGATGCGCAGCGTGTCCCCGGGCAGACGGGCGCCGAGGCGGCCCCCCAGTTGTGCGCCGATCACGCCGCCCACGATCAGCAGCATGGCCAGTGCCAGGTCGACGGTCTGGTTCTGGCTCGCCTGCAGGAAGGTGACGTTGGCGGAGACGAAGATGATCTGGAACAGCGAGGTGCCGATGACCACGGCCGTCGGCATGCCCAGCAGGTAGATCATCAGGGGCACCAGGATGAAGGCGCCGCCCACACCCATGATGGCACTGACCACACCGACCATGAGGCCGATGCCGAAGGGCAGCAGGGCAGAGATGTAAAGCCGCGACTTGCGGAAGCGGGTCTTCAGCGGCAGCCCATGGACCCAGGTATGGATGTGCAGCTTGCCAGGGGCCAGCTTGCTGCGTCGGCGCAGGAAGGCCCGCACGCCCTCCCACAACATCATGCCGCCAACAATGGTGAGAAGGGTGACGTAAGACAGGTTAATGACCAGGTCGATCTGGCCCATTTCGCGGAGCAGCGAGAAGAGTGCGACACCAAGCGTCGAGCCGACGAAGCCGCCGCCCACCAGGACCGCCCCCATCTTGAAGTCCACGTTTCCCCGTCGCCAGTGCGCGAAAACTCCCGAAACCGAGGAGGCCACGACGTGATTGGCCTGGGTGGCCACGGCGATGGCCGGAGGGATGCCGATCAGGACCAGCAGGGGCGTCATCAGGAAACCGCCGCCCACACCGAAGATGCCGGACAGAAAACCGATCACAGAGCCGAGGCCAAGCAGCAGGAAAACGTCGACGGAGATTTCGGCAATCGGCAGGTAGATCTGCATGGCGGCGCTCAGGACCCCCCGCCGCTGTCTTCAGCGGTGACTTCTGTTCCCGGCAGCCGCTTTCTGGCGATCAAGGCGCACTCCCTGCATACATCGAACGCGTGTCACCCCGCGGCGACACGCGCTGGGCACGACCTCGAACTTACCTGCTTGCGCCGCCAAGTCCAATGTCCAGTACCACTTGCGATCTGACAAGGGTAGCTGATCCCAAGGACTTGTACTAGGGACGCAGGAAGCCGACGATTTCCTGGCATTCGCGGACGATGGGCTCGGCAATGGCGTTCGCGCGCTCGGCCCCGTCGCGCAGGACGGCGTCCACATGTTCATTGTCGGTGAAGAGACGCTTCATTTCCTCGCCGATGGGACCCAGGCGGCTGACGGCCAGATCCGTCAGGTCCTTCTTGAATAGCGAGAACTGAGCCCCCTCGTACTGGGTCAGGACCGACTTCATGTCACGGTCCTCCAGCGTGGCGAAGATGCCCAGCAGATTGTAGGCCTCGGGCCGCTGCTTGCGTGTTTCCTCGGGCAGGTTGCCGGCATCGTCGAGCACGTCGGGGCCCGGCAGAGGCTCGGGATCGGTGGTTGCCTTGCGGATCTTCTTGGCCACCGTGTCCCGGTCATCGGTCATGTTGATGCGGCTCATGTCCGAGGTGTCGGACTTGCTCATCTTGCGCGTTCCGTCGCGCAGGGACATGACGCGGGTCGCGCTGCCCAGAATCAGGGGGTCGATGACGGGAAAGAAGTCCACTTCGTAGTCGTAGTTGAACTTCTGCGCCACGTTGCGCGCCAGTTCCAGGTGCTGCTTCTGGTCCTCGCCCACCGGCACGTGGGTCGCCTTGTAGGCCAGGATGTCGGCGGCCATCAGGTTGGGATAGACATAGAGGCCGGAACTGGCGTTTTCGCGGTGCTTGCCCGCCTTGTCCTTGAACTGGGTCATGCGGTTCAGCCAGCCGATGCGGGTGATGCAATTGAAGATCCAGGCCAGTTCGGCGTGGGCCGGCACCTGGCTCTGGTTGAAGATGATGGAGGCCTTGGGATCGATGCCGGCCGCCAGGTAGGCCGCCGTGATCTCGCGCGTGTGGGCGCGCAGCTCCGCCGGATCCTGCCAGAGCGTGATGGCGTGCATGTCCACGACGCAGAAGATGCTGTCGTAGTCATGCTGCAGGGTGACGAAGTGACGGATTGCGCCCAGGTAGTTGCCAAGGTGCAGGTTTCCGGTCGGCTGAACGCCGGAGAAGATACGCTTCATGCTTTTGCGACCATCATCACTGGAAGAAGAAAATCGGGCGGTTTATCGCCCCTGACCGGCGTGGGGTCAAGCTGTGCTCTGAGGCGGCTTCTGCTGCCTGCGCCGTTTCAGAAGGGATTTGAGCTCGGCCGGGCTGACCGCACCGAGAAGCAGCGCCGCCAGGGCATAGACGGCCAGGCCGCTGCCCACCAGCAAAGCCAGGGCCGCCGCCTGTCCCAGGGGGCCCATTTCGAGCCATCCACCAACCAGCGGTGCCAGGAGCAGCAACAGGCCACCCATCAGGCCACTGGCCAGGAGGCTGCGCAGGCCGCGGTTCAACAGGCGTCGATCCGGCTCAAGGAAACCGCGTCGCGACAGCACCACGACCAGCAGCACCACGTGCAACCAGGACGAGATCGCCGTGGCCAGCGCGATGCCCACGAAGCCGATCTGCCAGAACAGCAGCAGGGACAGCACCACGTTGGCCAGGATGGAGATCACGGTCAGATGGAAGGGCGTGCGGGTGTCTTCGCGCGCGAAGAATGCCGGCTGGAACAGCTTGACCAGCACATAGGAGGGCAGGCCGATGGCGAAGGCCGCCAGGGCCTGACCGGTGGCCTGCGCCGCCTGGTCGTCGAAGGCGCCGCGCTGGAACAGGCCGGTGACCAGGCTTTCGGGGATCAGCGTCAGCGCGAAGGTGGCCGGCAGGGTCAGCAGCAGGGCGTACTCCAGGGCCCGGTTCAGGCTGTCCCGGGCCGCCTCGCCGGCGCCGGCGCGCAGCTTGCGGGAGAGGTCGGGCAGCAGCACCACGCCGATGCCGATGCCGAGGATCCCCAGCGGCAGCTGGTAGACGCGGTCGGCGTAATAGAGGTAGGACACGGCGCCTGCCTGCAGCGTGGCGATCATGGTGCCGATCAGCAGGTTGATCTGCATCACGCCGGCCGAAAGCACGCCCGGCACCATGAGCGCCAGCAAGCGGCGCACCCCCGGCGTCAGGCGCGGCCGCGGCAATCTCAGCGACATGCCGGCGCGCCGCGCACAGAGGGCCAGGAAGATCACCTGGGCCAGGCCGGCCAGCGTCACGGTCCAGGCCAGGACATGGCCCGGCGCAGTGGCGAAATGCGGCAGGGCCACCGTCAGCGCGGCGATGAAGAAGAGGTTGAGGATGATCGGCGCCGCGGCGGCTGCGGCGAAGCGGTAGAGCGAATTGAGCACGCCGCCGAGCAGCGCGGTTACCACCATGGCCAGCAGGTAGGGGAAGGCGATCCGGGTCAGCTCGACGGTCAGCGCGAACTTCTCGGAGTCCTCCGTGAAGCCAGGGGCGATGACCAGCATTAGCCAGGGCATCAGCGCCAGGCAAAGTACGGTGAACAGCAACAGTCCGGACAGCATCACCGCCAGCACGTCGCCGGCAAAGCGTCGGGCTGCTTCAGGTCCTTCCTGTTCCAGCCGGGCAGAGAACAGCGGGACGAAGGCGGCGTTGAAAGCCCCTTCTGCGAACAGGCGGCGGAAGAGGTTGGGAAAGCGAAACGCCACGAAAAAGGCGTCCGCCACCGGTCCGCTGCCCAGCCCGGCGGCGATCAGGATGTCGCGAATGAAGCCCAGGACTCGGCTGACCGCCGTCAGCCCCCCGACCGTGGCGAAGGAACGCAGGAGTGCCATAAGAGGCAGTGTCTAGCCGATCCGCGTGCCGCGAGAAAGGCCGGAGTTGGGCAGGGCCGTGGCAGTTCAGTCGATATAGCTGCTGTCTTGTCCCTTTCCCTGCCTTGGCCTCGGGCCTGTGGCCGTCGAAGGGGCGCGAGAGGCAGTCTTTGTAGAGGTCTAGGGCCAATGATGGTGTTCTGCGATGGGCAGGGGTTGTACGGAGCTGGGTGTCGCGAATTGAGGCAACGCGGCTTTTCCCCTTCATTCCTGAATCCCCGATATAGTGCCGATGCAGTGCAAAGGGCCTTATCTGAAAGGGCCTTCGCTCATACATACAAGACTGCGAGTGGATAGAATGGGGTTTTCTGTCGCTTTGCCATCCCAAGGGGCGACAGCCTCGATCACAGAGTCACGGAGGCCATAAATTGGATATTCAACGTAACGGGTCGAAGCCATCAGCCACGGGGTCCGAGCAGTACTTTACCGGTACCGTGCGCCTCGACAGCCCTTTCCAGGCGCCGGAACCCGCGCGGGTCGGCGGTGCCATCGTGACCTTCGAGCCCGGTGCCCGGACGGCGTGGCACACCCACCCGCTGGGCCAGACCTTGTTCGTCACGGCCGGCCTGGGCTGGGTACGGCGTGAAGGTGGACCCAAGGAGGAGATCCGGCCGGGCGACATCGTCTGGATCGAGCCGGGCGAGAAGCACTGGCATGGCGCCACGGACAAAACCGCCATGACCCACATCGCCATTGCCGAGCCGCAGGATGGCGCGGCCGTCGAATGGATGGAGCAGGTTTCGGACGAGAATTACCTCGGCTGACTTGGGCGCCTGGACAGCGGAAGCGGGGCGATGAAGACGTCCCTGCCTTATTTGGACTGTCCAGCAGGTCCGCGCTTTACGAGTCCGCTTCCCACACCATGGCCTCGATCTTGTGGCCGTCGGGATCGTGCAGGAAGTAGCCATAGTAGGGCTCGCCATAGATCGGGCGCGGGCCGGGTTCGCCGTTGCCCGTAGCGCCTTTGTCTAAAGCCGTCTTCCAGAAGGCTTTCACTTCGGCGCGGGTACTGGCGAGAAAGGCGACATGACTGCCATTGGCAGCGCCGGCGGTTTGCCGTCGATGGGGGTCTGGACCCAGAACTCGGGGAAGGCATGACCATAGGCCACGGCACCCGGATGCTCCATGAAGCGGCCGATGCCGAAAGTGCCCAGAACGGCGTCGTAGAAGTCTGTGGCGTGTTCGAAATCGTTGGTGCCGAGGGAAACATGGGACAGGATGCTGGACGGTTCCTCGGACATGATGACCTCCTGAAAGTTCATGATATGTTCCATGCTGCTTCAGGCTGCATCGAAATGCAAGTTACAAGATATGGTAATCGCCATCTCGTCACGGATTGAAGGTGCGGTCCTGCGCTAACGCAAATGTGAAAGGATGTGAAAGGTGAGGTGATAGAGCGCGTGCCGCCTTCTGTGCCAAGCTGCAAATCACAGGTGGATCGCCTGCCCGGTTGTTTGACGAAATCCGTACGGGGAGGAGTCGATGCCCGAGATCACACGACGGATATTCCTTGAGAACACGGCTGTCGCCGCCGGCGGCCTCGTCGTGCCCGGTGGTATTCTATCGGCCTCCGAAAAGACCGCCACGCCCTTCCCGACGGTGCGTGACGAGGGGCGTCTCGTTTCGACGTCCCTGGAGGCCTATCGCGAGGCGAAGCTATCGGGTGGGCCCGGCAAGGACGGAATCCCGTCCATCGACAAGCCGGACTTCTGGACGGCAGAGGAGGCGCAGGACTATCTGGAGGACGGTGACAAGGTGATCGGACTGATCGAGAACGGGCACGCACGGGCCTATCCCCAGCGCATCCTCGTCTGGCATGAAATCGTCAACGATGCGCCTGGCCAGGTGCCGCTGGCGATTACCTACTGTCCGCTGACCGGCACCTCGCTGGCCTTCGAACGCGGTGAGACGACCTTCGGGGTCAGCGGCCGCCTGGTGAACAGCAATCTCATCATGTACGACCGCCAGAGCGACACCTGGATTCCCCAGATCCTGGGAGTTGCCACCGAGGGGCCGCACGCGGGGGTGGCCCTTGTGGAGCGCCCGCTCGTCTGGACGACCTGGGGACGCTGGCGCAAACGCCATCCCGGCACGCAGGTATTGTCGACCCGGACGGGGTTTGCCCGCAATTACACGCGCGACCCCTACGGCAGCTACACTCCGCTGGAGGGCTATTACCGGCCAGAGGCTTCGCCCATCTTCCCGCTCATGCAGGAGGACGAGCGCTTTCCGCCCAAGTCCATCGTCCTTGGCGCCCGCACGGCAACGGAAGCCGTGGCCTTTTCCAAGGAGAGGCTGCGCGAAGCCGGCCAACTGGTCCTTGAAGGACGTGAGACGACCTTCGTCGCCGTCCATGACGAGGGGCTCGATACGGGATACATATTCGAAGTCCCGCGCCCGCTGAAGGAGTCGGCCGTGGTGGAGGGCACCGGACCCGGTAACGTCCGCTGGTCTGAGGACCTGGACGCGCGCGCCCTAAACGCCTTCGAAGCGATGTGGTTCGCCTGGGCGGCCTTTTATCCGGACAGCCATGTTCACGAGTGAAGTGCCCCGCCAGCTCCTGGAGGATTCGCGGGCCCGGCTGATCCTTGGGGCGACGACGCTGGTCTATCTTCTGCTCTATCTGGTGGCCCTGGGAGACCTGTCGTTCGACGGTACGCTTAGGGCGTTCGACGGTTGGCTCGTTCCGAGAGCGGACGATATTTGGACGCGAGCCCGGGTTCCCTTCCAGTTCGAAGCCATCGGCGTAGTCGAGCTGCCGCTTGCCATCTGGCTGGTTTCGCCCCTGAACCTGCTCACCGGTCTTGCGCTGGGGACCCTTGCTGGCCTCCAGTTGGCGCTGACACGCGTTGCCCTGCTCTGTACGCGCAGCTGCGGCATCCGGCCGCCGGTGGGACTGCTAGCCGCGCTGCCGGCCTTGCTGGCCGGGCACGCCTGCTGTGTTCCGGCACTGTTCATGCTGCTGGGTCTGCAGGTGACGGCCACGATGATCACCCTTGTCAGCATCATGATCCCCCTGGCTTTTCTCCTCCTGGCGATCGGTGCCGGGGTCACATGGCGCTACGCCCATCGCCGCTGTCGCGAGGCCTATGCATGAGAGAGGCTTCGTGGCCTCCGGAACGAATGTCCAAGCCTACTCGCCCACCTGCAGCAGTAACCCGCGCTTGCGGGCCACGTGGAAGGCATAGAGAAAGAGAAACATGCCGAGTGCCAGATAGACGGCGTTGAGAACCAGGGCGTGGATCAGCAGGTCGGTGCGGAAGGTGTTGTCCAGCAGGATGGCACGCATGCCCTCGAAGACCGGGGCCGTGGGCAGGGTCCAGGCCAGCAGCTGCAGGGCCGGCGGCAGCACCTCCACGGGATAGTAGATGGCGCTGATGGGGGCGATCAGGAAGATCGCCAGCCAGGCCACGGATTCGGCGCCCTGGCCGACCCGCAGGATGAGGGCGGAGACCATCATGCCGATGGACCAGCCCATGACCAGCAGGCAGGAGAAGAAGGCCAAGAGCGGCAGGCCGAGCGCGAAGATCGAGACCTCGTAGAAGACGATGGCCAGCAGGGCGGCAGGCACCACGCCGATCAACGTGCGAATCAGGCTCATGACCGTCAGTGCGGCCATGAACTCCGCTGGGCGCAGGGGGCTGACCACGATGTTGGCCAGGTTGCGCGACCAGACCTCTTCCAGAAAGGACAGGCTGAAGCCCAACTGGCCGCGGAAGAGGACGTCCCACAGCAGGACGGCGGAGACCAGGAGGCCGCTGGCCTGAGCGATCACCGAGGAGAGCTGCAGCAGGTACATGGTGATGAAGCCCCAGATCACCATCTGCACCGTCGGCCAATACATCAGCTCGAAGATGCGCGGCCAGGAGCTGGCCAGCAGGTAGAGATGGCGCAGGCACATGGCGTAGAGACGCCCCGTCATGATGCGGCCTCCCCATAGGCCCCGTCCGGCTGGCGCTGGTTGCGCGCGATGTCCAGGAAGACCTGTTCCAGGTTGCCACGGCCGTGGCGGTCGAGCAGCTCACGTGGCGTGCCGGTTTCGACGATCTCTCCGGCCCGCATGATACGCACCTGGTGGGCCAGGCGCTCCACCTCGCTCATGTTGTGCGAGGCCAGCAGGATGGCGGTGCTGCTGCGCTGCTGATAGTCCTGCAGGTAGCCGCGCAGCCAGTCGGCGGTGTCGGGATCCAGGGAAGCCGTGGGCTCGTCCAGCAGCAGGATTTCTGGCGCGTTGATCAATGCCTTGGCCAGCGAGACCCGCGTCTTCTGGCCAGAGGAAAGCTTGCCCGTGGGTTTGCGCCAGAGTGGACCGAGATCGAGGTCGTGGGCCAGTTCCTCAAGCCGGGCCTTGGGGTCGGGGCAGCCGTAGAGCCGGGCGAAGAACATCAGGTTCTGGCGCACGCTCAGGCGGCGCGGCAGATCCACATAAGGACTGGAGAAGTTCATGCGCTGCAGCAGGCGGTAGCGATGGCGCAGCATGTCGCCGCCCAGCACCGTGATCTGTCCCGATGTCGGCAGCAGCAGGCCCATCAGCATGGAGATGGTCGTGGTCTTGCCGGCGCCGTTGGCGCCCAGCAACGCCAGTGTCTGCCCACGGTTCAATGTGAAGTTGACATCCTTCACCGCGGCAATGCCGTTGAAGTGCTTGTTCAGGTCCTGAACACGGATGGCCTCATCGTAGTGCGGCACGGCTATGACTCCGGCATGGAACAGCAGTGGCCCCCTGAAAAGGAGCGCGCAGGTTCGATCTAGTGCGGCAGGGGCATGACACCAAACAGAAGCGGATGCAGGTAGAGAAAGATCACATAGGCGACCAGGCCCAGGACCGGCCGCCAGATCCCGATGCCGCGCCAGTCCATGGAGGTGCGCCCGGTGGCGATGGCCGCGAAGGGCACCACCGAGGTGGTCAGCTTCATCGGCCCCCAGGCGCCGCCCAGCTGAGCTTCGCGGCGCTGGTCGATATGATGCATGCCGCCCAGGGCCAATACCAGGAAGCCGCCCATCAGCAGCAGGCTGGCACTGTCGCCATTGGCGATGATGTGGCTGACGGCCCAGAGCACGACGCCCCAGAGGAAGGGGTGCCGCGTGATGCGCAGGATTCCCGGTGCGGGGTCCTGGGCCTTTGCGGCTTCCTCCTGACCCAGGGCCGTGGCTGCCCGCGTACTCATGCCAGCCACCACAAGGATGAAGGCGAAGGGCATGATCAGGATCGGAACCCAGGCTAGCGCCGGGATAGGTGTCCACAGGAGGATCCGCGGCGCAGCGCCATAGGCCTGCAGCGCCCAGGCGAAGGTGACGAGCGCAACCAGAGAATAAGCCAGACGGAAACCACGTTCCCCTAGCCGGTCCAGCAGACGCGTGCGAAACGCGGCACTGGACAGCAGGAAGTGGCTTCCCACGAAGACCACAATGGCGGCGAAGAGTTCGTTGAGATCGACCATGGCGCGCAGTCTAGGCCCCTGACTCACAAGACTTCAACCAGACTTGCAGGAAAACGGACAGATGAACAGTCATGGTCATTTCGGGCCTGCGTTCATGGCCTGTGGAATCGGCTGCAGTCTCTGGTTCACGGCCAGGGCCGCCAGCGCCAAGGCAAGCGGCGCGAACGACACCCAGAGCACCACGTCCCAGCCATGCGCGGTCAGCAGGTTGCCCGAGTAGAAGGACCCGACGGCCATGGTCCCGAAAACGGCGAAGTCATTCAGGGACTGCACCAGGGTTCTTTCTTCGGGGCGGTGACATTCCAGGACCATAGCGGAGGCCCCTACAAAGCCGAAGTTCCAACCAAGGCCGAGCAGGATCAGCGTCAGCCAGAAATGCACGACGTCAACGCCGGTCAGGCCAATGGCAATCGATATGGCCGTCAACGCCAAACCGCTTGCCACCACGCGCGCGGCGCCAAAGCGCGTAATCAGCCTTCCTGTAATGAAACTCGGCGCGTACATGGCAATGATGTGCCATTGCAGGCCAAGATTGGACATCTCCTGTGACAGGTCATTGAGGTGCATAGCCAGCGGCGCCGAGGTCATGATGAAGTTCATGAGCATGTAGGACACGACGCCACAGATGACCGCCGTGATGAAGCGGGGCTGGCGAAGGATATCCCCGAGGGGGCGCCCGCCCCGGACCTCCGCTGCCGTTGGCTTCGGCACACGGACACCCAGAAGTATGACTCCGCAGAGACCGGCGACAACGGCCTGTGCCAGGAACGTCGCTGCGAAGAGGTGGGGCTCCCACAGGTTCATGGTGAAGGTGACAAGCTGTGGTCCGATCACCCCGGCGAAGACGCCCCCGGCCATGACGATCGACAGGGCCCGGGGGCGGCGCTCCGGCGCAACACAGTCGGCGGCCGCAAAGCGGAAAGAGAGGACCACCGCGGCATAGGCACCTCCGAAGAAGGTGGCCGCGCAGAACAGCCAGAAGGATCCCAATACGATCGCCAGCGCAGCCAGCACACCGACGAGGACGCCGCAGCCTGTTCCCATCAGGAATGCGGCGCGGCGCCCATGACGCCGGGCGATGGCGCCGGCCGGCAGGGTGCAGGCGGCCATCCCGATCACGAACACGGTAATGGGCAAGGTCGCCAGTTCCTTGCTGGGCGCGAGCGCATTGCCGACGATGGCGCCGGTTGCATAGACGATGGCGGCGTTTGCGCCGCCAAGCGCCTGGGCAAGAGTCAGCCGCAGAATATCCGCGCGCCCGGACTGGGCTTCAGGATTGCGCAGAGTCTCAGCGTTGGCCGCTGTATTGGACATTCAGAACCTCATCTCGTGACAGCCTCGCGCCAGCGCAGGTCGCGCGGTGAAGGGCGACGATGCAGCCGTCGGTCCAGAAGGTCACGTGCCTTGATGGCTTCGCCGCCCTGCATGAAGGCAAGAAGGCGCATGTCCTCGACCATCTCGCGCTGAGCGCCACTGCCTCCAATGCGGACGACCTCGTCTGCGACCGGCTCCAGAATGCCTATGCAGTTCCTGTACTGCTCCTCGGCGAAAGCCTGGACGGCCTGGCAGAGGGCAGGTGCCACCGGTCCCGCACCCAGGGCGCCCGACTCATCCAGGTGTTTCAAGGCCTCAACACGCCGTTCCAGCGCGGAGCTGTCACCGGTCGCCGCCGCAAGTATGGCCATGTGGACATCGATGAATGCCAGGCCAGGTTTCTGGAAGTAGTCTTCGGAATAGGCCGCGGCTTCCTCCCAAAGGCCGTCCGGCACAGCATGGCCGTAGGCCTGTAGGCGCCACAGGAAGGAGGCCGTGTCACTGACGACATTGATGGGCAGTCCAAGCGAAACCTCCGGGCGGATGGACTCGGTATAGATCGTGAGGGCACGCTCCACATCGCCGCGCTCCAGTGCCGCCAGCGCCGCATGCCAGGCGATGTGGCCGTGGAGCGTTCCACTGCAATCATAGCCTGGCAGCCATTGGGAGATCACCGCCTCCGTTTCTTCGATTTCGCCCGCTTCATAAAGCGCATGAGCCAGGGCGTGCGCTGCGTTCGCGTTCTCTATCCGCAGTTCCAGACCGCGCTGCGTGAGGTCTCGTCCGAGGACCAGATTGCCGTTTTCGGTGTGGGCCCACCCGCGGTAGGTGAGGAACCACCAGTCATCGGCCTCGAAATGCCGGGCATGGCGCTCGCAGAGATCCACCCGCGCCTGGTCGTGCGCTGCCATCCCGGAAAAGGCAAAGAGGCCGAAGGCACCGAGAGGCAACGAGAAGATCAGGATATCGCGCGGCCAGCTGTCGAGGTGTGTGCAGATCTGCTTCAGCGCCTCGGCCGAACGGCCCTGAATGACGAGGGACAGAATATCCACATGGCTCTGCTCCCGCGCATGTCCCTGTCGCGCAACGAGAGCCTCTGCCGCTTCGATCCGCTTTCGGGCGTGGGGCAACTCGCCACGGATGGCGTGCAGACGTGCGCGTGCCGCGTGGGCGAGCGCAAAATCCGGGTCGGCTGCAAGGGCCTGGTCCAGGCGTTCTGCAGCACCCGGCCAGGCCGAAAGCAGCAGATCCACACCCTGGCGATAGCGCTCGGCGGCAAGGTCGGAGTTGGTCGCAAGCGACAGGTTGCGGCTGTCTAGGCAAGTCATGGCAGGCTCTGCACAAGGGAGGGATGAATTCAGAGTGCGTTCAACTGTCTATACGGCATACACGGCGCCGCTGCATCCCTGAAGCCGGAAAGTTCGCGAGGGGATCAGCGTTCTTTCAGTGTCGGGATGATCTATCCTGTCTATCACATCAGCAAATGGCCAGGCGACAGCTTTACGCGGCTGCCGAAAGCGGCATATCATGAGGTATGTCCGATTTTCCGCAGATCGACACACCGGGACAGCTTGCGGCCCACAGCCGCCAGGACGAGGTCGCAGCCGAGGATATCCTGTTCGATGCGGTGCTGGTGCCGCATCGAAGCCTGTCGCCGCGCGGGTTCCTGCTCCTGATGAGCCTGATCGCCGGATTCGGTTTCTGTGCCGGGCTAGGTTTCTTCCTGGCCGGGGCCTGGCCCGTCGTCGGCTTCATGGGACTGGAGTTCCTGCTGGTCTATATCGCCTTTCGGGTGAATTACCGGCGCGCGCGCATGTTCGAGCAACTGGTGCTGACGCGCGACGACCTGGTGGTGCGGCGCGTCAATCACTGGGGCGGCGAGACACGCTGGCGCCTGCAGCCCTATTGGCTGCGCGTCGACATGCGCGATCCGCCAGAGCATGACAGCCAGCTGAGCCTGCGCACCCATGGCAAGAGCCTTGTGATCGGGTCCTTCCTGACGGCCGAGGAACGCCTGAGCCTGGCCCAGGCGCTCCAGGCCGCCCTGGACCGGGTGCGTTCTGGGGACCGGGTGCGCTCTGGAGCTGCGATGCCGCGGGGCGCGGCAGGCTAGAGGGTCAGAGTCCCAGGACGTCGCGCATGCTGTAGAAGCCGGCGCCCTTGCCCTTGGTCCAGAGCGCGGCCTTTATCGCGCCGCGGGCGAAGATGTCCCGATCGCCGGATTTGTGGGCGAATTCAAGACGCTCGCCGGTGGTGGCGAAGATCACGGAATGCTCGCCCACCACATCGCCGCCGCGCAGGGTAGCAAAACCGATGTCGCCGCGCTTGCGTGGGCCCGTGTGTCCGTCGCGCACACGCTGGGCATGTGGTTCCAGGTCGATGCCACGGCCGCGGGCGGCGGCCTCGCCCAGGGCCAACGCGGTGCCCGAGGGGGCATCCACCTTGTGGCGATGGTGCATCTCCAGAACCTCGATATCGAAGTCTTCGTCCAGGGCGGCGGCCACGCGTTCGACCATCAGGCTCAGCAGATTCACGCCCAGGCTCATGTTGGGCGCATAGACCACCGGAACCTTGCGGCCGGCCTCTTCCAGGTCGGACTTCTGCTTGTCCGCCAGGCCGGTGGTGCCGACCACCAGGGCCGTGGTGTGTTCGGCCGCCAACTGGGCGTTCTCGCTGGCCGCCTCGGGTGTGGTGAAGTCGATGACCACATCGCTTGCACGGAACAGTTCCGCTGCGCTTTCGCCGGCAGGAACGCCGAGTCGGCTCACCCCGGCCAGTTCGCCGATGTCGCGGCCGCTCGCCTCGCTTCCAGGCCGTACGGTGCCGCCTGAAAGGTGGCAGCCTTCCGTCTCGCTGCCCAGGGTCACGAGGCGTTTGCCCATGCGCCCTGCACAGCCCACAATTCCGATACCGATATCCGCCATCCATGCCTCCGGGTCCAAGCTTTGTGCTTCCCTAGCGAAGCCATCATGCTATGTCGAGAGCTACCATGTCAGACGATCGACGATTGACGCTTTTCTATGATGGGGCCTGTCCGCTGTGCCAGCGCGAGGTGGCCTTCTATGCCCGGCTGGATCGGGCAGGCCGGATTGCCTGGCACGACGTTTCGCGCGACAGCCGGGGCATGGTGGCCGAGGGCCTACCGCGCCGTGAGGCGCTACGGCGGATCTATGTGCGCTGTCCGGATGGCCGCCTGCTGAGCGGGGCACGGGCCTTCGTGGAGGTTTGGCGCTATCTGCCCGGATTTCGCTGGCTGGCGCCACTGGTGGGCCTGCCGCCCTTCATCTGGCTGGCGGAAGGGCTCTATCGCGCCTTTCTGGTGATCCGGCCCTGGCTGACGGGACGGCGTGGCTGCGATTGTGACGAGGACGCGTGAGCGGATGCAGCGCTGCGACGTGCGGGTGTGCCGGTCGGATCGCTGCCTGCATAGGTGCCTTGTGGGATGGACACTCGGTCACTCTGGCCGGCTGTACTAGCTTGGCGCGCCAGAACACAAGAACAGCGTCCGGGTTTTCATGTCCCTATCCAACAATCGTGTCCTGTTGGTCCTGATCATCGGGCTTGTGGCCTTCGGCCCGCTGTCCACGGACCTCTATCTACCGGCCCTTCCCATCCTTTCCAAGGTGCTGGGCATGTCCACGGGCGATGCCCAACTGACCCTCTCGGTCTTCATGGCCGGTTTCTGCGTGGCCATGCTGATCTATGGGCCGCTCAGCGATCGCTTCGGCCGCCGGCCGGTCCTGAAGGGTGGGATCGCTCTCTATCTGCTGGCGACTCTGGCCTGCGCCCTGGCAACGGACGGACCGAACCTGATCCTGGCGCGCTTCTTCCAGGCTGTTGGCGCAGGTGCAGGCCCGGTCCTGGGACGAACCATCGTACGGGATATCTATGGGCCCGACCGTGCCGCCCAGGCATTGTCCTACGTGGCCATGGCCATGGCGTTGGCCCCGGCTGTCGGTCCTTTTATCGGCGGTTATGTCACCCTGCTGTTCGGCTGGCGGGCCACCTTCATCACGCTTTTCCTGTTCGGCCTGACCTGCCTGTACGGCGTCTATCGCCTGCTGCCGGAGACGAACCGCTATCCGGATCCGACGGCCGTGCAGCCCGCCCGAATTCTCGTGAACTATGGAACGCTTGCGCGCAGCCGCAGCTATCTTGGCTTCAGTCTTGCGTGCGCGGCCAGCTTTGCCGGACTCTTTTCCTTCATTTCAGGCTCCTCCTTCACCCTGATCGATGAATACGGGCTGAGCCCGGATGCCTTCGGGGTCTGTTTTGCGGTCACGGTGATGGGGTATATCGCTGGCAGCTTCTTCAGTGGCCGGATGTCGGTGCGCCTGGGCAAGTCCCGCATGATCCTTGTCGGTAGCCTGCTGGGCCTTCTGGGAGCCGGCTATGGCATGGCCACGGCCTTCCTGGATATCGACAATGTCTATAGCGTCGTGGCGTCCGCGGTGATCTATTTCGGCGGGACGGCACTGGTGATGCCTAACTCCATGGCCGGAGCCATCGGTCCCTATCCGCGCATGGCGGGTGCGGCCTCCTCACTGCTTGGATTCCTGCAGATGGGCGCCGCGGCCCTGGCCGGCGTCGCCGTGGGGCAACTGCATGACGGCAGCCCGAAGGCCATGTCCGCCATGATGCTGGTGTCGGCGGTCATGGTGCTGGTCTTCCTGCTCACGATGATTCCCAGAGCCGGGCAGCAGCAGAAGCCTGCCTGATCCTGCTGGACAGGCGGCTTTGCAGCGCTATCCTGCCGCGCCATGCAGACAACAGTTTCCGATTACGCGGTGGTGCGCCTGAAACCCAAGGTGGAGCGCCGCATTCAGCAAGGTCATCCCTGGGCCTTTTCCAACGAGATCGAGATGGACGAGACGGCACGCGGGCTGCCGCTTGGTGTGCCGGTGCGTCTGCAGACCGCGAATGGAAAGGCGCTGGGAATCTTCCTGTTCAACCGGCATCCCCTGATCGCCGCCCGGCGGATCAGCCGCAAGGCTGACAACGTGATCGACAGCACCTTCATTGAAGGCCGTTTGCGCCGGGCCCTGGCGCTCAGGCAGGCCCTGTTCCAACAGCCCTTCTATCGCCTGGTACATGCCGAAGCCGACGGCCTGCCCGGAACCATCGTGGACCGCTTCGGGGACAGCCTGGTGCTGCAGATCAACAGCGCCGGCATGGAGGCCTTGCGTCCTGAGTTGCTGGAGGCGGTCGATCGCGTCCTGGCGCCGAAACACCTGCTGCTGCGCAACGACACCTCGGCCCGCCAGCTGGAAGGCCTGGAGCAGGAGGTGGAAAGCCTGAGGGGGGACTTCCCGAGCCCTCTGGAGGTACGCGAGAACCAAACGATTTACCTGGCCGACAGCGCAGGCGGACAGAAGACCGGCTGGTTCTACGACCAGCGGGACAACCGCGCATTCGTCCGGCGCCTGGTGAAGGGAGCCGGGATCAGGCGTGTCATCGATCTCTACAGCTTTTCCGGCGGGTTCGCATTGCAGGCGGCCTTGGGGGGTGCCGAGCAGGTGACCCTGGTGGATCGTTCGGCAGCGGCCCTGGAATTGGCGCGTCAGGCTGCAGCGGCCAACGGCGTCGACGGCCGTTGCGATTTCCGCAAGGCCGATGCCTTTGCCGCGCTTGAACACCTTTCCCGCAAAGGCGAAGACCATGACCTGGTGATTGCCGATCCTCCGGCCTTCGTGAAGGCGAAGAAGGATCTGCCCCAGGGCCTGAGAGCCTATCGCAAGCTGGCGCGCCTTTCGGCGGCACAGGTTGCCGAGGGCGGCTACCTGGTGATCTGTTCCTGCTCGCACCACGTGGAAGGCGAGCGCTTCACAGAGCAGGTGCGCCGCGGTATCGAGGATGCGGGGCGCCGGGCCCGAATCCTGCGTTCAGCCGGTGCGGCCCCCGATCACCCCCTGCATCCCGGTTTACCGGAAAGTGCCTATCTCAAGGCGCTGGTGCTGGCCCTGGACTGAACTCAGGACTGGGCGTTGGACTGGGCGTTCAGTTGTGCTGCTCCAGTCGGTCGTAACCGACCTTCATCAGATGGAAGATGTAGAACAGGGCGGCGACGGCAACCATCATCCCGATATAATAGCCGGGACCGTTCACGCTGGCTGCCGCCTGAAACAGCGCGACGAGCGCGATCAGGCCCGAGGCGACACCGGCAAACCAGCACTTGATCCCGCTGTCGGGTACGGGCATCAGCGGGGCATCGCTGTCCGCTGCATCGCCGGTGGCTGCGCCGATCATCCGGAAGATCCCCAGAACGCAGAGCAGGGTCAGGGCCAGGCCGCCGTAGTAGGCGAAACCTCCAGAAGCGCCCGCGGCCAGGAACAGGCCGTAGAGACCCAGCAGCCCCACGCCTGCACCCTTGAGCCAACGCCGGGCGGCTGTATCCAGGAAAGGTTCGCGATCCGAGGTGTAAGACGCCGGGAGGTGCGCGGACGCCGGGATGCCCACGAAGCTATCGGAGGTGCTGTCCTCGGAAGGGCTGTCACCGGATTCGGGTGTGGAGTCTGCTTTCTGTGCGGTGGAGGACTCGGGGCCGTGCGGCAGGGTTTTCTCGACCTCGTCGTAGTGCAGCTTTATGGCGCCGAAGGTGACCAGGATGCCCAGGACCGTCACGGCCAGTCCGATGTGGTAGGTGACGCCCACGCCACTGTTCGCCGCGACGGCCAGACCGCCCAACGCGACCAGGATTGCGAGAAAGCCGACAACTGCCTTGCCCATGAGGTCCTTCCTGTCCTTTCGCTCGAAACTTCAGTGAATCATTGTAACGGCCCTGCTCTGTGGGCCAAGGGGGAATGATGTCGCCGGCGGGAAGGGGTAAGTAGATTTGTGTATCCCCCTGCGCCAGTGAAGGCGCAATCCCCCAATGTTCGAGGGACAAGAACATGGTTTATCTCTATCTCGTGATCGCGATCGTTTTCGAGGTGATAGGCACCTCGGCCCTGAAGCTGTCGGACGGCTTTACCCGCCCCATGCCCTCTGTGGTCACCGCAGTGGCTTATGCCGGCGCATTCTACTTCCTGGCGCTTACCCTGCGCAGCATGCCGGTGGGAGTGGCCTATGCGATCTGGAGCGGTCTGGGTGTGGTGCTGATTACCCTGGTCGGGCTCTTCTGGTTCCGCCAGTCCCTCGACGCGCCGGCCCTGATTGGCCTGGGACTGATCACGGCCGGTGTGCTGGTCATCAACCTCTTTTCCAAGACCGTGGTGCACTAGGCGGGACACGCGCTCATCCCAATGGTTTGAGTATGGGGGCGCAATCCTGACTTCGCGGAATGCGAAGACCCGCTTCCTCCAGCGCAAAGACTTTCCCTCCTGTCTTGTCCAGACTGTTGGCAGTCGAACATGGGAACAGGGAAAGCCAAGCAATGGCCGAAACGAATAGAGAATTGATCGTACTGATGACCCAGGGTCCGGAAGAGGAACGGGCGTCCGTCGGTTTCACCGTGGCCAACGGCGGGATCAGCGCCGGCCTGAAGGTCTCGATCTTCCTGACCAGTTCGGCGGTCGACATCGTCCGCAAGAAGGCCGCCGACAACGTCAGGTTCGAGCCGCTCGAGCCGCTTGCCGGGCTGGTCCAGGACTTCCTTCAGCGCGGTGAGGTCCTCTGGGCCTGCACACCCTGCGTGAAGGCACGTGGCTACAGCGAAGCAGATCTTCTGGATGGGGTCGTCATCAGCGGGGCCAGCCCCATGCATGAACGCATCCAGGCTGGAGCGGCAACACTGAGTTTCTGAATTTGAGCGGGGTTTCTGACGCCAAGCGGGCGCATACCCCAAATTGGGAGGATCAGCCATGAGTGAAGCGGTAAATCAGGATGAAAGGAATGAATACGTCGATTTCTGGAACGAATTTCTTGTTCCGAAGTTCGTGCGCTGGCGGCATATCCTGGTGGACGGCCTGACCCACCACAGCGAGCGGGTCTTTCCGAAGCTTCCCGTTCGCGAGGGCGACCATGTGGTGGATGTTGGCTGCGGCTTCGGCGATACGGCCATCGAGCTGGCCCGCCGGGTCGGTCCGAAAGGCTCGGTGCTCGGCATCGATTGCTGCGAGGGCTTTCTTGCCTTCGGCCGGGAGGATGCACGAAAGGCGCAGGTCGAGAACGTGAGCTTCGTGGAGGCCGATGTTCAGAACCACCCCTTCGAGCCGACGTTCGATTTCTGCTTTTCCCGTTTCGGGACGCAGTTCTTCGAAAACCCCGTTGCCGCCCTGCGCAACATGCGCAAAAGCCTGAAACCCGGCGGCACGATGACGATGATCGTCTGGCGCGATATCGAGGACAATCCCTGGCTTGGGCTGCCCAAGTCCATCATCAAGGATTTCCTGCCCCCGCCGGGGGAGGATGCCCGGACCTGCGGGCCCGGGCCCTTCTCGATGGCCGACAGCGACGTGGTCACCAAGCAGCTGGAGGTCGCGGGCTACGACGACATATCCTTCGAGCGGATCGACGCGCCGTTGCTGGTCGGGCGCAATGCGGACGAAGCCGTGGATTTCCAGCTGGCCCTGGGGCCGGCAGGCGAGGTCTATCGGGAAGCCGGCGAGATTGCCGAACATCGGCATGACGAGATTGCCGCGGCCCTGAAACGGGAACTGGCTCGCCACGAAACCGAGGAAGGGATTGTCCTCGGGTCCAGTTCCTGGATGGTCACGGCGCGCAACCCGGCCTGAGTTCGGCCACCGTTTGAGGGAGTGTGGACTCATGGGTGCAGCAGGACCGGAAAGGCTGAAGGGGCGCAGGAAAACAAGCCTGGTCGGGGCACTGGCTGCCCTGGTGGCCTTTCTGTCCTGCTACGGCACTCTGGGATTGGTGCTGGTGCTCTCCCTTCCGGGAATCAGCCTGGCCGTCAACGAAACGCTTTGGGCCGCCGCCATCCTGAGTGCCACGGCTGTTGCCGTGCTCGCCACAGCAGCCGGCTATCCGAAGCACCGCAGCATCCTGCCGCTGATCCTGGTGTGTGCAGGGGCCGTGCTGATCTTTTATGCCCTGCTGGGGTCCTATCACGTGCTTCTGGAAGGATTGGGGTTCGTGCTTCTGATTGCGGGTGTGGCGATGGACTTCGCAAACGCGCGCAAGAAAAGGTGACAGATCCATGTGAGCCTGAGGCAGAGGTGGCTGGGTGCACGGGTTCCAGGATCCGGGTGGCTCAACAGAGCAGACAGTAGCCATCGCCTTCGGTGACAATGATCCTGGGCTGTTCAGGATTGGTTTCGATCTTTTGCCGCAGGCGGTAGATATGGGTTTCCAGCGTATGGGTCGTGACTTCGGGCTTGTAGGCCCAGATCTCTGCCAACAGTGTTTCGCGGTCGATGGGCTTGCCCCCGGCCCGATAGAGATGCCTGAGAATTTGCGCTTCCTTCTCGGTCAATCGTATCTTGTTCTGTCCTTCCTGAGTGACCAGAAGCTTGGTGGCGGGGCGGAAGCTGTAGGCTCCGATGGAGAAGACGGCATCGACGCTCTGCTCGTGCTGGCGGAGCTGCGCACGAAGGCGTGCCACCAGCACGTTCAGTCGGAATGGCTTGGTAATGTAGTCATTGGCACCGGCATCAAGCCCCAGGACAGTGTCGGCATCGCTGTCCATGGCGGTCAGCATGATAATGGGAGCTCCGATACCGGCCTGCCGCGCCAGACGGCAGAGCTCGCGCCCATCGATATCGGGCAGGCCGACGTCGAGAATAAGGGCGTCATAGTGGTTTGATCTTATGCGCCCTAGGGCCTCCGAAGCGGTGCCAGATTGCTCGGTCGTGAATTCATCGTATATTTCAAGTTGATCCGAGATAGAAGACCGGAGTTCTTCATCATCATCAACCAATAGTATGTGAGAGTATTTATTCTGGTTCATGGTTCGCCCCAATGAAATTTGAATAATTTCAATGTCGCCGCTCAGGCCGTCACGATCTTCGAGATTCCCTGCCGGTAAGAAGACGGCCCTCCGATGCTGAACGGCCCGAAAGCCTGTTGCTGAACAATAGATGCAAGCTGTCCTTGAGATGGACAATTCACGTTTCAGTGAGGCCTTCGGGAGCGAGAAGTCAGGTGGGCGCCAGCATGGATCCATGCAAAAGTCGCGCAGCCCACATTAGGACCCATGAAGCCTGTGATGGCGTTGAAGGGGGTGGGAGGCGAACGTTGACCTTGCAAGCATGTTCTTTTTCGATAAACCGCTGCCGTTCACGCTATTAAGTGTAAGTAAAAGAAAATATTAACATCTATACTTATTAATTGTGCCAAAATCATGAATAATTACCTGTGATGATTTTAATAATCTGTGTCATTTATATACAATGGAAATAATTAACTGGCTGAGTTATTGGAAGTGGACTATCTGGGCTGCACGGCAAGACGGTTTTAAGACGAGACTGTCTTTGCGCAACACATGCCAAAGGAACCACAAAATGTACAAAATATACTTGCCTCTCGCTGGGTTTGCCCTGATCGCTGCCTTTTCGTTGCCTGCTCTGGCCCAGAACAATCCCGGCCTGGAAGGCTATGAAGGTGGAAGTGTCGCCACTGTGACGGCCTTCCATTCTGGAGCAAGCCGTCCCTCGTTTGACGCATCTGGTACTGGATTTGGCAGCCGGTTGGCCATGAACCTCAGTCTTGAGGGCTATAGCGGCGAGGGATCTATCAACAACAAGGCCCGGTTCGGATCACGGCAAGATGGCCCGCAGTATGCGGCCCGGCCCGGCTTTCGCGATTATGGTGATTTCAATGGATATCGTGGGATGAGTGATGATCCCTCCACTGTCGAAGGGCGTGCGCGGGCTTACGGTCGTTGAGCCTTGCTGCTGAGTGAAGGAAAGTCTTCACTTTCCCTCGATGCGGGTCGTGCCAACTCAAAAGCGTGGCACGACCCGTTTTCGGTATGGCTTCAGAGTCCCGTGAAGATCCGGATGGCGAGCTAATGAGCCGGTCCGTTGCCGTTCGCTGAAAGCGGTAGCGTAAGCCGGAAGCTGGTGCCCTGGGCATCGGAGCGCAGCAGCCTGATGTCCCCGCCATGGGCGCGCAGGATTTCCCGGGCGATCGCCAGCCCGAGGCCCGTGCCTCCACTGCGCGCCGAGGCCGCGAAAGGCTGGAACAGTCGCTCTCGCGTGCGTGGGGCCAGGCCGGGTCCATTGTCGCCGATATCCAGGCAGAGATTGTTGTCCTCGACCTGTCCCTGGACCTCGACCCTGGTGGCACCGGCCTGATAGGCGTTGTGTGCCAGGTTCATGAAGACGCGGTAGAGCTGCTGACGATCGCCGTTCAGGTTCAGGCTGTCGGGCAGGTGAACCTGCCAGTCGCGTTCGTCCTCCTGGTCCTGCTGCAGGCTTGTGCCCACTTCGTCCAGAAGTCCCTGAAGGTCCAGGGGCGCGATCTCCAGGTGAATGGGCCCCTCGCGGGCAAAGTTCAGGATGTGGCTGCAAAGCCCGACCGCCCGGTCCAGGGTCTGCATGAGCTTGGGAAAGGCCCGGCGTACGTTCGGGTCCTCGCTTTCCGCCAGACTGTCCGAAGAAAGCTGCGCGGTAGACAGGATGTTGCGCAGGTCGTGATTGATCTTCGTGGCTGCCACGCCGATGGCGGCCAGCCGCGTCTTGCGGTGCAGGGAGGCCCGCAGCGCCGTCTGCAGGTCACGCAGCTGACGTTCGGCCAGACCTATTTCATCCTGGCGGTCCGAGGGACGGATGATGCGGCTTTCGTCCTCGGGATCCTGGCGAAAGGAGATCATGTTTTCCGTGATGCGCCGCATGGGGCGGACCAGGACAGAGAGCAGGGTGACATAGACAAGCGCCGCCGTGATCACCGAGATCAGCAGCGAAAGACCCAGGATGCGCCAGGCAAAGGCCCACATTTCCTCGCAGAGCGGGCCTTCCATCAGGACCATCCGGACCACGGAGTCATTGTCCTTTGGAGAGACACCCCAGAGTTCGATTCGCCGGTCCTCGCTGCGCAGCAAGGTCATGAGGGCATCGCCGATCAATGTGAAGAAACCCGCTTCGCGCAGGTCATAGACGGCTTCGGGTTCGGGAATGCCCTCCATGGCCAGGGTCAGTGAGGGTGTGCGGCCAGGGCGGTAGAGCATGACGGATTCAGCAGGCACGTGCGAGAGCAGCTCGTAGGTCAGCTCATCGTCGATCATGAGGTCCGGCGTTGCTTCCAGGGAGAGGACCGCCAGATGCGCAGTGGCCAGGCGCTCTTCCAGGTAGTTCTGACGGAAATTGGCGACCGAGGGCGCAAAGATCAGCACCTCGGCCAGCATGACAAAGGCGATGGTCAGCAGCAGCAGGCGTGCGGAGAGGCTGTTGTGGAGCGGCGGCAGGGAGAAGCGGCGCGGAGTCCGGCCATTTCCCTTTCCCTCTGGTCGTTCCGTTTCCTCTTCCGATGCGTGCGATCCGTGAAAGGCCATCCTGTCGCTCATCCCAGTCGCAGGAGAAGGCGCACAAGCCAGCGCGTGCGCGAAGAGAAGAGTTTGGGTGTGTAATGGCTTCCGGCCACCTGCTTGCTGATCTCCGAGAGTGTGGGATAGGGCGCGATGATACCGGCAAGTGCGGAGAGTTTCATCCTTCGCGCGATCGCCAGTCCCCAGGGCAGGATGAGTTCCCCGGCCTGAGGACCAATGATCGTGGCCCCCAGGACGGCGCCCGATCTTGTGGCAACAATCTTGATGAAGCCATCCGTTGCGTGCTCGCAGCGTGCACGATCGTTTTCGGCGAAGGTGGACTGGAGGATCTCGACCTTCTTCCCCTGTTGTTGCGCCTCTTCCACGGTCAATCCAACCTGGGCCAGTTCCGGTGTGCAGTAGGTCACCCGCGGCAGCGCTGCGTAGTTGACCCTTGCCGGCAGGCGGAAAAGCGCGTTGCGCAGGATGATTCCGGCCTGGTAGCTGGCGGCATGGGTGAACTGTGGCCCGCCGGCGACATCGCCGGCCGCGAAGATGCGGCGATTGCTGGTGCGCAGGCGCGCGTCCACCTTGATTCCCCGGCTGTCGTGGATAACCTCTGCGGCTTCTAGGTTCAGACCGTCGGTGACAGGCTGCCGTCCGGTTGCCACCAGAAGGTGGCTGCCCTCCAGGGTCGCTTCGCCCCTTTCCGTCTTCAATTGTGCCTGGATACCATCATGCGTCTTTTGGACGGCGGACATGCCTGCGTTTTCGTGAATCTCGACGCCTTCCGCTTGCAGTCGTTCGCGCAGGAGTTCTGCCGCCTGCCTGTCTTCCCGGGGCAGCAGGCGGTTCATTTCGACAAGGCTGACGCGTGCGCCGAGGCGGCGGAAGGCCTGGCCAAGTTCGCAGCCGATGGGCCCGCCGCCCAGGACGATCAGGTGGTCCGGACAATCCTTCAGCGCAAAGATGCTCTCGTTGGTCAGGTAGGGGGTCTCGGCAAGGCCGGATACCGGCGGTACCAGGGCACGCGAGCCTGTGGCCAGGACGAAGCGCCTGGCCCGGATGCGCTGCTCGCCGACGACAAGCTCATGGGGTGAGTGAAAGCTTGCACTGTCACGCAGAACCCGCACGCCGAGCCCTTCGAAACGTTCCACGGAATCATGGGGCGCGATCCCGGCAATGACCTGCTGTACGTGGGCCTGAACGGCTTCGAAGTCGATCCGGGGCGGGTCGTAAGCTATGCCGAAGGCTGCCGCCTTGGCGCCGCTTCGCGCCGCCTTCGCCGCGGCCAGCAGGGATTTCGACGGCACGCAGCCGCTGTTCAGGCAGTCACCGCCCATTTCTCCGCGTTCGACCAGAATCGTGTCGGCGCCCATCTGGGACGCCCCGGCCGCCACGGAGAGGCCGGCCGAACCGCCGCCGATGACACAGATGTCGCAGGTCGTCTCCTCTGTCTTCTGTAGTGTCATGAGTCCTGCCTTTCCTGTTCGCTGCCGGCGTGCCTCTGTGCTCTCCAGCGGCGGTAGAGAACCGGCAGCAGGGACAGCAGAGCCAGACCGATCAGCGGGCCGAAGATCTCGGGCTGGAAAACCAAGCCGAAATTCGGCGTCTCCCCGGCCTCGAGAATGCGCCCCAGGCCGTTGCCGGCCGATGCATAGACCAGAGTGCCCGGCAGTATGCCAAGCAGTGTGGCCCAGAAGAAGGTACCAGTGCGTACACCGGCAAAGGCCGGCACCAGGTTGACCAGCCAGAAGGGAAACAGCGGGATCAGGCGCAGGACCAGCAGGTAGCTGAAGGCATCTTCGCGGAAGCCTGCGCGGAGCTTGTCGAAGGCACTTCCGCTACGGCGCTTCAGGACTTCGCCCAGGGCGGTGCGCGCGGCCAAATAGACCGCCATGGCCCCGAGCGTGGCGGCGATCACCACGGCAAGGGTGCCTGGAATAATGCCGAAGAGGAAGCCGCCCCCCAGGGTCAGCAAGGTGCCGACCGGCAGGGAAAAGGCGACATTCAGAGCATAGAGCAGCATGAAGCCCAGCAGGGCGAAAAGATAGTTCGCGGCCACGAAAGCTTCGAGGCGGTCGTGATGTTCCTGCAGGGCGGCGAAGGACACGTAATCCCCCAGACCCAGGCCGAACCAGAGCAGCGCTCCCGTGACCAGAAGCAAACCCAGGGGCAGGCTGCGCAGCAGCTTCGTCTTCAGGCTGGGAGCGGATCCCGGCGTACCCGGGGAAAGTGGGTGGGGGTTCTTTTGCGACATGATCTGCACGTGTTCCTGGGAGGGCTTTTCAGCCGTGGGGCTGATCCTTTACGGCGAGCCTAGAGTGAAACGCTTCGCAAGGCCATTCACCTTCCAGTGAGAGGCATGTGAGGGCTGAAGCGTCTGGATGTCATATGTGCGTGCAGTCCAGTCTATTCCTTGCAGGCTAGTCGCAGGCTGGCCCCGGAAGCCACTTGCGCGCTTCCGGGGCCGAAACCGCAGGCTTCAGCTGGCCTTCTGCCAAGCCTTCTTGCTAAAGGCGTCATCCAGAGGAGTATCCGCAATGTGGTTCGTGTAGTTGGAAATGGTCTTCATCGCCAGAGCCGTAATCAGGTCCAGGATATGGCGCCGTGAATAGCCGGCATCCAGAAAGGCCTGGATATCGCTTTCCTCGAGCCACCCACGGGTATCGATCATGCGGCGGGTGAAGACAGCCAATGCCTGAAGCTTGGGATCGGGAAGCTCCTTACCCTGCCGCAACGCTTCCACGGTGTCCGCATCCACGCCTGAACGCTCAGCACCCGTGCTGTGCACCGCGACGCAATAGCCGCAGCCATGATAGGCACTGATGAGCAGCAGCACGATCTCCGATTCGGTTTTGGAGAAGGATCCTTGTTCCTTGAACAGGCTGTTGAGCGTGGCATAGGCCTTGAGCGCCGCCGGCGACTCAGCTGCTATGCCCAGAATATTCGGGACGAAGCCATAGGCCTGGGCAATGTTGTTGAGGGTTTCGCGGGACTCTTCCGGTGCATCTTCCGGCGTGTGGATCTGAAAGCCGTTGCTTGGTTTTGTCATGCTTGTTTCTCCTTCGAGTGTCGAGTTTCCAGTGATCTGGCTTCTGCTACGAGGTGGGAAGCAATGGTTGGAAACTTGAAGACACTTGACGTTCACGATTGCGTGAGTCCTGCCGCTTGAGAGAGTGCGCCGGGCCGGAAGATGAAACCGGGTTCATGCGGGTCCTGCGAGACGGGTCGCAGGAACTGTCCGGTATCACTGAGTTCTCTTTCGGGAAGAACGTCCAGGCTTGGCCACAAGCCGGTTTCCAGGGTTCGGGCATAGGCTTCGGACAGTCCGACCGACAGCATCCGGTTGGCTGCTTCCTGATGGTCATAAGTCAGCCGATGGTGCTCGATGCGCAGTCCGTTTCCGTCCGCCTCGAGCAATGCGTACCAGGTGCTGGTCGATCCATCGTTGGCCGGCATGCCGATAACGCCGGAGTTATGCCAGATGCCACTGTCGAGCTGCTGGGTGAAAGGCAGTCCACTATGGCCGCTTATGACCAGGTCACACTGCAGTGCCTGGAGAGTTTTCTGCTTTTCATGGCCTGGTGTGGAATGAAACACGAAGCTGTTGTTGGCCTTGTGCGTGGCATGAAGCACGGCCACACGCAGTCCCGCGTAGCGAAAGAAGATGCAGTCGGGCAGGCCGGGCATCCAGCTGCGCGCTATCGAAGACAGGCATCTGCGGGCGTGCTCGTACCACTCCCGGGACAGGACATCGCAGGCAGAGCCTTCCTCGAAACCGCAACCGCAGTCTTCGGCCCAGTGAGTGTTTCGTGAGCAGGTCTGTCCGGACATTGCCCACCGGCGACATTGACAGGCCGGCAAGCGGGTTCTATACAGCCCGGCAATCTGCCAAACACCGATGGAGAAGTAGGGTGAAGCGCACCTATCAACCCAGCGCGCTGGTCCGCAAGCGCCGTCATGGCTTTCGCAGCCGCATGGCGACCGCAAATGGCCGCAAGGTTATCGCCCGGCGTCGCAGCAAGGGACGCAAGCGTCTGAGCGCCTGAGCCCATGGCTACAGTCCCGAAGGCAGGGCGGCTGCTGAAGCGGTCCGAGTTCCTTCGGGCAGCCCGGCGTGGACGCAAGGCGGCCCGGCCAGGCTTGGTGCTCCAGGTCTATGCGCGCGAAAGGGAAATGGAAAATGGCGCTCTGTCGGATCGGCAGGGCGCTTCGCCATTTTGCGGCATGCGTGTCGGCCTGACGGCCAGCCGCAAGGTCGGGAATGCCGTGATACGCAATCGCGCCCGGCGTCGGCTGCGTGCGGCTGCGGCAGAAGTCCTGCCGGCCTGCGGCCGGCCAGGGACGGACTATGTCCTGATCGCGCGCTCAGAAACGGCGGTGCGTCCCTTCGATGCCCTGCTTGCGGACCTGCGTTCGGCCCTGAAGCAGGTCGAGCACAGGAATTCGGGCAAGGACAGGCGGAAACAGGTGGCAATGGAACAATGACCCAATCCGGCTTTCTCAGGATCACGCGACAGGTGCTTGTGTGGGCACTGATCGTTCCGGTGCGTTTCTATCAATGGGTCATCTCTCCGCTGTTGCCGGCGTCCTGCCGGTACAGCCCGACCTGTTCCGCCTATGCCATCCAGTCCTTGCGATGTCATGGACCCTTGCGCGGCGGCTGGTTGGCCCTCAGGCGTATTTTACGTTGCCATCCCTGGGGAGGAATGGGATACGACCCCGTACCGGAAAGAGCGGAGCCAGCCTGCCATCCCTCCGCTGAGCCACCCGCCGCTTCGCGCAGATCCTTCTGAAGCACCTCGGAGCCGCTATCTCTCATGGAACAGAAGAACCTTTTCCTCGCCATCCTGCTGTCTCTGGTCATCCTGTTGGGATTCCAGTACTTCATCGAGCAGCCACAGCAGCAGGAGGAGGCCCAGGAAGGCACAACCACGGAAGAGACGGCGTCGCAAACGCCGGGGGAAGCCCCGTCTATGGACTCCGGGGATGCCGAGCGCAATCAACAGCTTCAGGAGCGGCCGGAGGCCCTGGACGAGGCCTTGAGCGATGTCGATCCCGATGCCGCGCGTGACGAAATCCTGGAAAGCGGCCCGCGTGTCGCCATCGAAACGCCAAAGGTCGAGGGGTCGATCTCCCTGATCGGCGGCCGCCTGGATGACCTGACCCTGAAGCGCTATCGCGAAACCATCGAAGAGGGCAGCCCGAACATCGAGCTGCTGGATCCGGTGGGCTCGGCGCGCCCCTACTATGCCGATTTCGGCTGGGCGGCCGGCGGCGAGGGTGTGCCCGTTCCGCAGTCGGACAGCGAATGGGAGGTCGAGGAAGGTGAAACACTCACCCCCGACACGCCGGTCACGATCGCCTGGGACAATGGTGAGGGGCTGACCTTCCGACGCACCTATGCAATCGACCGCGACTACATGGTGACGGTCACCCAGGAGGTGGAGAACACGGGCGGCGGCAATGTGACGCTTGCGCCCTATGGCCTGATCTCACGTACCGGTACGCCGGAGACCACCGACTTCTTCATCCTGCACGAAGGCTTGATCGGCGTTCTGAACGACGAGTTGCGCGAAATCAGCTACGGCGACCTGCGCGACGACGGACGGATTTCCGCAACGACCCGTGGCGGCTGGCTGGGCATCACCGACAAGTACTGGATGGTCACCATGGTGCCCGACCAGGAGCAGGAGGTGGAGACACGCTTCCTCTACAGCGGGCGCAACAACCAGGCCAAGTACCAGACGGACGTCCTCTACAATGGCCGGCAACTGTCCGAGGGGCAGACGACCAGTGAGGTGACACGGCTGTTTGCCGGTGCCAAGGAGGTGACGCTGCTGGATCGTTACAGCGACCAGGAAGGCATTCCCAAGTTCGACCTGGCCGTGGACTTCGGCTGGTTCTACTTCCTGACGAAACCGATCTTTCTGGCGCTGCACTGGATTGCCGGGCTGGTGGGCAACTTCGGCGTTGCGATCCTGATCCTGACGGTCTTCATCAAGATCCTGTTCTTCCCGCTGGCCAACAAGTCCTATCGCTCGATGGCGAAGATGCGCAAGCTGCAGCCCGAGATGATGCGGCTCAAGGAGCGCTTCTCGGACGACCGGCAGCGCCTGAACCAGGAGATGATGGCGCTCTACAAGAAGGAAGGGGCCAATCCGGCCTCGGGCTGCCTGCCGATCCTGGTGCAGATCCCGGTGTTCTTCGCGCTCTACAAGGTGCTGTTCGTCACCATCGAGATGCGGCACGCACCCTTCTTCGGCTGGATCCAGGATCTGTCTGCGCCTGACCCGACCTCGATCCTGAATCTTTTCGGCCTGCTGCCCTATGCAGTGCCGGACCTGGGGCCACTGGAGATTCTCAGCATCGGTATCTGGCCGATCCTGATGGGCCTGTCCATGTACGGCCAGCAGTTGCTGAACCCGCAGCCGCCGGATCCGGTCCAGGCCAAGGTCTTCATGTTCCTGCCGCTGATCTTCACCTTCTTCCTGGCCGGCTTCCCGGCAGGACTGGTGGTCTACTGGACCTGGAACAACCTGCTTTCGGTGATGCAGCAGTACGTCATCATGAAGAAGGCGGGGGCTCCCATCGGCCGCAAGGCGAGCCCGCAGCCGGCGGTCCCGGCTGGCGGCGAGGCCGGCGACAAGACGGACGGTGCCGCGGCCGATGAAGAGAATGGCAAGGCTGATGCGGGAGAGAAGAAAGCCGCGAACCAGCAGCAGAAGAAGGGTTCGGGTGGCAACAAGGGGTCCGGTAATACGGGCAAGAAGAAAAAGTAGCTGCCATGGATAGCCGGGATCCTGATGCCGAAGAAGCTGGTTCGGAGAGCCCGGACCAGGCCTGGCTGGAGGAAGGGCGCCTGCTGTTCTCCGCCGAATGCCGGTTCCTGCTTTCAGTCGTGGATGCCGAGCAGGTGCCGGCCAGCGACCTGCCGGAGGTGGCCTTTGCGGGCCGGTCCAACGTGGGGAAATCCAGCCTGGTCAATGCGCTGACGGGCCGGAAGACCCTGGCGCGCACGTCGAACACGCCCGGGCGCACGCAGCAGCTGAACTTCTTTGACCTGGGTGGACGCCTGATGCTGTCCGACCTTCCGGGCTATGGATACGCGAAGGCGCCCAAGGCCGATGTGGCCCGCTGGACGCGCCTGACCCGGGCCTACCTGAAGGGGCGCCCTCAACTGCGCCGTATCCTGCTGCTGGTGGACTCACGCCACGGCCTGAAGACGCCGGATCGCGAGATCATGAAGGAACTGGACAAGGCTGCGGTTTCCTATCAGGCGGTCCTGACCAAGAGCGACAAGATCAAGCAGGAGGCCCTGGCCCAGGTCATCGTGGCGACGGCCAGCGAGCTGAAGACCCATCCCGCCGCCCATCCGGACGTGATGGTGACCAGTTCACAGGCGGGGCTTGGCATTCCCGAGCTGCGCGCCGAACTGGCGACGGTGGCATTGCCACGTCAGTCGGGATAGGCTTGCGCCGCTGAGTCGAGAGGAGTCCCATGACAGGATCGAAGAACTTCGGTGAAACCAAGCAATGGCTGCGCACGGCCCGGACCCTGACCGAAGCGCTGCCCTTCATGCGCCGCTATGCCGGAAAGACCGTGGTCATCAAGTACGGTGGCCATGCCATGGTCGATGATGAGCTGGCCACCATCTTCGCGCGGGACGTCGTGCTTATGAAGCAGGTGGGGATCAATCCGATCGTGGTGCATGGTGGCGGGCCGCAGATCGGCGAGATGCTGACTCGTCTGTCCGTGCAGAGCGAGTTCATCGACGGCCTGCGCGTGACCGATGCCGAGACGGTAAAAGTGGTCGAGATGGTGCTGTCGGGCTCCATCAACAAGGCCATCGTGAATGCGATCAATTCGGCCGGCGGCACGGCCATCGGACTGTCCGGCAAGGATGGCAGCCTGATCCAGGCGCAGAAGCTGCGCCGCAGCCACAGGGATCCGGAATCCAACATCGAGAAGATCCTGGATCTGGGCTTCGTGGGCGAGCCGAAACACGTAAATCCACAGGTGTTGGGCGCGCTGGAACGCGCCGGGATGATTCCCGTGATCGCGCCCATAGGGGTTGGCGTCAACGGGGAGACCTACAACATCAATGCCGACACGGTCGCCGGCGCCGTGGCCAGTGCGGTGGGGGCCGTACGCCTGCTGCTGCTGACCGACGTGGCTGGGGTGATGGACAAGAACGGTGAGCTTCAGACACAGCTGTCCCTGGAGCGCGTCAAGGAGCTGACCGAGGATGGCACGATCAAAGGGGGCATGCTGCCCAAGCTTCAGACCTGTACCGCGGCCGTCGAGGAGGGCGTGGATGCCGCCGTCATCCTGGATGGACGCGTCCCACATGCCCTGTTGCTGGAAGTCTTTACCGACCAGGGTGTGGGAACCTTGCTTCGCCGTGGCGAGCAGTGAGGCTGGCCAGCCTGTTCAGTCGAGAGAGGAAGGATCATGAGCGTATTCCGTACCCTGGATGACCTGGACGTTACCGGAAAGCGCGTCCTGGTGCGCGTCGACTTCAACGTGCCCATGGAGAACGGAGTGGTCACCGATGCCACCCGGATCGAGCGCGCCCTGCCGACCCTGCAGGGCCTGCTGGAGCGCGGCGCGAAAGTCATCTTGCTGAGCCATTACGGACGTCCCAAGGGCAAGGCGGATCCTGCCCTGTCGCTGCGCCCTCTGCTGCAACCCCTGGAAGCCCTGCTGCAGGAGCGAAAGGTGCTCTTCGCAGACAACTGCATTGGTGCAGCGGCCGAGGAAGCGGTGGGTCAACTGAACGACGGCGAGGTGCTGCTTCTGGAGAACCTGCGCTTCCATGCCGGCGAGGAGGCCAATGACGATTCCTTTGCCGACAGCCTGGCAGAACTGGGCGATCTCTACGTCAACGATGCTTTCTCGGCAGCCCATCGCGCGCATGCTTCGGTGGAGGCCCTGGCGCGGCGTCTGCCCGCTGCCGCTGGGCGGCTGATGCAGGAGGAACTGGAGCACCTGGAAAAAGCGCTGGAGAATCCCGAACGACCGGTGGCCGCCATTGTCGGGGGTGCGAAGGTGTCCACCAAGCTGGAGTTGCTGGGCAACCTGGTGGAAAAGGTGCAGCTGTTGGTGATCGGCGGCGGCATGGCCAATACCTTCCTGCACGCCTTCGGGGTGCCCGTGGGCACTTCGCTTTGCGAGAAGGACATGGCGGAAACCGTCGAGGATATCGTCCGTCGTGCCAAGCAGGCCGACTGCGATATCCTGCTGCCGACCGATGCGGTCGTGGCCGAGAAGCTGGCACCCAATACGCCGCATGATGTCGTGGCGGTGCGTGATGTGCCCGATGATCGCATGATCCTGGATGTGGGCCCGATGACCACGGAGCAGATTCGCAAACGTCTGGGAGATTGCCACACGCTGGTCTGGAACGGTCCGCTGGGTGCCTTCGAGACACAGCCCTTCGATGCGGGCACCAATGTGGTGGCTGAGGCGGTGGCCGACCTGACGGCCGAGGGGCGGCTTCTGTCGGTGGCCGGCGGCGGAGACACCGTGGCGGCGCTGGCGCGCGCCGGCGTTCTGGATCGCCTGACCTATGTTTCGGCGGCCGGCGGGGCCTTCCTGGAGTGGTTGGAGGGCAAGACACTGCCAGGTGTCCAGGCGCTGCGCGATTCGGCTGCCTGAGCCAGTTCAGCCGATCACAAAGCCGGCACGCCCCCAGGTCAGCAGAACGAGGCACGCAAAGCCGCTGAAGACACCCAGGAAGAGATTCTTCCGCGTCAGGAAGAAGACGGCAAGCGCCAGCAAGGCAGCCCCCAGGCGATCGATGACGGGTGTTTCGGCCAGGGCCCCGAGCGGCAGGATGATCATGCGGGCGACCAGGCCGGCCAGCAGGGCATAGGCGACACAGGTCACCCATTCGAAGATCAGTGAATCGGTTCGGATGCGCCCGGACAGAGCGACGCCAAGGGAGCGCCAGCCATAGGTCACCGCGAAGGTCACTGCTAGCGCGATATAGGGCCCCCAGCTGGTCAGTGTCTCCTTCATGATGCGCCCTGCTTCTTTCGGGACAGGCCGCCGCCTATGACGAAGGCCAGGCTGCCGGCAACCAGGCCCGTGACCAGCAGCGACATGTCTGGCAGGTAGAGGTGCAGCAGAGGGCCCAGGACGGCGCCCAGGCCAAGCGCCCAGACACGAGCCTTGATGCGCAGGTCCGAGGCGAAGACCAGCATGAAGTAGATCGGATTCAGGAAGACCAAGCCTAGGGAGACAGCCAGCGGGACGCTGCCGGCAAGGAAATAGCCCAGCAGGGTGCCCAGCATGGCGCCTGGCCAGAGCACCATGGAAAACCCCATGAAATAGGCAATTCGAACCGGACGGGGGAGCTCGGGGCAAACCCGCAGGGCCTGGGCCCAGCCTGTGATCGCTAGCCAGTGCACGGCAACATAGGGAAGCCATCGGGGAGTTGAGGCACTGCGCAATATCGGCATCAGAACCACCGTCATGGGCAGCAGGCGCACGTTGGTCAGCGCCACGGCCAGGGCGATCACCAGGAAGGAGGCGCCGGCGGTATAGAGTTCGACCATGGCGATCTGCGCCGGAAGCGCCCAGCCGGTTGCCGTGGACAACAGTCCCTGGAACAGGGTGAACTCGCTTTCGCGGATCAGGGCGCCGAACCCGAGGAAGCTCGAAATCAGGACAAAGCCGGGAACGGACAGGCCGTCGCGAAAGCCACGTGCGAAGGCCTTCGTTTGGGTCAGTTTCCGGGTGGATGACTCAGACTGGTCGTGCGAAGCAGTGATGATGTTTCCCCCTCGACTTCCGGGGGAAGCTATCCCGTCCCGTGTGATAGCGCCAGTGGCCTGGGCTGCATGTCAGGCCTGCAGCACTCGCGAAGCCGGTAGAACAAAGGTGACGCTCGTGCCGTCTCCCGGTGTGCTGTCGATCGTCAGATCGCCCTCATGCAGTTCGATCAGGCCACGAGTGAGCGGAAGGCCGAGACCGGTTCCGGAATAACGCCGGGAAAGCTGGCTGTCGACCTGCCCGAAAGGCGTCAGGGCAATCTCAATCTCTTCAGGCGTCATGCCGATTCCGCTGTCCCGGATCCGGCAGACCAGGCAGCCTTCGGAGTCGAGGCCGGCGTGCAGGTGGACCTGGCCACCCTCGTTGGTGAACTTCACGGCATTTCCCAGCAGGTTGACCAGGACCTGGAGTAGGGCGCGCATGTCTCCCTGGATTGGAGGTAGAAGGTCCTCGATCGACGTTTCCAGGCTGATCTGTACCTCGCTGGCCTTTTCGCGCACCATGCGCAGGGCCGAGGTTACCAGTTGCGCGAAGTCCAGGCGCTCTTCGTTCAACTCCATACGCCCGGCCTCGATCTTGGAGACGTCCAGGACGTCATTGATGAGTTCCAGCAGGTGATGGGCGCTGTGCAGGATGTCCTGTGCATAGCCCTTGTAGGTATCGTTGCCCAGGGGGCCGAAGGTTTCCGTCTCCATAAGCTGGGAGAAGCCTATAATGGCATTCAAGGGTGTGCGCAGCTCATGACTGACGGTGGCCAGGAACTGGCTCTTGGTCCTGTTTGCACTCTCGGCCAGTTCGATGCTCTCGCGCAGGGCTGCTTCGCGCGACAGCAATTCGGTGATGTCGCGCGCGGTTCCACGAAAGCCCTGGAAGACACCGTCCGTCTGGCTGAAGACCGGTACGGCGCTGACCAGGATATGACGTGTACTGTCATCGGTGGTCTTTGCCATCAGTGACAGGTCACGGAAGGGATGCCTGCTCGATTCTCGTGTCAGGTTCTCCAGGGCCGAGGTGTCGCCGCTGAACAAGACGGAGAGGGGGCGGCCGATGAAACTGCGGGGGTGTGCGCCGAGGGTTTCCAGGACACGGTTCGAGATGTAGGTCAGCTTCAAATCCCGGTCCGTTTCCCAGACCCAGTCCGAAACCAGCCGCGAGATATCCTCGAAACGCTCACGCGCTTCGGCGCGTTGGCGCCTCAGGCGCGTGGTGTCCTCGTCGGGCAGGAAACGCACGACCAAAAGCTGCAGTTCATTTTCCGAATCCGCATAGGCCCGCAGCTGGGGATGAAGTTCCTGTCCTGCGCCATTCACAATACGCAGCCGGCTGTCCAGGGCCGGACTCCAGCGTTCCTGCGAGAGCTGGAGTTGTTTGATTTCTTCGGAGAATGCGGCAAGCGGGCCAAGGCCGTTGTCGGCGCCATTGGCCCGGCTCAGCAATTCTGGCAGCAGTTCTCCGAAAGCGGCGTTCTCACTGATGATCTGCCCCTGCCTGTCCACAACACAGAAGGGCGCCGCCTGCTCCAGCAGGTGATCGTGGGCGGTGACAGTCAGGTCTGTTGGCGTGCGCTGGCCTGCGCGCATTTCCATGCCTTCCTGTTTGCCTGGAAAGGTCAGATGCAGTCCGTTACCGGACATCACTTGAGTCCTTCCGTTGCCGATCTTCGCTTCCGCCGGCCGGGGGGGTGCCGGGACTTCTTCACCTGCCCCGCCGTGATTTTCCGCGCGACGATTCCACGCACTGTACGGCATAGAGATACTCCGGATCCCTGCGCCAGCGTTTCAGGACGGCTTCGGCAGCCTCGGGCTTGACCCGATCGAACAGCACCAGGACACGGGAAAGTTCGTTGGGATCCACCTTCTGATCGCCCGGCCGGCCCTTGCGGCTCATCAGGAAGATCGAGGTGAAAACGGGTTTCTCGATCTTGAGGGCCCGGCAAACGATGACCAGTCCTTCGCCGCCTGGCTCATAGACGATGCGCCGGATCAGGCGCATGCGCAGCCCGCTCATCTCTGCGAAAAGCGCCTCGAACAGCGAAACCTCCCCCTCGCGCAGGACCTTCACCAGGAACTCCGGTGTGAGCTCCTCTTCCTCGCGGTAGGTACGTGCCAGCTCGCGCGCTGCGCTTTCCGGCATTTCCTCGCGCGCAAAGCTCTCGTTGCTGGAGTCGGAAATGATGGCTTCGAGCAGGTCGTCCAGTTCCGTGGGGTCGATTTCGTGATTTGCCAGGATGTGCGAGCGCAGCGCGGCACTGACCCAGAGGCATATGCGTCGTGCCAGAGGTTGCGGCAGGTCACTGCGGTGCACCAGCGGTTCCTGATAGGTATCGACGCGCCGCGATTCCTCGACCAGGTACTCCATGGCCGCGTTTGACAGACGGGAGTTGGGGTTGTCCAGAAGAGCCTTGATGACATCCACATGTCCCGCCTCGATCAGGGCATCGGAAACCGATTCGCTGACCTTCCGGCGCATGGCGATGGACAACTGGTGCTGCATGCTGCGGTGCCGGATGATCTCGATCAGGTCCGAGTCCTTGAGCACCTCGCTGGCCAGAAGAATGGGCCGGGCCACCTCGATCTCGTCGTTGGCCAGCATCAGGACCAGTTCCCTGGGGATATCTTCACGTGCGGCCAGGCGCTGGCTGAGCTCCCGGCGGACGACGCCTTCCACTTCCTGGATCAGCTTGTTGAGAATGTCGGTCATCAGCGCGCGTTCGCGCTCGGTCAGCGCTTCGCCCTGGCCTTCGAACAGGTCTCCGATCGTGGCCACGAGGGTGCGGCGCCCCTCCGAGCTGCGGTCGCGGGCCAGTTCCAGCAGTTCTGTCAGATCTTCTTTGTCCACGACGCGGAAGTATCCTTTACCGGTTTTGCCATGGCGGGACGAACGCCCCATGCCTTTAGCCGATTCTTCGGTTTGCTTTTCAAGTGTTTCCATGGCTCGAAAACATATAACCCCTGTTTGAGAAATGACTCTGCGTCAAAGACTTAAATGATTCGTTAAAATCCCCGGTAATTCCTTTACCTGCCCGAGTCGCGCGCAAAATAAGCCGCGGCCAGGTCCCGAATCGAACCGGCCGCGTGACTGTCAGGGTAAGAAGATTAACGATGAAGGCAAGTCCGGCCGCAGGCCGGCAACTTGGATCAGCCCCAGGGACTTGGACTTTTCGCCGCGGCGGGCGCTTGCCCGTCCATCTCTCGCAGGCGGGCCACGCGGTTCTCCGTATTGGGGTGCGTGGAGAACAGGCTGTCCATCTGATTCGCATGCAGCGGATTGATGATGAACATGTGCGCCGAGGCGGGATTCTTTTCGGCGGCCTCGTTGTCGATCTTCGATGCGGCCGTCTGGATGTTCTCCAGTGCCGAGGCCAGCCAGAGCGGCTGGCCGCAGATCTCGGCGCCGATTCGGTCGGCCTCGTACTCGCGCGAGCGCGAGATCGCCATCTGCACCAGCATGGCAACCAGCGGGGCCAGGATCATGATCAGGATCGTGCCGATCAGCCCCAAGGGGTTGTTGCGGTTGCCGCCGAAGAAAAGGGCGAAGTTGGCCAGCATCGAGATTGCACCGGCCAGAGTCGCGGTCAGCGTCATGATCAGGGTGTCGCGGCTCTTCACGTGCGCCAGCTCGTGCGCCATGACGCCGGCGACCTCCTGCGAGGACAGGCGTTTCAGCAGCCCTGTCGTGGCGGCCACCGCGGCGTTCTCCGGATTGCGTCCCGTGGCGAAGGCATTGGGCTGCGGATTCTCGATCAGGTAGACCTTGGGCATGGGCAGCTCGGCGCGCTCGGCGAGCTGTTCCACGATGCCGTAGAACTCGGGTGCGCTCTGCCGGTCGACCTCCCGCGCCTTGTACATGCGCAGGACCACCTTGTCGGAGTTCCAGTAGGCATAGAAGTTCATCGCCACGGCAATGGCGAGGGCGATCAGCATGCCGGTCTGCCCGCCCAGCATGAAGCCGACGGCGAGGAAGAGGCCGGTCATTGCGGCGAGCAGAAGCGCGGTGCGGAAGTAACTCATGGCTCTAGTAAAATGGGTCTGTCGTGGTCCCGTTCAAGGACTTGGCGCTGCGGGTGTGGATGTCCTATATAAAAGGGATGAAACGCTTTTCTTCACATCGTGCCAAGACCGGACAGCCCGCCGTAGTTCCGGATAAGAATACGGCCCAAACCGGACAGAACGCACCTGAAGCGGCGCCCGGAAAGACGGACGCCAAGACAGAAGCCAAGGAGTTGGGCGGCCCGGAGGGGCCCGAACCCACGCGCTATGGCGACTGGGAGCGCAAGGGCATCTGTTACGATTTCTGAGACAATCCCCTGCCTATGGCTGCAGGCGGGTTGACCGCGTGGCTTGCCCCTTTAACAGCCATACCACTCCACCCACTGGCCGTGGAATCCGGCGCGCCCTAGAGCCAGGCGAAAGTCGCCCGGCCAGAGCCTGAGGCTCACGGCGGCTCCGTGGCTGGTGCCATCGTCTTCCATGGCCAGCCAGGCCAGAGGGCTGTCCGCGCGGGCTGTGCGTCCAGCCGATTCAAGCAGGTCACGTCCGCGCGCCTGTCGCTCTGGTGGAAAGTACTGCCAGGCGATGGTGTGAAAGACGAGGTGCAGGCAGTCAGGCTGACCTGAGGCCAGGCGTGCTTCCAGCCAGTCCACGGCGTCGCCTCGGTCGATCGTTGCCTCCTGCAGCGCCATGGCAGTTCGGGTGCGGACCAGGCGTTCCGGCTGGTCGGGCCAGAGATAGGCGATGAGGCGCAGGTCATCCTCAGATTGTCCGACCCGAAGGGGCGTCAGATCCACGCCACGGCGGTCCGTAATCCGTGGCCGGGCCTTGGGCGGCAAGGGACCTTGCCAGTCTGGCGTGAGTTGCACGCCGGCATCCTGCGGGCCCCAGCGTTGTCCGGCGATATCCAAGGTGAAACGGTCGAACATCAGGTTCAACCCTGCAGACGCCCCGAGCTCCGAAAGCTGCAGGGGCAGGCCGAAACGCGCGTCGAGCCAGTGGGCGGCGGCGATCAACACGGCGCTGCGCCGGACTTCGTTCGTCTGTGGCGGTCGTTCCGTCCATTCGCAGAGGAAATCATCGTGCTTTCGTAGGGCGTCCAGGACGGCTGCGCAGAGTTGAGCATCGTCGACCTGGTTGGGCGGATAGGCGGCTGCCAGTCGCGCATCCTTGCCCATCAGAACCAGGGCCTGAAGCCCGCCTGCCACGCGCAGGGGCAGTGTGAGGCACCAGCGGGGCCCAGATCGCCGTCCCAGCGTGCAAAGCGTCCAGCCAGCGCCGTGTCGTTCGGCCAGTTTTCGGCAAGCAGCATCATCAGCCGCCCCATGAAGGGCGATCCGAACTTCCGGCAGGCTTCGGCCTGCTTCAGGAAGGCCGTGGGCAGGTCGGACGTGATCTTCGTACAAGAAGGCTTTTGCACCACGAGTCCATGGAAGTGGTTTCGGCGGAACAAGGCAAGGGTGTCTCCGGCTCCTACCGGGCGAAGTCCCTATGCGAAAGACAGTTCTGTTTCGCCGTACCTGGATTGTGCTTCTTCAAGTGCCGAACGTCACGTGACCCTGGTCGTCGATCGGCCAGATTGGGTTCCAGGCAATCTCCCAGGCGTGCTCGTCCGGATCGGTGACATAGCCTCGAAACCCGCCATGAGGTGGCGCGTCAGCCGGGCGAATCATCCGGCCGCCAGCCTCGACCAGCCACTCCACGAGCGGTGTGACTTCCTCCTTGGCGGTAACGTTGTGGGCCAGTGAGAATGCGCCCGGTTACCTCAGACCAGTCCGGTTCATATCAGCCTCCAGTGCGTCTTTCCGAAAGGTGCCGAGGATGAACCCGTTCATCTGATAGAAGATGATTTCGGGCTTCTCAAAAACCGGCGTCCAGCAGAACCCCTCGGTATAGAAGAGGCAAGAGATTTGGGTATCGGCGACACCCAGGGTGATGACGGAAATCTGCTGTTGCATACCAAGACCTTATTGTTTGCCGGTGCACCATTGCTCCGGCTTAGAAGGTCATGGGACTCACAGCAAAACGCGAAAGTCAGGACCCGCTGTTGCAGGGATCGGGCAACCCTAGTGCACCAATCTCTCCTTTTTAGACGCCCGTTTCCTGGCAATGCGGACACATCGCTTCAAGATTCCACGTGAGTCTAGATAGCGCGATTGACTCCCACTAAAGGTGCTGTTTTTCCCTTTCGTTTCCTTCCAAATGTCGACAGCGACGTCACGAGGAATGCGCCGCACACTAGCTAAGGTTTCAGGGGGGAATCGGATGGACGTCAAAAAGACAGCCCAGCCTGTCCGGGTTGGTATTGCGCAGTGATGTCCTTGACGCCTGCGTTATGTGGAAACTAGGCTCAAAAACAGAAAGAAAGCATTATTTTTCTAGGTTAATGGAAGACGCACTTAGCCACCACTCCGAAGCTATTATGGTGAATATTGAGGCCGTATCTCGAAGCTTCAAGCTTCCGCGCGCCGGCGAGATCCGGGCGCTGGACGAGGTGTCGGCGACAGTCATGCAAGGGGAAGTCGTCGTTATTATCGGGGCCTCGGGGTCCGGCAAGAGCACACTGCTGCGCACGGTCAATGCCCTTGAACGCGTCGATGAAGGTCGGATTACGGTCAATGGCATCGAGGTGACCAATCCGCAAAGCAATCTGAATCGATTGCGCGCCAACGTCGGAATGGTCTTCCAGCATTTCAATCTGTTTGCGCACAAGACGGCCCTCGAGAATATCGTGCTGCCGCAAACGGTCGTGCTGAAGCGCTCGCGGGACGAGGCGATCTCCAGGGCAAGGGAGTTGTTGTCCCGGGTCGGAATCCCGGAAAAAGCGGATGCCCCTTCAGGAGATCTGTCCGGAGGACAGCAGCAACGCGTCGCAATCGCCCGCGCGCTCGCGATGAATCCGAAGGTCATGCTGTTCGATGAGGCCACCTCGGCGCTCGATCCCGAGACTGTCGGGGGAATTCTGGCGCTCATGCGAGAACTTGCCGATGAAGGAATGACAATGATGGTGGTGACCCACGAAATGAAGTTCGCGGAGGACGTGGGCAGCCGGATCATATTCATGGACCAGGGCAAGATTGTCGAGGAAGGAGCCCCGACAATGTTCTTCAAGGCTCCGAACAACGAAAGAACAAGGGAGTTCTTGAACCAAATCCTCTAACGCAAAGGAGAAGGGGAGAAATGACTACCTTGATGAGACTGTTACGAGCATTGCCGGCCATGGCATTCCTTGTCGTGTTCGGCACCGCCGCTACAGCCAGTGCGACCACGATGGAAGACATCATGGAACGCGGCACCTTGCGTGTCGCGGTCCAGACGCAAGGTCCACCCATCAGCTTCGTCGATGCCAATGGGGAGCGTGCGGGCCTTGCCGTCGAGATCGTTCGCAACATGGCCGAGGACATGGGTGTCGAGCTCGAGCTGCAGGATTACAGCTGGCAGGGCCTGATTCCCGCGCTGTTGTCAGGAAAGGCGGACCTGATTGCGGCTGACATGACGCCGACACCCAAGCGCGCCACGCAGCTGCTGTTCACCGAGCCGATCTTCTTCACGGAGATTATTGCGTTCGCGAATGAGGACAAGGGCTACTCGCACTGGGAAGATCTCAAGCAGGAAGGCGCCACGATCGGCGCCCCGGAGGCGAGCACCTATGCAGCGGCCGCGGACATCAAGCTGCCGGACCTGACCATGAAGGAGTATCAGGGTGGCACCGCGGCCACCGCCCAGGCCGTGTCCTCGGGGCGTGTCGATGCGGGCATCAGCGACAGCGGCACCATCAAGGCATTCCTGGAGGACTACCCAGAATTCGAGGTGCTCGAGGGGACCCTGCGCAAGGAGCCGCTGAGCTTTGCGACGCGGCCGGATTCGGTCCACTTGCTGATGTTCATGGACAACTACATCCGCTTCACCGAGCATTCCGGCCAACTGGGTGAGCTTCTCGATTACTGGTGGAACTCCCAGGATTGGGAGGAGGATCACTGATCCGGGCTTGCCATCCCTCAGGATCGAGGTCACGCAAGTCATGATGCGGGATGGCCTGCGATAACCAGCAGGCCATCCGTGACATTGGCGGGAGTGCGTTCGCGCGAGCGCGCTCCCGCTTCTGTAAGGCCGACCATCGATGGAATATATCGCCCAATTCTATAACCTGCGCGTGGTGCTGAACTATGCCGATACCTTCCTGCAGGGTATCTGGGCGACGCTTTGGCTCAGCGCGGTCTGTCTTGTCCTTTCGATTGCCCTCGGGGTCCTGCTTGCCGGTTTGCGCATGTCGAAGACGGGCCTGCTGTGGCGGCCAGCGGCTGCGTATATACAGTTCATACGCGCCACCCCCCTGCTGGTGCAGATCTACCTGGTCTACTACGGCCTGCCGGAGCTGTTCGGCAATGTCGGGATCCTGACGGAGACCGTCTCGGGCATCATTGCGCTTACGCTTCACACGACGCCCTACATGGCCGAGATCATCAGGTCGGGCATCCAGTCCGTTGACCCAGGCCAGCACGAGGCCGCCACTGCCCTGGGTCTGAAACGCCATCAGCGCATGGTGCTGATCATCCTGCCGCAGGCCTTCGCCAACGTGATTCCCACACTGCTCGGACAAACCGCAGTATTGATCAAGGACACCTCACTACTGAGCCTGATCGCGGTCTTCGAGCTCATGCGAGCCGGCCTTACCGTGATGCACGAGAACGTCATGCCGAACGAGGGCCTGCTGACCGTCGCTGTCTGCTATCTGCTCATATACGCAGGCATGCTCGTTCTATCCAATGTCGTGCAGCGGCGCTTGCACGGCGGCCGGTATCAGCCGGCGTAAGGGGAGAGCAGGATGTTTCAGGACCAGATACAGATGATTCAGAGCATCACGCCCTTCCTGCTCGAGGGGCTGTGGCTGACCTTCCGGATCACCATCATCGGTATTGTCGTCGGTTCGCTAATCGGCCTGGTGCTGGGGACCTTCCGCAGTCTGCGCATCCCGGGGTTGACGGCGTTGATCGGGCTGTACATTCACCTGTTCCGCGGCTCTCCCTTCCTGGTGCAGCTCTATATCTTCTATTATTTGTTGCCCGAGCTCGGTGTGGCCTGGCTACAGTTCGATTCCATGCAGGCGGCGGTGATCACCCTGTGCCTTTATACCGGCAGCTACGTTACCGAGATCGTCAACAGTGCGATCGCCGCGCTGCCGAAAGGCCAGGACGAGGCGGCACGGGCGGTCGGCATGACCAAGGCACAGTCCCTCTGGTACGTCGTGCTGCCCCAGGCGCTGCGCATGATCATTCCCCCCATGAGTGGGGTCTTCGTGATCATCATCAAGAGCACGGCCATCCTGTCCGTCGTGGGACTATCGGAACTGACTCGGCAGGGCCAAATTGCCTCCTTGCGCTTTCCGGGCGATCTGATGCTGATCTATGTCTGTGTTGCCGCTCTGTACTTCGTCTATTGCTATCCGGTCCTGAAGTTCGCGGATTGGGCCGAGAAGCGGATCGGTGGCGTGACCCTGAAGATGCGCTAATTCCGCAAGGGGAAGATTAATGCCGGTGGAAACCGCTCTCTCGGGCCTACCGCGCTATCGGCTGGTGCCCGGGCCCACGCCGCTGGAACGGCTCGACCGGCTGGCCGCCCACGTCGGACACCACGGCCTCTATGCGAAACGTGACGACTGCATGGCGCTGGGGATGGGCGGCAACAAGCTGCGCAGTCTGGAATTCTGGCTCGGCGAAGCCCTGGTCCGGCAGGCCGATACGCTGCTGGTGGCCGGCAGGAGGACATCCAACCAATGCCGCTTAACGGCTGCGGCGGCCGCGAAATGCGGCCTGCGGTGCATCGTGCTCCACAACGACGACCCGCCGGAAAGAGCGGAAGGGAATCTGCTGCTGTCCCGCCTCTACGGCGCCGAAACCAGGTTCCTGGGACCGATGGAAGAGGACGAACGCAGCCGCCGTCTGGCCGAGCTCGCGGAGCAGATGGAGGCCTCGGGATATCGATGCTATATCGTCGGTGATCCGGTCGTCGGCGCGCTCGGCTACGTGGCCTGTGCCGCGGAGCTGATCGTGCAGGCCGGAGAGCAGGAAGCGGCGCTGGAGAACGTGATCCTGCCGGGATCCATGGGGCCGACTGAGGCCGGATTCCTGTTCGGCTGTGCCCTCGCGGGCGCGCCCTTCCGCGTGCACCTGGTGAGCGTGGAGTACGGGATCGACAGGCTGGCCTATCTGGTGGAGGACCTGTTCTCGTGTCTCTGCGCGCACACCGGCGTGACACCTTCCGTGAAGCCGGCCTCCTTCGTGCGATATCACGAGCGCTATCTCGGCGCGGGCTATGACATTCCCACGCCAGAGGCGGTAGCCGCCCTGCAAACCGTGGCCGCCCTCGAGGGCATGCTGCTGGAGGCGACGTACACGGCCAAGACCTTCGCCGGCGCCCTCGACCTGATCGAACGCGGCGAGATCGCGTCGGACTCTCCCACCTGCCTGATCCATACGGGCGGGGTGCCGAGCTTCTTTACCCAGGCCGGGGACCTTGGACTGGATAGGCTCTGAGAGGACGCCCGGCCGTGATCAGGGAAGGAGGTTTCCGGTGTCTCCGAGATGTTGGGTTGCCGTGCAATCATGGGCTCTTTCTCGGAAGGTCCGCTTCGGGAAGATCCTCGGAGTGCCAGGCACGCTCCAGGCGGGCCGTGTGCTGAACCAGCAGGTCGAGAAAGGCGCGAACGGCCGGAACGCTGCTGCGCCGGGGCGGAAGGGAGGCATAGAGTTCCACCTCCGGTCCCGTGTAGTCGGACAAGGCGCGGACCAGAGTGCCATCGCGCACGAGCGGATCGGCATATAATCGGGGCAGGAGCGCCACCCCCGTTCCGGCACTGAGCAGGCTCAGGGCAACGGAGGGATCGCTGAGCACGATCAGGGGTTCGCGCGTCATGCGAATCTCATGGCCTTTTCGGTTCCTGAGCACCCAATCCCGAGCCACGTCGTCCACATTGGTGACGATTCGTCCCAAGGCCTCCACGTCCTCCGGACACTCGAGGGCACCATCGCGAGTTTGCGCGCGAAGGGTATACAATGCCAAGGGGGAACCGATGATGCGCCGCGAGACCAGATAGGGCTCGCTCGGACGGCCGATACGGATGACGACGTCAAGCTGTTCGGCGACGGGATCCGGGCCGCGACTGGTGATCTTCAACTCGGTCCTGACTTTCGGATGGTTCCTGGCCAGGCGGGCAATCACCGGCGCCAGGAGCGTCTGTCCGGACAGGGCGCTGACGGCAATCCTCAAAGGACCTTGAGGTTCCTCCTTGCTGACCCGCAGGGCTTCATCGGCATCCAGCATCAGGGAGACGGCCGCTTCGGCCGTGGGCAGCAGGCTGGTTCCAAGCGGAGTCAGGCGCAGGCCCCTGTTCACACGGTCGAACAAGGGGGCGCCCGCCGCCTGCTCGAGCCTGTGCAACGCGCGCGAGAGACTCGCCTTGGGAATCCCGAACCTGCGTGATGCGGAACTGAGACCCTCCGTACTGGCGATGAGGCCAAAGAGGCGCAGGTCATTCAGGTCGAAGTCATTCATTGGATTGTTCCGTTTCTGGAACGATTTGTTCGCTATCGATCGGTTCACGATAGGGATACTTACCCTCATTCTCGGCCTCGGTCATGCACGAGAACGAGAGTGGGAAATGCCTGAAACGATAAAACTCTTCACGAAGCCCGCCTGCCCCTTTTGCGCGGCAGCCAAGATAACACTCGAGGAAAGGGGGCATCGCTTTGCGGAATGCGATATCACCAGCGCCCGGCGAACGGCGGCGCTCAGCGTCTACCTGACCGGTGTCGCCACGGTGCCCCAGATTCTTGTTGGCGATCTTCACATCAATGGCTCGGAGGATCTTCAGGCACTCGCGGAGGCCGGACGGCTCGACCGGCTGATTGCCTGCGCGGAGGAGCAGCCGGATACGGAAAGGCTGTCGGACGCGGAACTGGAGGCCGGGACAGAGGACCTGCCCCTGAGCAGGATCATTCCGGAAAGCGACGGCACCAGAAGCGATGATCCCGAGCAATGGCCCATTCTGCACTTCTACAAGAGTTTCTTCGGGTTCTGGCCGAACTGCTTCCGCTTCATGCATCACTGGCCCGAGGCCTACAAGCTGTTCGTCTATGCCCACAACCTCGGCGCCATCCGTTTCGGGCGGGAGGTTCTTGGGGAACGGATGATGATGGCCACAGGCTTTGCCACCTCCGATGCGCATGGCTGCAACTACTGCCGGATCCATATGACAGCGGCCGGGGGCGAGACCTCGCTTGGCCTTCCGGCACTCATGCAGCAGGTACGGAGTGGAAAGGCGGGGGACAATGCGGAAATGGGAGTCTACGAACTCGCGCTGACAGAACTGGCCGCGGAGGCAGCACGCAACGCTGTCCCAACCCTTCTCCTGGAGGAAATTCGCTCCCTGGCTTCGCAGGCGCGTGAGTCCGCTACGAATCCAGAGGACGCCGTCATGGCCACGGCGATGGTGACCTCGGCCTTCGGTTTCCTGAACGTCTTCAATGACCTGACAGGCGTGGACGTGGAGCGGGAATGGGCCGGGCAGGCGCAGTCACGGGCCGGTATCGAGCCTGGACGCCATGCCGTCAGCACGCACTCCGCCTATGGCAATCTGGATCACCCCTTGTCCGAAGGCGGTCCCAGCCTCGAGGACATGCTTGCCGCCTGTGACGGCGTTGTCGCCAAGGCCGGTGGTGTCGAGCGCTATGCCATGCAGGAACTCGGCCTTCTGCCATCATGGATGAAAGCCTGGCCGGAAGACCTGCGTGCTCGGCACGCGCTTTTCTATGCCGAGATGATGCAGCCCCGGGCGCATTCTTCCATTCCGTCCGAGCTCAAGCATCTGATGGCGCGGGTCTCGGCCATTGCCAAGGGCCACGAATATCTTGCGGCGGTGGAAGGCTGGATGGCCTGTCAGGTGGCCGGACAGACGCAGCAGGCCGTGGAGCGGGTGCGGCATTGTTTCGAGGCCGCAAAACAGCGGAAAGTCGGTGAAGACTGCTTCACCGAACAGGAGGGTGCCGCCCTGACCCTGGCCTGGCTGTCCGCACAATCGCCCCTGACAACGCCGCGCCGTTTCATTGAACCGGCGATCCAGGCCTATACCGCGCGCGAACTGGTCCAGCTGATCACGGTCTGCTCGGTTGCGGGCCTCGTTCAACGCTTCGCGGCGATCACGAAGCCGGTCATGGAGCCTGAGGTCAGCGCCTATCTTCAAGAGCACGCTCTGGAGTCGGATACGCTGTGCCTGCGCTATCCGGATCCTGCGCTAACGCGTGGCAGGGCCTCGCGGTCCGAGGTCGACGGAGCCAGATGAGCATGGCCACGATCATCACGGCCCTGGCAACGTCCTGTTTTGCGTTCGCCTGCGGGATCTTCCTGACGCTTTCCTATATCGAGAAAGCTGTCTGGTGCCTCATGAGAGATCCCCTGAGCGCGTGCGTGGACGATGGCGAAGCCCGCCTTGTTCATGCGCAGTTGAAGCGGGTGATTCGCCTGCTACCGCCGACGATGAAGACCACGATGGCGTCGGGAACACTCCTGCTGCTGCTTCAAGTCTGGCAATTGGACTTCGCCTGGCCCACTCTGTTGGTGCTGGTGTTCCTTTTGCTGGGCCTGGGATATCTGCTTAGCCAATTGTCCGGGCGCATCGCCGCCGTGGAGCGCGCAGACTCCGAAGGAGATATCGAGGTGGTGCGTCGCGGTCTGGGGCAGCTTGCAACCTTGCACCACATGGGCCTCTTCCTGGCTCTGGGGGTCGTGGTGTTGCAGGTGGTGGTACTCATCTTGAAGGGGTGATGTCCGCTCCGGCGGTGTCCGGACGAATCATTCTCCGCCGCGCGCAGTTCATAGGAGCTTATAGCCTGACTTCAAGCATCGGCGTGGGGAGTGCCGGGTAGACGCAAGTCAGTGATAGCCTGCGGCTACTCTGAGCAAATCATCCTTGCGTTGCGGTGTTGCGAGCTTATATCCATCAGCGAAGAGAGGACGACCTCCCCCAACCGGGATATGCGTTCGGGACGGCCCGAGGACATAAGAGGGGAGGACCATGCGGACCACCCGTGATCGCATCCGCCATGCGCTCAGCTTTGAAATTATCGGCCTGCTGATCGTCACGCCGCTGGGCGCCTGGACGTTCGGGATGCCCCTGCATGACATCGGCATGGTCAGCCTGGTGAGCGCCACGCTCGCCACGGCCTGGAACTACATCTACAACCTGCTGTTCGACCACGCGATGCTCCGTCTTATTGGCAGGGTGCAGAAAACCTTGCCGGTGCGAATCGTCCATGCCGTGCTCTTCGAGTTTGGCCTGCTGCTGGTCCTGATGCCCTTTATCGCGATCTATCTCGGGGTCTCGCTGGTGCAGGCATTCTACATGGATGCCGCCTTTGCCCTCTTTTACATGATCTACGCCTTCGTCTTTAACTGGGTCTATGACTGGATCTGGCCCGTGCCAACCGCTGAGGGGGCTTCAGTTCGTCATCAGTCCCGAAGAGGGCTTGGGGTTCACGAGACGCCCAGGATTAAGAACAGTGAGTTTGAATAGGCTCCAGTCCTTCCGATGTTCGCTACAGCCTTTCGGCAAGGCTGGATTTGTGCTGCGATACCTGAACGCGAACTGAGGGGGAAACCATGGCGCCGCAGTTGATCTTTTTAGGTGGTGTCGGAACCGTTACCGGATCCAAGTATCTCCTCGAAGTCGGAGGCCTGCGTGTCCTGGTGGATTGCGGCCTGTTCCAGGGGTTCAAGCAGCTGCGCCTGCGCAACTGGGCGCCTTTCCCGGTCGAGCCGGGAAGCATCGATGTGGTGGTGCTCACGCACGCGCATCTGGACCATTCGGGCTACCTGCCCCTGCTGGTGAAGAAGGGTTTTTCAGGTCCCGTGCTGACCACGGAAGCAACCCGGGACCTCTGCCGATTGTTGCTGCCCGACAGTGGCTACCTGCAGGAAAAGGATGCCGACTACGCCAATCGCCATGGCTTTTCCAAGCACCATCCGGCACTGCCGCTCTATACCGCGGAAGATGCCTTGGCGTCCCTGACCTATTTCTCCCCCGTGGCTTTCCGGCGGTGGCACAGGATTTCCGAGCGCGTGTCCATCCGTTTCCAGCCGGCGGGGCATATCCTGGGTGCGGCGATCGTCGAGGTGCGCTGCGACGGGCAGACTATAGTCTTTTCCGGGGACCTGGGCCGGCCGGGAAGCGCCACCATGGTGGATCCCACGATCATGGAGCAGGCCGAGTACCTGTTGGTGGAATCCACCTATGGCAACCGGCGTCACGACGGCGCGGACCCCGAGGATGTCCTGGAGGATATCATAAACCGAACGGCGGCGCGCGGCGGAACGCTCGTGGTTCCCGCATTTGCCGTCGGTCGCGCGCAATCCCTTCTCTATCACCTGGAACGTCTCAAGGCGGCCAAGCGGATCGTGGATCTGCCGGTGTTCCTGGACAGCCCCATGGCGATCAATGCCACCGAGATCTTCTGCAGCGAGGTGGGCGAACACAGACTGACGCTGAAGGAGCGGCGCCGAGCCTGCAATGTCGCCCAGTATGTGCGGGAGGTGGAGGACTCGAAGGCCCTGGATCAGGATTCGATGCCGAAGATCATCATTTCGGCCAGCGGCATGGCGACCGGCGGCCGTGTGCTGCATCACCTGAAGCACTATGCGCCGGACCCCAAGAACACCATTCTCTTCACCGGGTTCCAGGCAGGCGGGACGCGGGGGGCATCCATGCTGGAAGGCGCGGAAAGCGTCAAGATTCACGGCGGTTATGTTCCCGTCCGCGCCGAGGTGGTCAATCTGCAGATGCTGTCGGCCCATGCGGATGCCGACCAGATCATGGATTGGCTGGGGCATTTCCAAAAACCCCCGAAGACGACATTCATAACTCATGGCGAACCGGCGGCCGCCGATGCACTGCGTCATCGCATCGAGGAAGAGCTTGGCTGGCGTTGCCTGGTGCCGGAGTATCGCGATCAGGTCGATCTGATCTGAGACGACGAATAGGGAGTGGCAGAATATGAGCGCGCTCGGGAAACAAAAGAACAAGAGGTTTGGTAGGCGGCAGGTGCTTCAGGCCGGTGCGGGACTTGCCGGAGTCGCCTTACTGCCCTTGACCAGAACCAAGGCCATGATGGCAGCAGCCGATTCCGGTATGCGCAAACGCGCAATTCCGGGCAGCGAAGAGGAGCTACCCGTCATGGGTTTGGGGTCGTCGGGGTCCTTTGAAGGCCAGGATCCCGCCAAGCTGGATGCCCTGGCCGAGGTCATGGAAGAGTTCGTGGAGCTGGGTGGCACGCTTCTGGATACCTCGCCCAGCTATGGCAACGCCGAAGCCAATATCGGCCGTATCGCACGGGATCTAGGCGTACGCGACAGGCTGTTCATGGCCACCAAGGTGCGCAGCCAGGGCGAGCAGGACGGCATCGAGCAGATGGCGCGTTCGGCCGAGCTGCTGGGTGAGCCCATCGACCTGATGCAGATCCATAACTTCATCGGGTTGGAAACTCAGTGGAGGACCCTCAAATCCATGCGCGAGGAAGGTCGCGTCCGCTACATCGGCCTCACGCATTTCCGCACCAGCGCCTTCGAGCAGCTGGAGCAGGAAATGAGGAACAAGGACATGGACTTCGTCCAGTTCAATTACTCACTCATGACCCCGGAGGCCGAAGAGCGCCTGCTGCCGCTGGCCGCGGATCGCGGCATTGCCGTCATCGTCAACCGGGCCTTCAACGATGGCCGCTTCTTCGGTCTGGTGAAAGGCCAGCCGCTGCCGGACTATGCGGCTGAATTCGATTGCGAGTCCTGGGCCCAGTTCGCGCTGAAGTACGTCCTGAGTCACCCGGCCGTCACGGTGGTCATCCCGGCCACGAGCAAGCCCGAACACCTGATGGACAACATGCAGGCCGGTTTCGGTGCCCTGCCGGACGAGGCCATGCGCGAGCGTATGCGGGAGACCATGGCCTCGCTCTAGGAGACCAGCTGGGCGCATCGTCCCAGGCTGCTCCAACTACGGGATGCTCAGAAGAGTTCCAGTTCGTCCAGGCAGGCACTCAGTTCTTCTCGATCCGCGCCCTGAAGGGACAAGAGGGGTTCAGGCAGGCAGGGGTGGGCAACGCGTCCGCGCAGTTCCGCAGCGGTGGCCATCACCCGCAAGCTGCCATGACGCTTGTAAAGCTTCCAGATTGGCTCCAGCTGCGCGCTCAAGCGTGTGGCCTCAGCTGTCTGGCCAGCCTGTGCTGCCCGTGTAATGGCCAGGGCGGCTTCGGGAAAAAGCCCTCCAATGACCGAGTACCAGGCTTCGCAGCCTGCATTCAGTCCTGTCGCCGCCACGGCGTCGCCGCTGATGCCCAGCGAAACATCTGCGGGGATGACCCTGCGCAATTGCTCGATCCGTTGCCGCGCTGTCTCCGGATCCTCTGGCACGGGCGGGATTTTTATGGACGCGACCTTGGGCAGCTGTGCAATCCGGACATGCAGGGCCTCACTAAACGCGAAGTGCGTGGTTGCTGGATTGTCGTACAGACACAGGGGCACCGAGAGGTTGCCTGATACAGTCTCATAGAGGCGGAAGACCTCTTCGTCGGAAAGCTTTTGGTAGGACATGGGCGGCAGGAGAACACCACTTGCGCCAGCCTTCTGTGCATCTTCGGCCAGGAAAAGGACATCGCGTGTTCGCAGGGCGCCAATGCCAACCATCACCGGTATGCCGCCTGCTAGCTGAACAGAAAGCTCTGCGATTCGTGCGCGTTCTGAGCGCGTGAGATAGGCATAGTTTCCGGTCGAGCCCAGGCTGCCTATGGAATCGACGCCGGCGGACACAAGACGTTCCATGAGTCCGGCAAAGGTGGTTTCGTCCACCCTGCTTTCATTCATGGGGGTCAAGGGAAAGGCACTGAGGCCGGAAAACATGGAAATCTGCTCCTGATGAAAGAGGGGTCTGCCCAAGCTTGTTGGCAGCATCATGATCCACTGCGCAAGACGCGAGTAGGGCTCCTGCGCCTATAGGCCTCGGTTCTGACCGGAGGTTACTGGAACCCGACCGTCCTCACCCCAGCCGGATCTTCCGCACGTACTCCGGCGTTGCGACACCTTCCTTCAGTTGGCTGTCCGGTTCAGGCTGGCCGATTTCGCGGGTAATGGGCACGACACCGGCCCAGATGTCCAGTTCGTAGTCCTCGTCATCGTCGATAGGGCCGCCTTCGCGGATCTTGCAGGCGACCTCCTCCAGCTTGAGGGAGAGCAGGCTGGTGGCCTTGAGCTCCTGCCCGGTGACCGGGCGCAGGTCGGCCCAGCGGCCGGGCGTGATGCGCTCGACGAAGCTTTCCAGAACTGCGCTCTTCTCGGCCTCGTCCTCGACCGGCTCGGCGGTGCCGTAGGCCATGACCGAGCGGTAGTTGAAGGAGCTGTGGAAGCCGGAGCGGGCGAAGACAACGCCGTCCAGGAAGCTAACCGTGAAACAGACCGGCACGCCCTTCTTCAACTGCTTCAGCATGCGGCTGGCCGAGGAACCGTGCCAGTAGACCCGGTCGCCCAGGCGCACATAGGCGGTGGGCGTGACATAGGGCTGGCCGTCGACGACATAACCCACATGACATTCCAGGCCGGCGTCGAGCACACGATAAACCTGTTCGCGCTCGGTGACGGCGCGCTTGTTCGCCCGGCGCAGGCGCGTGCGGTCGGTGACTTCGAAGGACTCTGTCGGGGGTGAACCGCCTTGGTTTTCGGACATGAATGAACTCGTCTGATGCGGATTAGGAATGATGAGGCGATCATGTTGCTGGAATGGCTTTTTAAAAAGGTCCATAATCAGAAATTCCATAGAGCCATTTTCAAGGTGAACCCAAGCGATGTCGCGAAAGGCGTCTCGGGCCAGTCTGATCGCCCTGTCCCTGGAGCGTGGGCCGAACGCAGTTCCGCTTCATCTTCAGATCTATGCGCAATTACGACAGGCGGTCCTGGAGGGGCGTTTGGCGGCGGACACACGCCTGCCCTCCAGCCGCCTGCTGGCCGAGGAATCCGGCTGTTCTCGCAATACGGTCCTGAACGCCTATGAGCAGTTGGCCGCGGAGGGCTATATCGTAGGGCGCGTGGGGGCCGGCTCCTACATCAGCCGGGTGCTGCCCGAGGACCTGCAGCCCCAGGACAGTAAACAAGAACAGGACAGCAGGCAGGCAGGCGCCGCTTCATCGCAGCAGGAAGGCCTGGAACCGGAAGGGCCGTTTCTGGCGCGCCGGGCGCGCCGTATCCTGGAAGGCAGCCGACAGCAGCGCCCCACGGGCCTGCCGGCCTTTGCACCCTTTTCCGTGGGGGCGCCGGATGGACGGCATTTCCCCTTCGATGTCTGGGGGCGCCTGGCTGGGCGTTTCTGGCGTGCCCCCGATCCCCTGTTGCTGAAGCAGGGGGATCCGGCGGGCCTACCCGAACTGCGCCAGGCCATCACGGATTATCTGGGCGGAGTGCGTTCGCTGAAGGTGGATCCCGAGCAGATCTTCATCACCAGCGGCTCGCAGCAGGCCCTGACTTGGGCCTGCCGCCTGCTGCTGGATCCAGGCGACCGTGTGTGGGTCGAGGATCCGGGTTACAGCGGCTTCCGTGCGCCGCTGCTGGCTGCCGGAGCCGAAACCACTCCGGTTTCGGTGGACGGTGAGGGCGTCTGCGTGGACGAAGCCCTGGCCGGGCCCCAGGCCCGTCTGGCCGTCGTGGCGCCGGCGCGCCAGTTCCCGACAGGCGCCACCCTGTCGCTGGCGCGCCGTCTGGAACTGCTGCGCTGGGCGCGCGCGACAGATGGCTGGGTCATCGAAGACGATTACGACAGCGAGTACCGCTATGCGGGCCGCCCCCTGGCGCCGCTGCAAAGTCTGGGCGAGGGGGCGGGGCGGGTGCTCTACATCGGCAGCTTTTCGAAGGTGCTCTTCTCGGGTATACGCCTGGGTTATCTGGTGGTGCCGCCGGAGTTGGCAGAGCCCCTGCGCCGCTTGCGAAGGGCCATCGAAGACCATCCGCCCCTGGCGATGCAGCCTGTGTTGGCCGCCTTCATGCGCGAAGGGCACTTCGCGGCTCATGTGCGGCGCATGCGCCTGATCTATGCCAGGCGTCAGGACTGCCTGCGACAGCTCTGTGCGGACCATTTGCCCGGGGACTCTCGACTGGAAGGGCTGGAGGCCGGTTTGCACCTGGTGGCCCGCTTGCCTGAAAATCGGGCGCTGCGAGACCAGGCCGTGGCCGCGCGCGCCCGCGCACAGGGGCTGATGGTCCAGGCGTTGAGCAGCTACTGCCTGACGTCGGAAAGGCAGGCCGGGCAACAGGGGTTGCTGCTGGGTTTTGCTGCCACGGCGCGTTCGGAAATGCCCTGGGCCGTGCGGGCGCTGGCGAGTGCCCTGCGGGAGACCAATTCAGGCAACGGCGGTCAGGCAATCCACCAATCGGGATGATCCTGGCGCAAGCGGGCCGCCGCCCGATCCCGGGCCGGGGTGCTGCGATAGAGGGCAAAACAGCTGGCGCCGCTGCCGCTCATGCGGGCCAGGGCGCAGTCGCGCGTTTCTTTCAGGGCCGCCAAAGCCTGCGCAATCTCGGGCGCCAGGGCACAGGCCGGGCCTTCCAGGTCATTGCGGCGTTTGCGCAGTACGTCGAACAGGAACTCCGGGTCCGTGTCGATCCGTGGCATGTCCTGCCCCTGCGACCAGGGCTGGGCCAGCCGGCGGAAAATGGCGCCGGTTGACACAGGCACACCGGGATTGACCAACAGGAGGTGCAACGGAGGCAAGAAAGGAACCGGGAGCAGTTGCTCGCCGATCCCCTGCATGTGGATGGATCGGCCTTCCAGGCAGACAGGGACATCGGCCCCCAGATCCAGGGCCAGGGCCTGTCGCCTATCCGGGGGTAGGTGTTTGCCCTGGATCCTTTCCAGCAGGCGCAGGGTTGCCGCTGCATCGGCCGAACCGCCGCCCAGACCGGCGGCCAGGGGCAGGTTCTTGGTCAGTTTCAAATGGAATGCTGGCGTTTGGCCCGTTGCGGCACAGAAGGCGTCCACGGCCCGGGTCACCAGGTTGTCCTCCTCCTGCTGCTGCAAGGCGGCGGCAAAGGGGCCGGCAAGATCTAAAGAGAAGGCCTCGGCCGGACGGATCTCCAACCAATCTCCCACCTCGGCGAAAACCACAAGGCTGTCCAACAGGTGATATCCATCGTCGCGCCGTCCGGTTATCTCCAGCCAGAGATTGACCTTGGCCGGTGCGAATTCATGCAGTTCTTGCGCGGGCTGCAGAAGCGGCCCTGGGGCAGGAGTCTCCGTCATTCTGTGCGGGGCACTCAGATGGGCTGGCCTTCCTCGCGTTCCTCGTCCTCGGACAGGCCCTCTTCCAGCTTGCGTTCGATCTTCGGGATCTCGTCTTCCTCGGGCTCGAGGCTGAGCGCGCGACTCCACTGGATACGGGCTTCACGCTCGCGCCCAGTCTGCCAATAGGCGTCGCCCAGGTGGTCGTTGATGACGGAGTCCTGCGGGCGCAGTTCCACCGCCTTCTCAAGCTGCTCCACAGCCTCCTCGAAACGGCCCAGCCGGTAATAGACCCAGCCCAGGGAATCCACGATATGCCCGTCTTCGGGCTGCATTTCCACGGCCTTGAGCAGCATCTCTTCGGCCTGCTCGTAATTGCGCTTCTGCTCGACCCAGGAATAGGCGAGGTAATTCATGACATAGGGCTGCTCGGGCTGCAGCTCCAGGGCCTTCAGGAAGTCGGCCTCAGCCTGGTCCCAGCGGTCCGTGCGCTCGAAGGCGATGCCACGGAAGTAATAGAGGGTCCATTGCCGCGGCTGGGGGTTGTCCAGGCGTTCGATGGTCCTGTTGTAAGCCTCGGCGGATTCCTCGAAACGTTCCTCCATGCGATAGAAGTTGCCCATGCGATAGTGCGGCTCGAAGCGCTCCGGGCGCATGTCCGCCAGGGCCTCAAGTTCGGCCAGGGCTTCGTCCATGCGATCGAGGTTGTAGAGCTCCTCTGCGATGCGCAGCCGTGTCGACCAGGAAAAGGGCGAATCCTCAGGCATGGCGCTGTAGACGTCGATGGCTGCTCGAGAGCGTCCGGCCTGTTGAAGCATTTCGCCGATCAGCACACGCGTGAGGGTCAGGTTCGGCTCGCTGGCCAGGGCGAAGTGGGCATGGATGATGGCATACTGGACCAGGTTCTCCTGTCCCAGGATGCTGGCGATATCGAAGAGTGCCTGGGCATAGCCCTGCCGGGGCTCTTCCACCAGTGCAGCCGGGGAGCCGTCCTCGTCCAGGCGCCGCAGCATGTCGGCAATGACCAGGCTTTCCGGATCGAGCGCCCGCTGCTCCTCGTAGAGTTCCCGGGCCTGCTCGCGCGCACCATGTCGCTCCAGATAATTCCCAACGACCCGGATGATGCGCAGGGAAAGTTCATTCGATCCTTGCAATAGGGTGTCGATGGAATCCTCTGCGGCGTCCGTGTCACCGAACCAATCGTTCAGCAGCAGCCTGTGCAACTCGACCAGCGGCAGGAGGGCGCCGTCCTGCTCCAGCGTCTCCAGTTGCTCCAGGGCTCCCTGCTTGTCGTCCTGGGCGGCCTTTACCCAAGCCAGCAGGAAGGGATTGGAGACGCTGTTGATTCCCTGGGCTGGTTGTTTGGCGATATGGGTTTCCGCGCGTTCGGCATCACCATCGATCATGGCCTTCGTGGCCTGGGCCAGCTGGCCAATCGGCTGGATGATCCCACGCTCTTCCATGCGTTGCGCCAATTCGACAGCTCTGTCGAAACGGCCTTCGGTGGCCTGCAGGATGAAGGTGTGGACCAGAAGGTTCTCGTTATCGGGCTCCTGGGACAGGACGTTCTGCATGAAGTCGGCGGCACTGGTCAGATCCTGTTCACCTTCTGCAACCAGGGCGGCCAGGTACTGGCCGTATTTCGACCCGCCCCGCAGCAGACTGAGCCCGCTTCCGGTCGCCCCTTGGCTGGAGGCCGAGGCGATAAGGCGGCTGCCATCAGGCGGTGGTTCGGCAGCGCCGGCCTTGCCGACGCTTTCTTCAAAGCCCGAGGCCAGGAATGCAAGGGGCAGGACGGCGAGCAGGATGGTGCGGAAGCGTGCAATCATGAAGACAACCTAATGCATGACGGAGCCCGAGGGAATCGGGTTTGAGGCACTGGCAGCCCCTCAGGGAATCTATGTCAGAACTGCAATGGTCTCAATGTCCCCGAAAGTGCATGACGGTCGGAAGCTGTCGGGGTGTGGGTGACACCAGTGCAAGGCGCACCGGAATGCTGGCCCCGGCAGGGTCATCTGCCCTAAAAGAGAAGAATGGGCAGGGGCGACATGAACAAGCGCGCAGATCAGGACAGCAAGCCGGCCGGAAAGGGCCGCGGCCACTGGCTGGAGGTCTTCCTGGCTTTCCTGCGACTCGGCCTCACCTCCTTCGGCGGGCCGGTGGCGCACCTGGGCTATTTCCGCGAGGAGTTCGTCACACGGCGCGGCTGGTTCACCGAGAAGAGCTATGCCGACCTGGTGGCGCTGTGCCAGTTCCTGCCGGGACCGGCCAGCAGCCAGGTTGGCCTCAGCATCGGCCTGGCACGCGCGGGCTTGCCGGGGGCGCTGGCGGCCTGGACGGCTTTCACCCTGCCTTCGGCCCTGCTGCTGACCGTCTTTGGCTACGGTGTTCTGGCGCTCGGCAGCGACATGAACGGGGACTACCTGCGCGGCCTGAAGGCCGCCGCCGTGGCGGTGGTGGCCCATGCCGTCTGGGGCATGGGGCGCAGCCTCTGCCCGGATCGGGAGCGCCTGAGCCTGGCCGTTGCGGGGGCCGTCCTGCTGGTGGTCTGGCCGCATCCCCTGGGCCAGGTCGGCGTAATTCTGGCCGGAGGGGTGATTGGCTGGCTGTTCCTGAAGAGCGAAGAAGAGCGCGACCACACGCCGCTCGATATCACCGTGCCGCGCAGCCTGGCGATAACGGCCCTGGCGGTCTTCTTCCTGCTGTTGGCGAGCCTGCCGCTGCTGGCCGGGTTCTTCCCTGTGCAGGCCCTGGCGCTGTTCGACAGCTTCTATCGCTCCGGCGCACTGGTGTTCGGCGGCGGCCACGTCGTCCTGCCGCTGCTGCAGGCCGAGGTGGTGCCCCCGGGCTGGGTCGGCGAGGACAGCTTCCTCGCCGGTTACGGTGCCGCCCAGGCCGTGCCGGGACCCCTGTTCACCTTCGCCGCCTACCTGGGCACGGTAATGGGACCGGTGCCGAACGGAGTGATCGGGGCGGCCATCTGCCTGGTGGCGATCTTCCTGCCCTCGTTCCTTCTGGTGATCGGGGCCCTGCCGTTCTGGGAGCGACTGCGGCATTTCCAGCCCATGCGCCGCGCCCTGCTGGGGGTCAATGCGGCGGTGGTCGGCCTGTTGCTGGCCGCACTCTACCATCCGGTCTGGACCAGCGGCGTGCGGGCGCCGGGCGACTTTGCCCTGGTGCTGCTGGCCTTCACACTGTTGGCCATCTGGCGCTTGCCGGCCTGGCTGGTCGTGGTGATAACGGCTGCGGCCGGCGTCGGAGTCAGCTTGCTGACCTAGAGCTGTTCACATGTTCGGATAGTTGGGCCCGCCGCCACCTTCGGGTGTGGTCCAGACGATGTTCTGCTTCGGGTCCTTGATATCGCAGGTCTTGCAGTGCACGCAGTTCTGCGCGTTGATCACGAAGCGCGGGTTCGAGCCGTCGTCATCGCGCACCACCTCATAGACGCCGGCCGGGCAGTAGCGCTGCGCCGGTTCGTCATAAAGCGGCAGGTTGTGCTCGATGGGAATCGACTCGTCCTTCAGCTTTAGATGGACCGGCTGGTCCTCCTCATGGTTGGTGTTGGAGATGAAGACGCTGGACAGGCGGTCGAAGGTGATCTCGTTGTCCGGCTTTGGGTAATCGATCTTCGGCATCTGGTCGGCCGCTTTCAGCGTCTCGTGATCCTGGTGCTTGTGATGCAGTGTCCAGGGGAGGCGACCGCCGAAGAGCTTCAGGTCGAGGCCGCCGTAGAGCATGCCCAGCGTCATGCCCCAGCGTGCCGTGGCCGGCCGCAGGTTGCGGGCCTTGTGAAGCTCGTCATGGACCCAGGAGTTACGATAGGCTTCTTCGTAGTTGTCCAGCGTGCCGTAGCCTTCGTCGCCACCGGCCATGCGCTCATGAATCGATTCGGCCGCCATCATGCCGGTTTTCATGGCGGTGTGGCTGCCCTTGATCTTGGGCACATTGAGGAAACCGGCCGTGCAGCCGATGAGCGCGCCGCCCGGAAAGGCCAGCTTGGGCACCGACTGGAAACCGCCCTCGTTGAGTGCGCGGGCACCATAGGAGATGCGCTTGCCGCCCTTCAGCATGGGTTTGATGGCCGGGTGCAGCTTGAAACGCTGGAACTCGTGGAAGGGCGAGAGGTGCGGATTCTGGTAGTCCAGCCCCACCACGTAGCCGACATAGGCCTGGTTGTTCTCGAGATGGTAGATGAAGGAGCCGCCCCAGGTCTTGTCGTCCATGGGCCAGCCCGAGGAATGTAGAACGAAACCTTCCTTGTGCTGGGCTGGGTCCAGCTCCCAGAGCTCCTTGAGGCCGATGCCGTAGGTCTGGGGATCGCTGCCTTCGCGCAGCTTGAAACGCGCCTCGAGGTCCTTGGTCAGCGAACCGCGACAGCCTTCGGCGAACAGCGTGTACTTGGCGCGCAGTTCCATGCCCGGCATGTAGCCGTCCTTCTGGCTGCCGTCGCGGGCCACGCCCATGTCGTTGGTGGCTACGCCGGCAACGGCGCCCTCGTCGTTGTAGAGCACTTCGGCCGCAGCGAAGCCGGGATAGATCTCGGCGCCCAGGGCCTCGGCCTGCTCGGCCATCCAGCGGCAGACGTTGCCGAGCGAGACGATGTAGTTCCCGTGATTCTGGGTCTGGGGTGGCAGCAGAGAGATCGGGACGGAATGGCTCTTGCTCTCGGTCAGGAAGAGGAACTTCTCTTCACTGACCGGCGTGTTGAGCGGGGCGTCCTTGTCCTTCCAGTCGGGGATCAGTTCGTTGAGTGCGCGCGGTTCCAGCACGGCGCCGGAAAGGATGTGCGCGCCAACCTCGGAGCCCTTCTCAAGAACGCAGACCGAGATGTCGTTGCCGCTTTCGGCAGCCATCTGGCGCAGGCGAATGGCCGCGGCCAGCCCGGAAGGTCCGGCGCCGACAATGACGACATCGTAGTCCATGTATTCGCGTTCCATCGATCTCTTTCTCCCTTGTTGGATCCTCGGCCCCGTCAGCCCGGTTGGGTCCGTTCATTCGCCCAGGAAACCTACTAGCGCTCCAAGGCGAAGCTGTCACGACGACCGGTTCTTATCCCGGTCCGCCTTCCGGTTGGTCTTTTCATCATCGTCCAGTGGCGGTGATTGCCGTTCCTTCCCGAGGGAAGGGCTGCTAATTTCAGACCATGACGTCTGCAATGTCCAACAGAGAAGCGCGGGCCGCCCTGGAGTGGCTGATCGAGATGGGGGCCGATGAGGCCCTGGAAGAAACGTCTCGCGACCGTTTTCGTGCGCCGGAAGCCCGCGCGGAACAGGCGTCCGTGCCCGCAGCTTCGTCTCAGGCGCAGAACTCCATGACACCGGCACCGCCCACTGCCCGTGACGGGCACAGGGCACAGGGCATGAGCGCGCCCGGGATGTCTGACGCTCAGCCACCGGTCTGGCATCCTGGCGAGCAGGGGCCGCTGCAGCCGGCCGAGGCCGTGTTGCAGAACGCACGCGATGCCGCTGCAGCGGCGAATGACCTGGAAAGTCTGCACGAAGCAATTCGGACTTTCGAAGGCTGTGAGTTGAAGAGGTCGGCCAGCAACACCGTGATCTATCGCGGCAGCAAGTCCGCGAAGGTCATGCTGATCGGCGAGGCACCGGGACGGGACGAGGACATTCAGGGGCAACCCTTCGTGGGCGCAGCAGGCCGCATGCTCGATACCATGCTGGAAAGCGCCGGAATCGCCATCGAGGAAGTCTATATCACCAACATTCTCTTCTGGCGCCCGCCGGGCAACCGGACCCCGGATACGCGCGAGATCGGCCTGTGCCTGCCCTTCGTGGAGCGCCAGATCGAGTTGATCCGGCCAGAACTGCTGCTGATGATCGGCAATGTCTCGGTCAAGACCCTGCTGGGCACGACCCAGGGGATCACCCGCCTGCGTGGCAAGTGGTTCGCCTACCAGCATGAAGGTTTGTCGGCACCCATCCCGGCCATTGCCAGCCTGCATCCAGCCTACCTTCTGCGCCAGCCCGCGCAGAAACGCCATGCCTGGCGCGACATGTTGGCATTTCGTGCCGTCCTGCGGGGCGAGACGAAGCCCGAAATCGGCTGAAACCGGCTGTTTTCAAGACCTGGGGCATGCTGTTCACGGCCTGTGGATAACTAAGAGTCTTCTATGGCTGGAAGATTCCGGAAAAGTCAATAAAATGCGCTTGGGGCATTGAAAAGGATAACGGGCGGAAGGAAGATTCGTGCTGACAGAAATCACATGGCGCAGGTCCTGCGCCATAGTGGTGGTGGTTCTGTTTGCTGTCCTGTCCGGACAAACCGTCTTTGACAACGGGGCTGCGGCACAGACCACGCCGGCCATCATCCATGACACGAAAACGGCTGCCTTGCCACAGATCGGCCCGCCGCAACGCGGCGGCTTGCCGAAGGTTCTGTCGGCCCCTGATGAGCGCCGTTATCGAGAAATCTTCACGCTTCAGGAAGCCGGGCGCTGGTCCGCGGCCGATGCCGTGATTGCCCGTCTGGGGGATGACCGTCTGATGGGGCATGTACTGTACCAGCGCTACATGCACCCCACCGACTATCGCTCGAGTTACAGCGAACTGTCCGACTGGTTGGCGGACTATGCCGATCATCCCGGTGCAAAGCGTGTTCACAAACTGGCCATGCAACGCCGCCCTTCCAGCCAGGTCGCGCCACCAGAACCGAAAACTGCGGGTCGCTTGAGCCTGGAAATGGACAGTGAGCCAGAGCCGGAGCTACAGGTAAGTGATGACCGCAGCGCGGCTGTTCGCGAGCAGGCCCGCAGCCTGTTGGCCCAGATTCGCAGCAATGTCCTGAATACACGCCTGACGGTCAGCGAGGAAAGGCTGGCCAAGGCGGATACACAGAGGATTCTGAGCCGTGCCGAGATGGCACAGGCGTTGGGCACTGTGGCGCACGGATGGTATTTCCAGGGGGATCTGGGCAAGGCCCTGGAATTGGCGGAGAAGGCCACGGAGAAAGCCTGGAAGCATGCGCCGCGCGCCCACTGGATCGCAGGTCTCTCCGCCTGGCGGCAGGGGCGTCCGGATCGGGCGCGCGGCCATTTCGTCGCCCTGGCCTCTTCGGCCTCCGCTGCGGACAACCAACGGGCGGCCGGTGCCTATTGGGCGGCCCGCGCTGCGCTGAAACAGGAACGCCCGCAGGAGATGAGCCGGTGGTTGCGCGCAGCGTTGAAGTATCCGCGCACCTTCTATGGGTTGATGGCCCATTATGCCCTGGGCTTACGGCCCAGCTTCGATTTTGCGCGCTATGCGCCAGCTTCGGATGTCCTTGAATCCCTGATGGCGCAGCCGCGCATCGCCCGTGCCGTGGCGCTGTCCCAGGCCGGACAGGCGGAGCTGGCCCGCAAGGAATTTGCCCTGCTGGAAGGCAACCTGAGCGGTGAGGAGATAGAGGGTGTGCTCTATCTGGCCGACCGCACGGGCGTTCCTTCGTTGGCTTACCGCTTGGCGGGGGTCATGGTCGGCGAACTGGATTCGGATGACAGGATGGGCTCGCTGGACGTCGGGCTCTATCCCATTCCGCCCTGGGAGCCGCACGGCGGTTTCCAGCTCGATCGCGCCCTGCTCTATGCCTTCATGCGTCAGGAATCGAATTTCCAGACACATGTCAGAAGCGGCTTGGGCGCGCGCGGCCTGATGCAGATAATGCCCGCGACGGCGCGCTATCTGGCCCAGAAGCGGGAGAGTCTGAAACCGATCAGCGGACAGCCGCTGGACAAGCCCGACATCAACCTGGCCTATGCCCAGCAGTACCTGCTCTATCTGATGGAATATCCGCAGGTCGGTGAGGACCTGATCCGCCTGATGGTTTCCTATAATGCCGGGCCTGGTAACCTGCAGAAGTGGGAGGAGCAACTGGCCGATGCCAAGGGAACAATCCTGGAGGATCCGCTGCTGTTCCTGGAAAGCCTGCCGTCCTTCGAGACGCGGCAATTTGTCCGGTCTGTGCTGACCAATCTGTGGATTTACAGGAAGCGCCTGGGTCAAATACCGTCTTCCCTGGAGGATATGGCCAGTGGCGACTGGCCGCGCTACGCCTCCCATGACTGAAAGGCCCCTCGCAGGGGGCGTGGTGGCGAAGGATCAGGCCGCATGGCACCCATTGACGAAAGCCTGCCGTTTCTCTCGGTGAACATAGCCATCCTGACGGTCTCCGACAGTCGTTCGCGGGCTGAGGACAAGTCCGGAGACCGCCTGGAGGAGATGATCCGACGTGATGGCCATCATGTCGTACGGCGCGAGATCTGCCGGGATGAGGTGGACGCGATCACGGCGTTTCTGAACGGCTGTATCGCGACGCCCGAAGTGGATGTGGTGATCTCCACCGGCGGTACGGGCGTCACCGGCCGGGATGTCACGCCCGAGGCCTTTCGGGGCGTTCTTGAAAAGGAGATCGAGGGATTCGGCGAATTGTTCCGCTGGATCAGCTACCAGAAGATCGGAACCTCGACTCTGCAGTCACGGGCGCTGGGCGGTGTGGCCAATGGCACCTATCTCTTCGCCCTGCCAGGCTCTCCGGGCGCTTGTCGCGATGGCTGGGAAGAGGTGCTCCGTCCCCAGCTGGACAGCCGGCATCGCCCCTGCAACCTTGTGGAATTGATGCCTCGCCTGCGCGAACAGTTGGCCTGAAGCCCAGCGCGTCTCAGCCCTCATGTCGCCAGCGCTCCAGGTCGCTGGCCTCGTCGACGTCGTACAGCCTGTCGACCAGGGCGCAGCTTCCCGGCAGGCGTTGCCGCACGATCTCGAAAGCCTGTGCCGTTCCCCAGGGTACTCCTGTGAAGTCTGGTGCCTTGCGTCTGTTCACTCTTGTGCCGATCAGCCAGAAGCCGCCATCTTCGGCCGGTCCCAAGACCCAGTCGCAGCGGTGCACTGCCCTGAGGGCACGCAGGATGTGACGGGGGCGAACGGCGGCAATATCGGCGCCGATGACCAGGCAGGGTCCGGGAATCGTTTTCCGATGAGGGGGAAAGAGTTCCCCCAGGATCCGCTGGCCCAGGTCTCCCGCCTGTTGGCGGTGGCGGGGAAAATGCCGGGCCGGAGGGATCGGCGCATGGGCTGAATGTGGGGTGAGCGCCAGCTCCAGCCGCCAGCGTGGGTCGTTCCCGAGCTTTCGGACCAGCCGATCCAGGTTCCGTCTTTGAAACTGCCAGGCGGCCAATTCCCCGCATTGAGCGGCCAGACGCCGCTTTCCCGTTCCGAAAAGGGGCTGTCGCGCCATGATGACCAGGCGAGCGGGCGATCTCATCGGTATCCTCGCGCCAGGCGTTCCGGAGACGCCCCCAGCAGGAAGAGGGCAAGCCGGCAGAGATTGAGGCTGGGGCGTTTCCACCAGCCCTGCTGCTCGTACTTCTCGGCGGAAGTCGTCACCTCCAGGTCCAGAGGCTTCAGGTGCTTGCGTCCAAGCCGCCGGACAAGGTCCACATCCTCCATGAGAGGGATGTCGCGATAGCCGCCCAGCCTGTTATAGGCAGAGCTGTGTATGAGCAGGCCCTGGTCGCCATAGGGCAGTCCCAGCGTTTCGGTGCGCCAGTTGGCCAGGCGCTCCACGCGCCGGGCCGCGGATTTTGAACTGGCGAAATGCAGTCGTCCGTAACCCGCCCTCTCCCGATTTTTCTCATCTGCCAGGAAGGTCTGGAGGGGCGTTGGCCAGTCGGCTGGCAATTGGCAATCCGCGTGCAGGAAGAACAGCCACTCGCCGACGGCTGCCTGTGCGCCCCTGTGCAGCTGTCCGCCCCGCCCGGGTGGTCCCTCCATAAGGCGGCAGTTCCAAGTGTGCGCCAATTGAAGCGTTTCATCGCTCGAGCCGCCATCGGAGACAATGATTTCCACTTCCTGCTCACGCGCAGTCACGCGCTGCGCCAGCAGGCTGTCCAGACAGGCCGCCAGCTGTTTGCCTGCATTGTATGTGGGAATTATGACCGAAAGGCTGGGCACGTTGCAGTTGGGACTCAGGGGAAGCTGCAGCGTTCGTGCGTGACCTCGACATAGCCGCGCTGCTGCGCCTGAACCGTAAAGCGGTGTTCGCGGTTAGATTCCACCACAGAGAAATGCAGCGGCAGTTCGCCCTCGAACTGGGACTCCTCTCCTCCGATAACCGTTGCCGTTACGCTCAGGGGCTGTTCCGGATCGAACCAGGCCTCGGGGTTGCCATCTTCGTTCACGGCCGAGTCCCCCATGGCCGTGAGGGTGACGGCGCCGTCGCCAAAGCTGGCGCTGTTGTTTCCCTCGTTGGCAAATATCGGTGTGCTGACCAGGAAGCGCCGGCTTCCGGTGGGGCCGCTGCAATCGCGGTCACGGCTGACGGATTCGAGGACGAAAGCCAGCCGCTCGATATCCACGCCCTCCTCGATCCTTGTCCGAGCGAGGTCCAGGAGTTGCGCCATTTCACCTTGCGGAACGTCCTCCTCGTAGCGCTGCTCCAATTGCCTGGCACGTTCCTGGGCGGCCTGCTGCTGGTTCTCCAGGCGTCCGTTCTCGCTCTGTAGCGTACGCACCTGCGCTCGACTGGCGTCCAGTTGCTGGCGCAGCGCATCGCTTTCGCCCTGGCCGATCTGCAAGCCCATGCCATAGGCCATCCATCCGACAGCGCCGAGGAATCCCAGGAAGATGAACAGCTTGATCACTGTCCAGCGCCGCTGTTTGCGGCGGCGTTCATAGGGATCGCGAAAACCCAGGGACATGCTTCAGGTGGCTCCAGTGCAGTGCTGCGGCGGACTTCTCAAGGTTGAGGGGTATATAATCGGGCCCAAACGTCGCCCTGTCCATCGCGTGCAGGTATCGACGGCCGAGCCTGGAATGCTGTTCACCCCTACCGCCGGCATGATACGAAGACAGAACTGTTTGCCAAGCGTGCAGCATCAAGTCAGTCAACAAAACCTGCTATCAGGACGGGCTTCCTTGTTCTGCCTGGCAGGCGCGCTACACTTGCGGCTCAAGGTGAGAGAAATTGAAGTTGCCGGGCTGCAGGCTTCCTGCTGGCCTGCGCAGCCAGCAGGTCATGCGAGGTGATGTCTTGTCTCTGATTCCGGTTTCCATCCTGACGGGCTTCCTGGGCAGCGGGAAGACCACCCTGTTGCGTCATCTGCTGTCCTGTCCGGAACTGTCGGATACGGCCGTGATCGTCAACGAGTTCGGTGAGGTCGGCCTGGACCATGTTCTGGTGGCTGACAGCGAAGAGAAGATCGTCGAGCTCAACAGCGGCTGTCTCTGCTGTACCGTGCGTTGGGATCTGGTCACGACGCTGGATGACCTGTTCACCAAGCGCGAGAACGGCGAGGTGGCAGCTTTCTCGCGCGTGGTCATCGAAACCACGGGGCTGGCAGATCCGGCACCGGTCCTGCACACCCTCATGAACGATCCGAAATTGGCCGCGCGCTTCCGACTGGACGGTGTGATCACCGTGATTGACGGCGTAAACGGTCTTGCGACCCTTGACCGGCATGAGGAGGCCGTAAAGCAGGCCGCCGTCGCCGACCGCCTGGTCATTACAAAGTGCGACCTTCCGGAGGCGGCGTGTGCCGCACTGGAAGCAAGGTTGACCAGCCTCAATCCCGGGGCGCAACGGCAACGCGCCATCATGGGAGAAATCGCGCCTGATGATCTGTTCGGTGCCGGTTTCTATGCCCTGGAGGCGCGCGGCGAGGATGTGCGCCGCTGGCTGCAGGAAGAGGCCTATCGCACGGCTCATGACCATGGGCATGGCGATCATGAGCATGGCGGTCATGGGCCTGGTGGTCATGGGCACGATGTAAATCGCCACGATGATCGCATTCGGGCTTTCTCCATAGTGCGTGAAGAACCGGTATCGGGGGCGGGCTTTTCGCTCTTCCTGGAACTTCTGATGGCCAATCGAGGCCCTGATGTCCTGCGCGTGAAGGGGATCGTGAACATCGAGGAGAAGCCCGAGAAGCCGGCCGTGATTCACGGGGTGCAGCATCTCTTTCACCCGGTGGTCTGGATGGAGGCCTGGCCGGATGAGGACCGCTCGACGCGATTGGTCTTCATCACGCGCGACGTATCGCAGCAATGGATCGAGAAACTTCTGGATTCCCTGACTGGTCCACGCGAAGCCTCCGAGCAGGCGGGGGCCAGCCAAACAGCAGACAAGGCAGGACAATGACGGATGAATGCACGGCTCGTGTCGGCGAGGACGTTATCGAAAAGGTCATTGCTGTCCTGAAGTTCGACGAGTCAGGCCTGATCCCAGCCATTGCGCAACAGCATGACAGTGGCGAAGTCCTGATGCTTGCCTGGATGAATGCACAGGCGGTTGCCGAGACACTACGCCGGGGGCGGGCCTGCTACTGGTCGCGTTCAAGGCAGGCGCTTTGGCGCAAGGGGGAAAGTTCCGGACATGCCCAGCGTCTTGTCGAGTTTCGCTATGACTGTGACCAAGATGCCGTTCTGCTTCTGGTCGAGCAGACGGGGCCAGCTTGTCACACGAATCGTCCGAACTGCTTTTTCCATGCTGTACGCGACGGCGCCGTTCAGATGATTTCGGAGCCCGTGGGTACGGAAACTTGACCCTGGGGAGACTTGACTGGTGGCTGTGGATACAGCCCTGTTTTTAATTGGCGCCGGCTTAGCCTTCTGACACCCGGGCCACGGCCCGGCAGAGGCGTGCCAGGGCTTCACGACAATTCGCATCGGAAATCGACGAGAAGTTTCTTGCCATGTCCAGTCCCAGCCGCTGCTGGGTCAGGGGGCGCGGTGCCTGCTCGGCGGAGATGTCCGCAATAAAGTAGGCAACCTCGATCTCCAGCGCTTCGGCAAGGTCGACCAAGCGTGCAACCGATATGCGGTTGGTGCCGCGCTCATACTTGTGGATCTGCTGATAGGTCAGCCCGACGCGCTGCGCGAGCTGCTGCTGTGTATAGCCCAGTTCCGTCCGGCGTTGACGAATGCGTGTTCCGACGGACTGTTCGATATTGCGGTTACGGATATTCATGATTCTCAGACAGTTAACGCAGAAGTTGCTTTTCAGGTTGTATACCACGTGTGGACAATGCCGTTTTTGTATTCGTGAAAGCAACCAAAAGTTAAAACAAAAAATGCATAGCTGATACGTGATTATGACTGAGCGCTTTTGTCACAGCTGATCTTAGCTTTTTGGAAAAGCTTGCATTTGAGTGAAAATGAAAGAGAAAACAAGGTTTATACGCGTAATGCGGGCAAAAATCACAGGTAGAACCAAGGCGCCTCCTGCCCTGTTATCAAGATGGAAAGATGCGGCCGTGACTTTTTTCGGGCGCAAAAGGGACGATATGGTCACAGGAACCTTAGTGCCCTGATAAGAATGTATAATTTATGTTCTCTCCTTGAGGGTACCTGCCTTTTGGTCATGCAAATGGCTCGACGGCTTGCCTCCATCTACAGAGAATGCAGTTAAACTATGTATCAAGTTGTCCTGATGTTCCCTGTGTTTGTCAGGAGACTTGGCGATCAAAGAGTCCGGCGAAACTTCATGATTTATTAAGACGTGGAATCGATGCTGACCTTTCTCCTTACGCACAGTGGCTCGCAAGAAGGCGAGGATTGGCGGTCAACAAAAGCTTGTACCAGGTAGGGGTAGAAAGCGGTGACGCCGGAAGAACAAAGCGCTTCGCAATGGCAGGACTGGCACCGTGCGGTCGAGACCGCGGGTGACCTGGTCTATCGATTCGACCTTTCCAGCGGCACGCTGGAATGGTTGGGCAACCCTGAATCCTGCCTGGGTCTTGCCCAAGAAGAGGTTCCCGCCACCCTGTCCGCCTTTCTCGAGAGATTACCGCAGGAAGACCGTCTGCGGCGGCAGATGATTCTGGACGATCACCTTCTGGGCCAGGGAGACTATGATTGCGAATACCGTTTCCGGGATGGCCAGGGGGGCTATCATTGGCTGCATGACCGAGGGGCCATGTGGAAGGATGGGGGTGAAGGACACGGTATCCTGACCGGCGTGATGCGCCGTGTGACCGAACGCAAACGCCAGGAGGCACGCCTGGAACGCCTGGCCTGCCAGGATGATCTGACTGCCCTGCCCAATCGCCTGTCCTTGAGTGAGATGCTTCAGGAAGACCTCTCGAACCAAACCGAGGGTGCTTTCCTGGTTCTGGGCCTTGATTCCATGGCGCGTATCAATTCCGTCTATGGCTATCAGGCCGGTGATGCCGTCCTGGTCGAGGCCGCGCGGCGTATCCAGAAAACCTTGCACGCCGATGATTGCCTTGGGCGCATTGGCGGAGATCGTTTCGGCCTGATCCTGAGGGCAACGCCCGAAGATCAGGTGCGCCGTGTTGCACTGGCCCTGCGGGACTGTGTGCGCGAGGCGCCCGTGTCGATCCCCAACGGCGAACTGCACCTCTCGGCGTCCATAGGCGGCGTGCTGTTCGCCGATCGCGAGGGGCATGCCCTGGACCTGATGGCCAAGGCGGAAAGCGCGTTGTTCGATGCCAAGAGGTCAGGGCGCGATTGCATCTCCTTCTATTCCATCTCCGAGGAGCATCGCCAACAGGTGCGTGCCTGCATGGAAGTCGGCAATGCCGTCAAGAATGCGCTGACGGATGGTCGTCTTTGCCTGGCCTATCAGCCCGTGGTCGATGCCAATACCCATGCCGTGCGTTTCCATGAATGCCTGGCACGGCTGCAGGATACCGAGGGCAACCTGATTCCCGCGGCTCAGTTCATTCCCGCCGTGGAGCAGTTGGGCCTCATGCGCCTGTTGGACCTGCACGTGCTGAACCTGGTCCTCTCCGACCTGGAGCGCCATCCCACCATCACGCTGGCGCTCAACATCTCGGGACTGACTGCAGGCGATCACGATTGGCTGCGCACCCTGGTCCAGCGCCTGAGTGGCCGGCCGCAGGTGGCGCGGCGCCTGATCGTCGAGATCACTGAGACAGCAGCCCTGCTGGATGTGGAGGAGACGGCCCATTTCGTGGCCCAAGTGCGCGACCTGGGCTGCCGTGTGGCCCTGGACGACTTCGGGGCCGGATTCAGTACCTTCAATCACCTGAAGGCTCTGACCGTCGATCTGGTGAAGATCGACCGCTCCTTCATCCGAAATATCTCCCGTTCGCCGGAAAATCAGCTGTTCCTGCGCAACCTGCTGAGCCTGGCGCGCGCCTTCAAGCTGGAAACCCTGGCTGAAGGGGCCGAGCAGGCCGAGGAAGCGGCTTACCTGGCGCGGGAAGGCCTGGACATGATCCAGGGTTATTACTTCGGCATGCCGGAAGTCGCGCCAAACTGGCGCCAGCAGTCACCTGTTCCGGATTTGGGTGTCGGCCGGCGCCCATCAACCTTCCTGCTGGGAGGGCAGAAGGACCTGCAGCTGACCTGAAGGGCCGGTGCGCCAGCCCTTGGATTCCTATTTCTTGTTTTTCGAAAGCTTGCCCAGCTCGCTGCGCAGTTCTTCGACCTGCTTTTGCAGTTGCTCCAGCTGTTCTTCGCGATTCTGCGCACTGGAGGCGGCCGCCTTGTCCGATGAACCGGCGCTGCTTGTGGTATCCTGTTCCGGACTGTTCTGAGACTTCTGCTCACCTTCCTCGGCAAAGGGCGTGAACATGCTCATGGTTCGCTGCAGCATGGCCATGTTCTGTTTGCCCAGTTCCTCCATGTTGCCGAAGGGGAAAACCCCGCCCATGGTTTCCTGCATGTTCTTGGCCATGGCCTCCTGGTTGGCGGCAAAGGCATCCATGGTCTGTTCCAGGTAACTTGGCAGCATCCAGCGCATGCCGTGACCGTAGAATGAGATCAATTGGCGCAGGAAGGAAATGGGCAGGAGATTCTCACCCTTGGCCTCTTCCTCGACAATGATTTGAGTCAGGACGGATCGGGTGATGTCATCGCCGCTCTTGGCGTCGTAGACGACAAAATTCACGTCATCCTTAACCATCTGGCAAAGATGATCCAGGGTCACGTAACTACTGGTTGCGGTATTGTACAGTCTTCGATTGGCGTACTTCTTGATGGTTATCGGTGCCGAATCGGCGGTCCGTTCTGATTTCTCCAAGGTTCTACGCCTCACTGGGTTGTGGCATGGCCCACGCATACATGCTGTGTGAGGGGAATAGTGCTGCCCCCGGCGGGGCAGTGTCAATCACCCCGCATTGCGGGAGTGTCTGCTTTTCCTGTCTGTTGCCTGGGCCATGGCCTTGTCGCAACCGGAACGCTATAGTGCGACCATCATGGAAGATGAAGGCAAGACCCGGCAGGAAAGCCATCTGGACGATCTGGCCGAGCGCTACCTTGATCTCAGGGAGCGAGAGGTTTCGTTGCGCGCGGCGGACCCGGAACTTGGACAGGCGCTCGACAACCTGACCGCTGCCTGGATGGCGCATATGCGGAACTGGGCGGCTGCAACCGGCTGGGGTAGTCTGCCCTCTGCCGGGACGATGGCAGATCCGGCCGGCGATCGGTCCGAGCCAGGCAAGGAAGAAGACAGGACGCATGGGAGAAGCGGACGCACAAGCAGCTTCAGGGAAGCCGAGACTGGGACCACGCCCGCTTATGCTGCATCTGGGTCTGGCCCAGATGATCTGGAGCGGATCGAGCGCCGCCTGGCCGAGCTGGAGCAGCGGGTTGCAGAACTTGCCGCCGAGCCTGCGCAGCGAAGAGGAAGCCCTGCGGCTGGAACTGGCTCGCGGCGCAGACGCGCCGGCAAGCCTGGCAAGCGCCCTGGACCGTCAGATTCGCAAGAGACGGGGGGAACTGCTTGATGGCATCACCGCCTACAGAGGCCATGCCTATCGGCGCAACCTGGCCGACCCTCCGGCTCTCTGGGCGGAGGGAACGGCACGCCTTCTGGATTATGGTGGTGAAGGGCCTGCGGTTCTGCTGGTCCCCTCGCTGATCAATCGCGGCTACATCCTGGACCTTTCGGAAAGCTGTTCGCTGGCCCGCTGGCTGTCTGGGCAGGGGTTCCGCGTTTTCCTCATGGACTGGGGCGCCCCCGGGGACAGTGAGCGCGCATTCACATTGACCGACTATGTCGCCGGATACCTGGAGGCGGCCCTGGATGCCTTGCACCGGGAAACACAGACCAAGCCGTTGCTACTGGGCTACTGCATGGGCGGACTGCTGGCCCTGGCACTGGCGCAGCGCCGCCCGGGCGATCTGAGCGCCCTGGCCCTGCTCGCGACACCCTGGGATTTCCATACCGCTCCGGGCCAGGCGGCACTGGGGCGGGCAGCCCTGGCCACCTGGGGCTCCTTGATGGATATCATCGGAGAGCTGCCGGTGGATATCCTGCAGGCGCTCTTCGCGCTCGTGGATCCGATGGCAACGGTGCGCAAGTTCCGCCACTTTGCGAAGCTGGATCAGGACAGTGCGCAGGCCCATGCCTTTGTGGCCCTCGAGGACTGGCTGAACGACGGCGTGCCCCTGGCCGCACCCGTGGCCCGTGAGTGCCTGGGTGGCTGGTATGCGGTCAACTCGGCCCGTGAAGGGCGCTGGCGCCTGGCCGGCCGGCCAGTGGACCCCAGGACAGTCGAACTGCCCTGCTTATGCATTGTTCCCTCCGAGGACCGGATCGTGCCGCCGGAATCGGCCCTGTGCCTTGCGCGGGCCCTGCCGGACTGTGCCATTCACCGGCCCAGGGCGGGGCATATCGGCATGGTTGCCAGCCGTGGCGCCCGTACGCGCGTTTGGGAGCCATTGCGTGACTGGATGCGGGAAAAAGCGGTTTCTTAACTTGTCCCTTTCGGGAGGCAGGTTGTACTCTCTGGTCATATTGCGGTGCAAAAATCAGGGGCGGCTTCTTAACATTCCGCGATTTCGCCCCAAGCTGTATGGACGGAATACATAAATCCAGGAGGAAGCCAGAATGTCGGATGTTGTGATAGTCAGTGCAGCGCGCACGCCGGTGGGGGCCTTCAGTGGGACCCTGTCCAGCGTTGCCGCCTCGCATCTGGGCTCGGTGGCCATCGGGGCTGCGCTTGAGCGCGCGAAAGTCGAGGGCGGCGAAGTGGACGAAGCCATCCTGGGGCAGATCCTGACGGCCGGCGCCGGGCAGAACCCGGCACGCCAGGCCGCCATGGAGGCCGGTATCCCCCAGGAGAAGACCGCCTACCAGATCAATCAGCTCTGTGGTTCCGGCCTGCGCAGCGTGGCTCTGGGCTACCAGGCGATTCAGACCGGCGACAGCTCCATCGTCGTGGCCGGCGGCCAGGAATCCATGAGTCAGGCCCCGCACTGCGCACACCTGCGCAACGGTCACAAGATGGGGGACGTCAAGTTCGTCGACACCATGATCAAGGACGGTCTGTGGGATGCCTTCAATGGCTATCATATGGGCAACACCGCCGAGAACGTGGCCCAGAAATGGCAGCTGACCCGCGACGAGCAGGACGCCTTTGCCGCCAATTCGCAGCAGAAGGCGGAAGCCGCCCAGAAGGAAGGCCGTTTCAAGGAGGAAGTCGTCCCCGTGACCATCAAGACCCGGAAGGGCGAGTCCGTGGTCGAGGAGGACGAATATCCCAAGCATGGCACGACCGCCGAAAGTCTGGCCAAGTTACGCCCCGCCTTCGACAAGGAGGGCACGGTCACGGCCGGAAATGCCAGCGGCATCAATGACGGGGCCGCCGCCGTTGTCCTGATGAGCGCCAAGGAGGCCGAGAAGCGAGGTCTGACCCCCTTGGCCCGCATAGCCTCCTGGGCGACCTGCGGCGTGGATCCGGCCATCATGGGCACCGGCCCCATCCCCTCCAGCCGCAAGGCGCTGGAAAAGGCAGGCTGGTCGGCCGATGACCTGGACCTGATCGAGGCCAACGAGGCCTTTGCGGCCCAGGCCCTGGCTGTGAACAAGGACATGGGCTGGGATCCCGAGAAGGTGAATGTGAACGGCGGCGCCATTGCGCTGGGCCACCCCATCGGGGCTTCAGGCGGGCGCATCCTGATTACCCTGCTGCACGAGATGGGCCGTCGCGATGCCAAGAAGGGCCTGGCCACGCTCTGCATCGGGGGCGGCATGGGTATCGCCATGTGCCTAGCCCGTGACTGAGGCTTGAGAAGGCCTGGCGTTTCCTGACAGGGAAGAGGCGTCTGCACGTGGGTTGACCCATGCGCAGGCGGCTTCAGCCAGGTTCATCCGGTAACAGGTCCGAAGGTAGTGGGCCGCTAAAGAGAAGGGCAGGACGTCACACAGAAAACGACAGGGAGATAAAAATCATGTCCAGAGTGGCTTTGGTAAGCGGTGGTACGCGCGGCATCGGTGCGGCGATCTGTGTCGCCTTGAAGAACGAAGGCTATCGGGTCGTCGCCAATTACGGCGGCAATGATGAAGCGGCCGAGGCTTTCTCGAAGGAAACCGGGATAGCCGTCGCCAAGTTCGATGTGTCCGACTTCGAAGCAGTCAAGGCCGGGGTCGAGAAGATCGCGCAGGAACACGGCCCGGTGGAGGTTCTGGTGAACAACGCCGGAATCACGCGTGACAGCACCATTCACAAGATGACACCGGAGCAGTGGCAGGCTGTCATCGACACCAACCTGACCTCCTGTTTCAACCTTTGCCGCTGTGTCATCGAATCCATGCGCGAAAAGAATTTCGGGCGAATCGTCAACATCGGCTCGATCAACGGGCAGGCCGGTCAGTACGGCCAGGTGAACTATGCTGCGGCCAAGTCGGGCATCCACGGCTTCACAAAGGCCCTGGCCCAGGAAGGCGCCGGCAAGGGCGTCACGGTGAATGCCATCGCACCGGGCTATATCGAAACCGACATGGTGCGTGCCGTGCCCGAGAACGTCCTGGAAAAGATCGTCGCGCGAATCCCGGTGGGTCGACTGGGCCAGCCGGAGGAAATCGCGCGCGGTGTGGTCTTCCTGGTGTCCGACAATGCCGGGTTCATCACCGGTTCGACTCTGTCCATCAACGGCGGTCAGCACATGTACTGACGCAAGTCCTGCCCCACTCTGTCGGGGCCGGTCAATGGCCCGGCGCCCAGCCTTCGGGAGCAAGTTCGAAGCCGGAGAACTCGAAGGCCGGGGCGACGGTGCAGCCCACCAGGGTCCAGTCGCCCAGGCTTTCCGCTGATTGCCAGACATGGGGCTCCAGAATCACCTGGGGCCGCTGACCGGCTTCGAAATCGGTGCCCAAGTGATGTGTCTCGCTGGTCCGGCCGTCGCTGTTGAGATGCAGGGCCAGGGGCCCGCCGGCGTACCAGTGCCAGATCTCGGTGGCGTCCACTCTGTGCCAATGGCTGCGTTCACCGGCCCGCAAAAGGTAATAGATGGCCGTGACGCTGCTGCGCTCGCCTTCTGGGGCCTTGGCGCGATAGATTTCCCGGTAACGACCTCCCTCGGGATGCGGTTCCAGGTCGAGCAGGCGGATCAGGTCATCGGGATTGGTCATGTCGGAGCCTTTCTTCATGTCTGTATGACAAAAACCGGCCAGAGAGTCCTCTGGGCCCCGCCTGCGGTCAAGTCAGCAGGCGTTCCTGCGGGAAATCGATGCGCAGCAGGCTGCCGCGTCCCGGACGACTCAGGATCCGCAGGCGGCCATCGTGGGCGTGCGTGAAGCGATCCACGAGGGACAGGCCGATTCCGGTTCCCTCGCGTGCCTGGCTGGCGGCGACGCGCCCGCGATAGAAGATCTCGCGGGCCTGCCGGCGTTCCTCTGGCGTCATGCCGACGCCGTTGTCGGCGACCTTCAGAGTCAGGCGCCCGTCTTCCAGGTGCTTAAGCCGAAGCCTTACCTGGCCGCCGGGTGCGGTGAACTTTATGGCATTGGACAGCAGGTTGAGCACGATCTGCCGGAAGCGACGCGGATCCCCGTGAAAGCGGTGGCCCTGTGGGCCGACGTCATGTTGCAGTTCAAGGCTGGCCACCTCGGCCTTCCGGGCCATGATGTCCACGGCTTCCCTAGCCACGCTGGCGGGATCGAACAGCTTCTCATGAAGGCTGAACTCACTGTCGCCGGCACTGTCCAGAAGGTCATCGATGAGGGAGAGCAGGTGGCGGCCACTGCTATGAATATCCGCGGTATAGTCGCGGTACTTCTCGTGACCCAGTGGCCCCAGGGCCTCGCTTCCCATGACCTCGGAAAAGCCCAGGATGGCGTTGAGCGGCGTGCGGAATTCGTGGCTCATCATGGCCAGGAAGTCGTCCTTGATGCGGGCTGCACGTTCGGCCTGGCGCTTTTCCTCGTCCAGCCGCAGGGTTCTGCGGCGCAGTTCCATCTCGTCCACGGTTATTTCGGCCAGCGAAACCAGGAGTCGCCGCTGTCTTTCATCAAGCCGGCGCGGCTTGTGGTCCATCAGGCAAAGTGTGCCATGTCGGAATCCATCGGGCGTGGACAGTGGAATGCCGGCATAGAAAACAACACCCGGCGCGCCTGTCACCATGGGCAAATGCGCGAAGCGGGCATCCTGTCGTGCGTCCTCGACAAGCGTGATACCCGACTGCTGTATGGTATGCAGGCAGAATGCCTGCTCGATCGGCGTTTCCGATAGCTCCAGTCCGACCCTCGCCTTGAACCACTGCCGCTGGCCGTCAATCAGGGAGATGTAGGCAATGGGCATATCGAAGAGGTCGACGGCCATCTCCACAATGCGCTCGAAGCGCGGATCGGCGCCACTGTCCATGAGTTTGTACTCCTCAAGCGCATCCAGGCGCCTCGTGTCATGCCCGCTGGGCTGCATAGGGACATCTCTCAAAGTGGCTGGCATGGCAGGCGGTCCTTGTTTCCACTCGCAAGACAGGGTCTCCATTCGCAACACAGGTCGTCCAGGCTGCGGGGCAGCAGCCAAATACGCTTCACTCTCAAGGGCCCTGTAAGCAGAAACCGCCAAGTCCCATCGCAATGGCTTGTGCCCATTGCCGCGAGGTTGGCGGTGTCCCTATGGGATCCGGTGATTGATGCGACGGCCAATGCAGGTATTCCGAGACCATTCCGGTCACAGGAATATTGCGAGCATAATCCGCAGTGTTGCTTCAGTTCCTACGCGTATTGATAGTTTATGTTGCAGTGCAATACATGCAGACAGTTTGCATGGCTCCTGCCCTCTGAGTGCAAGCCGACGGGCGGGTCGGTCGCAGGGTGGCTCAGAATATGTCCTTGCGCCGGCGCACTTCCGCAAAGCATTCCTGGGCGGAGCGGCCCTGGAGGTTCAGGGCCTTTGCCAGGGTCGGATCATCGGCACGCAGGAAGGGGTTCGTGGCTTTCTCCTCGCCCAGGCGTGAGGGAACGGTCGGCTTGCCATTCCGGCGCAGGTTGTCGACCTGTTGCGCGCGATCTTGCAGTTGGCTGTTGTCGGGTTCGATGCTCAGGGCAAAGCGTGCATTGTTCTGCGTGTATTCATGGGCGCAGTAAACCGCAGCCGTGTCGGGGAGTTCGCGCAGCTTGCAGAGAGAGTCCCACATCTGGGCCGGGCTGCCTTCGAACAGGCGTCCACAGCCAAGTGCGAAAAGCGTGTCGCCACAGAAAAGCGCATGGCTTTCCGGGAACCAGAAGGCAATGTGGCCACGGGTATGGCCCGGCACGAAGAAAACCTCTGCCTCGGCCTGGCCCAGCTTCACGATATCCCCCTCGTTCACCGCTTCGTCGATCCCGGGAATGCGGGCTTCGTCCGGGGCGGGGCCGATGATATGACAGCCGGTCGCCTTCTTGATATCCAGGTTTCCGCCCACGTGGTCGGGATGATGGTGCGTGTTCAGGATATGCGTGATCTTCCAGCCGAGCTGGTCGGCAGTCTCCAGAACCGGCTTGGATACAGCCGGGTCCACCACGGCCACGGCACCGCTGCCGGCCTCTCGAACCAGATAGACATAGTTGTCGCTGAGAACCGGAATCTGCTTTATCTCGAGCTGTGCCATGGCTGGGTCTCTACCTTGATCATCTGTTGCCTTGGGGACGCGTGTAGCATTCATATGAGGCTGAAAACTGTGCTATTGTACCCCTATGTGGAATGATGCCGTTGATTTTCGGGAATTCTACGAAACGCCGACCGGGGAGATGGCCCGCCATCTCATCCTCCGTCGGCTGCGGGCGTTTTGGCCGGATCTGCACGGCATGGAGGTCCTGGGGATGGGTTATGCCACGCCTTACCTGAAACAGTTCCACGAGGCCGCCCGCCTGTTCGCCTTCATGCCCCTGACCCAGGGGGTCATGCGCTGGCCCGAAGAAGGGCGCAACCGTGTCGCGCTGGTGGACGAGACGGAATTGCCGCTTACGAATTTCTCACTGGACCGCGTGCTGCTGATCCACTGCCTGGAGAATTCTGACTACTTGAGCGATATGCTGAAGGAGGTCTGGCGCGTGCTCAAGGGAGAGGGGCGCCTGATCATCGTGACGCCCAACCGGCGTGGCCTCTGGGCTCGACTGGAGCGCACCCCCTTCGGTTTCGGCCATCCCTATAGCCAGATGCAGTTGTCGCGCCTGCTGCGCGAACACAGCTTCACGCCGCTGCGCAGCACCCAGGCCCTCTTCATACCGCCAACGCGTTCGCGCACGCTCCTGCGCATGGCGCCAGCCTGGGAGCGGATCGGCCGTCAGATTTCGCCGCATTTCGCAGGGGTCAACATTGTCGAGGTCAGCAAGCAGGTTTACGCCGTGCGCCCCTTGCGTGCGGCCGAGCGGCGGCGTCTGGCCTGGCCTCTGCCGCAGGTAGTGCGACCCACACCTGCTTCACGCAGATATTGACCCTGACACTACGAGACAATAAGAGGGCCTCAAGGACGGTTGCATTTTAGTGCTGTACGCCAGTGCAAATGAGTGCGACCGTCCATTTTTCGTGTCCGGGCCTTCACAACCCGGTGGCGTCCAGAAAAAACAAGACAGAGGGGATTCGCATGAGCAGTGATGATCAGACGGAACAGGGGGCGGTCGAGAAGCCTTCGTTAGGGCTGGCCCTTATACCCGTTGTCCTGACACTCCTGATCCTGGGATTGCAGCTTTTCGTTTTCGACAATTTCACCCCACACATTCCCCTGGCCATCGGCCTGGCAATCACGGCCATGGTGGGCAAGAAGCTGGGCCACAAGTGGCCCAACATTCAGGATGGTGTCTTTCACGTCATCAACGTGTCCCTGCCCTCGGTTTCCGTCCTGATCGTGGTCGGCATGATCATCGGCGTGTGGATCGCCAGTGGCACGGTGCCGACGCTGATCTATTACGGCTTGGTGATCCTCAGCCCGGAAGTCTTCCTTGCCGCGGCGATGATCCTATGTTCCCTGGTCTCCGTTTCCCTGGGCACCTCCTGGGGTACGGTGGGTACGGTCGGCCTGGCGTTGATGGGCATTGGCGAGGGCTTTGGCATTCCCATGTACTGGACCGCCGGGGCCGTGGTGTCCGGTGCTTTCTTCGGCGACAAGATCTCGCCGCTGTCCGATACCACCAACCTGGCCCCCGCCGTGACCGGCGTGAACATCTTCGATCATATTCGCAACATGCTGCCGACCACGATTCCCGCCATGCTGATCGCGTTGGTGATCTATGGCGTGGCGGGTTACACGCTGCTCGAAGCGGGTGAAAGTTCCTTCGGGCGGATCGAGAGCATTACGACAGCACTTCAGGAGAACTTCCTGATTTCGCCCTGGCTGTTGCTGCCGGCCCTGTTGGTGATCGTACTTGCGGTCATGAAACAGCCGCCGATTCCCTCGCTGTTTGCCGGCGTAGTCGTGGGCGGTTTGATGGCGATGCTGTTCCAGGGTGTCGGCATGCACGACGTCTTCAGCTACGCCAACAGCGGCTATTCCATCGATACCGGGGTCTCGGAGATCGACAGCCTGCTGAACTCTGGCGGTATCCAGTCCATGATGTGGACCATTTCCCTGATCCTCATTGCACTGGGTTTTGGCGGTGCGCTCGAACGCACCGGCTGCCTGGAGGCCATCATCAATGCGATCCTGGTCAAGGTGCACAGCTTTGCAGGCGTCCAGTCGTCTGCCATCGGCACCTCCTTCGCGACGAACCTGGTGGCGGGCGACCCCTACCTGTCGATCGCGTTGCCGGGGCGCATGTACGCACCGGTCTATCGCGGCATGGGCTATTCGACCCTGAACCTGTCGCGGGCGACGGAAGAAGGCGGGACGCTGATGTCGCCGCTGATTCCCTGGAATGCCGGTGGTGCTTTTGTGATCACGGCCCTGGGTCTCGGTATCGCGGATGGGAACTTCGAGAACCTCCTCTACATACCGCTGGCCTTTGCTTGTTGGACCGCACCTGTGATCGGCGTCCTCTATGCCGTGACCGGCCTCTTCTCGCCCAAGGCGACGGAAGCGGAAGTCCAGCAGTGGCACAAGCAGAACGAGGCCATCAAGGACATGACCGACCAGGGTTACGAAGACCCGACGAAGGGCATGAAGACCCAACCGAAACCGGCCGAATAGGCCCACGAGACGGTTGGCATAAACGAGACGGTTTGCATGAAAAGAGGGCCGGCGTTTCGCCGGCCCTCTTTTCATGCGGTTTCCGTGTGGTGCGCCCGGGCTACCAGATGGACCGGCCGCTGCCGGGCAGGCCGAGCTGGCTCCAGATATCGTCGACGCGCTTCACCACGTCCGGGTCCATGCGGATTTCCTGGCCCCATTCGCGATGAGTCTCCGGCGGCCACTTGTCGGTGGCATCGAAGCCGACCTTCGAGCCCAGGCCCGATTCCGGGCTGGCGAAGTCCAGGTAGTCGATGGGCGTGTTCTCGATCACCGTCATGTCGCGGGCCGGGTCCATGCGGGTGGAGATCGCCCACATGACGTCCTTCCAGTCGCGGGCGTTGATGCTGTCGTCCACGACGATAACGAACTTGGTGTACATGAACTGGCGCAGGTAAGACCAGACAGCCATCATCACGCGCTTGGCATGGCCCGGGTAGGCCTTTTTCATGGAGACGACCGCGATGCGGTAACTGCAGCCTTCCGGCGGCAGCCAGAAATCCGTGATCTCCGGGAACTGCTGGCGGATCAGGGGAATGAAGACCTCGTTCAGCGCTTCGCCCAAGACCGAGGGCTCATCGGGCGGCCGGCCGGTGAATGTGGAGAGATAGATGGGATCGCGCCGCCGGGTGATCGCGGTGATGTGGAAGACCGGGAAGGACTCCACCGAATTGTAGTAGCCGGTGTGGTCGCCGTAGGGTCCCTCGTCCTCGTAGTCCTCCAGGCTGACGTAGCCTTCCAGGACGATCTCGGCCTCGGCCGGGACCTTGAGCGGCACGGTCTTGCAGTCCACCAGTTCCACCTTTCGTCCGCGCAGCAACCCCGCGAACTGATATTCGCTGAGGGTGTCCGGGACCGGTGTGACGGCGGCCAGGATGGTGCCCGGGTCGGCGCCCAGGACGGCCGCGGCGGGCAGAGGCTCGGTCTTTTCCTGGCCCCAGCGGCGATGGTGCTGGGCGCCGCCGCGATGCTTCAGCCAGCGCATCAGCGTGCGTTTGCCGTCCAGTTTCTGCATGCGGTAGATGCCGAGGTTGAAATCGTCCTCGCGCGCCTTTCCGGGGCCTTTGGTCACCACCAGCGGCCAGGTGATCAGCGGCGCCGGTTCACCCGGCCAGCAGGTCTGGATCGGCAGGGCGTCCAGATCGATCTCGTCGCCTTCCTGCACTACCTCCTGACAGGGTGCCCGCGAAGTCGTGCGCGGCTTCATCGCCATGACCTGCTTCAACAAGGGCATCATCTCGAAGGCCTCGCGGAAGCCGCCGGGCGGTTCCGGCTGGCGCAGGAAGGCCAGCGTTTCGCCCACCTCGCGAAGTTCCTCAGGCGTGCGTTCCATGCCGGAGGCCACGCGCTCCACCGTGCCGAAGAGATTGACCAGCACCGGCATGTCATAGCGCTGCCCCTCATGCTGGACATTCTCGAACAGTACGGCCGGTCCGCCCTCGGCCAGCAGGCGAGTCTGGATCTCGGTCATCTCCAGCACGGGCGAAACGGGATGCTGGACGCGCTTCAGGCCCCCCGTATGCTCCAGGCGTTCCATGAAATCACGCAGGGACTTGTAGGGCATGAATTCTCCTTCGCTGCCGGGGCGGGGTGCTCCGCTGCTGTCGGCGCTCAGACTACAAGGAAATCCGCGGTTCTGGCGAGAGGACTTCCCATCCGGGCATGCTTGCATGCCATGCGCGGGGGTATTAAGTATTTAATGTTACCGCAGAGTTCAAAGGCAAGAAACGGGATAGCCTTAAAAATGCAACAATACTGGGTGGTTGGCGGTGAGTACAAGGATACCAGCTTCCGGGTCCCGCGCGAGGGCCGGGAAGAGTGGATAGGTCCCTTCGGCAGTTACAACCAGGCCAAGGCCGAATGGGCCCGTCGCGCCTGGTCGACCGTTGACGATGCGCAGACGCGTTATCGTATCGAAAGCATGGACCAGGATCTGGCACCGCCCTGCACGGACTGACCTGACGGGTCGTCCCCTTTCGCGCGGTTCATGGATCGTTGCCCTGGGCCGCGCACTCCTGAGCGATCCCTCCGCATGGAGAGGTCATGCCCCCTCGGCGGGCAGAATGCGCCAGACCGTGGTGCGGCGCACCTCACTGTCCTCCAGTTCGCGATTGGTCGGCACCCTGTAGACGGCAAGTGCCTCCAGCCCCTGCGCAGGAAGATAACTGCGCCCGGGATCCCCCATCATGACATCTCGGCCCGCAGCAGCCTGCTGGGCGAGCCAGGCGAAGGTCCGCTCTGCCATGGGCTGCTCATAGCAGACGTCACCGGCCAACAGCAGGTCCCACTCGCCATTCCCGTGGTCCAGGAAATCCTCCTCCCGGATGTTCAGGTCGACCTGGTTGAGTTCGGCATTGAGCTGGATTGCGGCCAGGGCCAGGGGATCGATTTCCGAGGCGGTCACCTCGCGCGCGCCACATTGCGCGGCTGCGATTGCCGACAGACCGCTGCCGGAGGCAAAGTCCAGTACCCGCTTGCCGCGCACCCTGTCGGGATTGTCCAGCAGGTAACGCGTGAGGGCCTGTCCTCCAGCCCAGGCAAAGGCCCAATAGGGCGGAGGTATCTCCAGTTTCTCCAGTTCCGCTTCGGTGGCTTGCCACAAGGGCATGACCTTGCTGGCCAGGTGCAATGGAATTTCCGGCACCAGGGAGGGTGTTTCGATTTCTGTGTTGTCGCGCACGAAAGCCCGCGCGGCCGATGGGTCCCTCTCGGGGTTGCTCATTCAGGCGGCCAGGCCGGCCAGGGCTAGGCCGGCCAAAAGCAGCCAGCCCACGAAGCGATTGGCACGAAAACGGGCCAGGCAGTTGCGGTGGGCGTCCATGTCCAGGGTCGTCACCTGCCAGATGAAATGGCCGGCCACGGCCGCAAGGCCCAGATAATAGGGCCAGGCAAGGCCGGCACTTTCCCCCGCAGCGCCCATCAGGAGAACAGAGGCCGTGTAGAAGCCGACCAGCCAAGGGCGGGTGCTCCGACCGAGTTTGAGGGCGCTGGACTTGAGGCCGATCAGGGCATCGTCCTCCTTGTCCTGGTGGGCATAGATCGTGTCGTAGCCCAGGGTCCAGAAGATGCCGGCCAGATAGAGCAGAACAGGTGGCCAGGTCAGGCTGTCCTGGACCGCCGCCCAGCCCATGAGCGCCCCCCAGTTGAAGGTCAGGCCCAGCCAGAGCTGGGGCCAGTAGGTGATGCGCTTCATCAGCGGGTAGGGGAAGACCAGAAGCAGGGATGCCAGGCCGAGCAGGATTGCCGTTGGCGCGAGTGAGAAGAGGATTGCAGCGCCCCCCGCCAGCAAGGCGGCCAGGAAGGCAATGGCCTGCTTCAGCGTGATCTGGCCGCTTGGCAGGGGACGGGTGGCGGTGCGGGCAACCCGTCCGTCATAGTGTCGGTCCAGGATGTCGTTGATGGTGCAGCCGGCCGCGCGCATCAGGATGGCGCCCAGTCCGAACAGCAGGTAGAGCCATAGATTCGGCGCCTGTCCGCTGGCGACCTGGGCCATGGCGATGGACCACCAGCAGGGAAAGAGCAGCAGCCAGGTCCCGATCGGCCGATCCAGCCGGGCCAGGCGCGAATAGGGACGCCAGGCACTGGGCAGCTGGCGTTCCAGCCAGTTGTTGGGAACGATATCGCTTGCGTCCGAATGCTTGCTTGCCGAAGAGATCATGGCGCGTATCTTGCGCGGGCCGAGCCTCAGGCTCAAGATCATGCTTGTTAAAAAGAAACGCGGATTCCCGGATGAAGGACGTCAAGCTGGCCACGCGTCTTTATGTGGAAGATGACCTTGGACAGGAACCTGTCCTGGGACTGAGTCCCGAACAGGCGCATTTTCTGCGCTCGGTCCTGCGCCTGAAACCCGGTGCGCAACTGGCGCTGTTCAACGGCCGGGATGGGGAGTGGCTGGCCCGGGTCGAGGCGCTTGGCAAGGGCTGGGCCTCGCTTTCCGTGGAAAGCCAGTCGCGCCCGCAAGAGGACGAACCCGAGCTGAGCGTATGCTTCGCACCGGTGAAACGCGCGCGAATCGACTGGATCGTGGAAAAGGCGACGGAACTCGGCTGTACCCGCCTGCAACCGGTGCTGACACGGCGGACTGTCGTGGACCGGGTGAACGTTCAGCGTCTGCGCACGGCCGTGCGCGAGGCGGCGGAGCAATGTGAGCGCCTTGGCCTGCCGCAGGTGGAGGAGCCAGTGAAGCTGGAGCAACTGCTTCAGGATTGGCCGGCAGACCATCCGTTCCTGTTTGCCGACGAAAGCGGGGGCGGCCAGCCGATTGCAGAGATCTTGCAGCAGCGGCCGGCGCGCGCCCTGCTGACCGGACCCGAAGGCGGGTTCGATCCGCAGGAGCACGCCATGATCGCCCGGCACCCGGCGGCCTGTCCGGTGGGCCTTGGGCCGCGAATCCTGCGCGCGGATACGGCCGTGATCGCGGCGCTTTCGGTGATGCAGGCGTTGGGTGGCGATTGGGCGGAAGCCCCGGCATTCCGCAATCTGCAGCCGCGTTGAGGTGGGCGGATGCCTGCCCTGCGGCAAAGGTGCTTGACGAAAACGGTCCAGGGTCGCTCTGATGCAGGCCAAGGACGCAGCAGACTGCTGGCCATGGCAGTTTACGTTGCATCGATCGCCTATCCGTTCACAGCTCAGTGAGTCCGAAGCTTTCCCATGTCAGCCCCTCCCCAATCCAAGGGTGATCCGATCACCGGCAAGGAGCAGCTCGTTCGTTATCTGGAAACGGGCGCCAAACCCGCCGCCGATTGGCGAATCGGCACGGAGCACGAGAAGTTCGGCTTCGAACGCACGACCCTGCAGTCGCTGCCCTATGACGGGACAGCCTCGATCCGCGCGATCCTGGAAGGCATGTCCGAGCGCTTCGGCTGGACCCTCTCCAAGGAGAACGGCAAGCCCGTGGCCCTGGTGAAAGGGGGCTGCAACATCACCCTGGAGCCGGGCGGACAGCTTGAGCTGTCGGGTGCACCGGTCGAGAACCTGCACCAGACCTGTGCCGAGGTGAACACGCACCTGGCCGAGGTGAAGGAGGTCTGCGACCCCCTCAACGTCGGCATGCTGGGGCTGGGTTTTGCCCCGACCTGGCGGCGTGAGGACATGAACTGGATGCCCAAGGGGCGCTACAAGATCATGTCCGACTACATGCCCAAGAAGGGCAACCTGGGCCTGGACATGATGCTGCGCACCTGCACGGTGCAGACCAACCTGGACTTCGCCGACGAGCGCGACATGGTCCGCAAGTTCCGCGTCTCCCTGGCCCTGCAGCCCCTGGCCACCGCGCTGTTCGCCAACTCGCCCTTCACCGAGGGAAAGCCGAACGGGTTCAAGAGCTATCGCAGCCATATCTGGACGGACACCGACCCGGATCGCTGCGGTATCCTGCCTTTCGTCTTCGAGGACGGAATGGGGTTCGAGCGCCACGTGGACTACATGCTGGATGTGCCGATGTATTTCGTCTATCGCGACGGCAAGTACATCGATTGCAGCGGCCTGTCCTTCCGGGATTTCATGGAAGGCCGCCTGGACGTCCTTCCAGGTGAGATCCCGCTTATGAGCGACTGGGAAGATCACCTGACCACGGCTTTCCCCGAGGTGCGCCTCAAGCGCTATCTGGAGATGCGTGGGGCCGACGGTGGGCCCTGGCGGCGCCTCTGTGCCCTGCCGGCCTTCTGGGTCGGCCTGCTGTACGACGAGACGGCGCTGTCGGCGGCCGAGGACCTGGTGCGCGACTGGACACTGGAGGATCATGAATACCTGCGCGCCGAGGTGCCGCGCCAGGCACTGGCCACGCCTTTCCGCCAGGGAACGGTGGGCGACCTGGCGACACGGGCGCTCGAGATCGCATCGGAGGGCCTGCAGGCCCGATCACGCCAGAATGACGAGGGCATGGACGAGCGCATCTTCCTGGACGTTCTGCGCGAAATCGTCATCACCGGCCAGACACCGGCCGACGAACTGCTGTCCCTCTACCACGGCCGTTGGCAGGGTGACGTCAGCCACATCTTCGAGGAATTCCAGTACTGAACTTCAACTCTTATGGGCGCTGAAAAGGAAAAGGGCGGTCGTGAGACCGCCCTTTTCCTTACTTGCGTCTTTTGGCCTCTGTCAGCCTTGCTGGCCGTTGTGCTTCAGCAGGCGCAGGCGCAGGGCGTTGAGCTTGATGAAGCCTTCGGCGTCGCGCTGGTCGTAGACGTCGTCTTCCTCGAAGGTGACGTGCGCCATGCTGTAGAGGCTGTCGGGTGACTTGCGGCCGACCACGGTGGCGCTGCCCTTGTAGAGCTTGAGGCGCACGGTGCCGTTCACATGCTCCTGGCTGCGATCGATCAGGGCCTGCAGCATCTCACGTTCGGGTGAGAACCAGAAGCCGTTGTAGATCAGCTCGGCATAGCGCGGCATGATCTCGTCCTTCAGGTGTGCCGCGCCCCGGTCCAGGGTGAGCTGTTCTATGCCGCGGTGGGCGGCCAGCAGGACGGTGCCGCCTGGCGTCTCGTAGACGCCGCGGCTCTTCATGCCGACGAAGCGGTTTTCCACCAGGTCCAGGCGGCCGATGCCGTTGGTGCCGCCCAGGCGGTTGAGTTCGGTCAGCAGGGCGGCCGGGCTGAGGCGCTGGCCGTCGATGGCGACGGGGTCGCCCTTCTCGAACTCGACCTCGATGTAGGTGGGCTGATCGGGCGCCTCCTCGGGGGACACGCTGCGGGAATAGACGTATTCCTGAGCCTCTTCCCAGGGGTCTTCCAGAACCTTGCCCTCGGCCGAGATGTGCAGAAGGTTGGCGTCCACCGAGAAGGGGGCCTCACCGCGCTTGTCCTTGGCGATGGGAATCTGGTGTTTCTCGGCGAAGTCAATCAGCTTTGTGCGGGAATTGAGGTCCCATTCGCGCCAGGGCGCGATCACATGGATGTCGGGATTGAGCGCGTAGTAGGCCAGCTCGAAGCGTACCTGGTCGTTGCCCTTGCCGGTGGCGCCATGAGCGGCGGCATCGGCGCCGGTCTCACGCGCGATCTCGATCTGACGTTTCGAGATCAGGGGGCGGGCAATCGAGGTGCCCAGCAGGTAGAGGCCTTCATAAAGCGCATTGGCCCGGAACATTGGGAAGACATAGTCGCGCACGAAGTCCTCGCGCAGGTCCTCGATGTAGATGTTCTCGGGCTTGATTCCCAGCATCTCGGCCTTCTTGCGGGCGGGCTCGAGCTCTTCGCCCTGGCCGAGATCGGCGGTGAAGGTCACGACCTCGCAGCCGTAGGCCTCCTGCAGCCATTTCAGAATAACGGAGGTATCGAGGCCGCCCGAATAGGCGAGCACCACCTTCTTCACATCACCCATCTTAATACACCACCTTTGGAGGCCTGCTCCTGACAGGAAAGGGGAGCCCGCTCGCCGCAAACTCTGGGGCAGGCGAGCGACGGGCTCAGTTCAGCTTGTTGCCGACGGTCTCGATGGAGGATTCGGTCAGGGCCTTCTGACCCTCCTTGTCGAGGTTGTCCGCGATCAGCTTGGCGGAGGCGGCAATGGCCACGTCGACGGCCTGGTTGCGGACTTCCGCGATGGCATCCGCCTCGGCCTGGCGGATCTTGTCCATCATCATCTGCTCACGGCGCTGCAGGCTTTCCTCGAGCTCCTTCTCGGAGTTCTGGCGAATGCGCTGGGCCTCGGTCTTGGAATGCTCGACGATCTCCTCGGCTTCCTTCAAGGCGTCGCGCTGGCGGCGCTTGTAGTCGGCGAGCATCTTCTGCGCTTCTTCACGCAGGGCCTGTGCTTCCTCGATTTCCTTGCGGATGCGCTCGCTGCGCGAGTCCAGCTTGGCGAGCATCGGGCGTAGGCCCTTCCAGGCAGCCAGCGCCAGAAACAGCAGCAGCGCGATCGTGATCCAGGTGTATTCGCTGGAAAACATCACAGACGCTCCTTCATCTCGGCCTGGACGGCCTGTTCAACCGTTTTGCTGTCGGGCTTGAAGCCCACCAGCTTGTCGGTGGTTGCTGTGGCCGTATCAGCTGCTACCGAAGCCAGGTCCTTGAGCGCCTCGGTCTTTGCGGCGCCGATCCGTTCCTCGGCTTCCCGGGTTCGTTCGGCCAATTCCTGGGAGAAGGCCTCGTGGCGTTCATCCATCTTGGCCTTCGCCTCATCGCTGGCTTTCTGCAGGATGCCCGTAGCCTCTTCGCGGGCGACGGAAAGAGCCTTTTCATACTCGGCCAGAACATCCTCGGCCTCGGAGCGGATCGTCTCCGCACGCATGAGGTCGTCGTCGATCTTGTCGCGGCGTTCCTCGATCACGTCGCCGATGCGCGGCAGGGCCACGCGGGACATGACGATGTAGAGAAGACCGAAGGTTACGAACAGCCAGAAGATCTGGCTGGCGTAGGTGTCGACCTGACTGATTTGCGGCAGACCACCTTCCTCGGCCGCCAGCGCCACTCCTGAAATGCAGGTGGTGGCGGCGGACAAAGCGGCAATCCGCAGCGCTGCGGGCAGTTTGACCATACCGATGGATCCTGTCGTCTGGTTCGAACCTGAAGCCCTGGGGCTGCCGATCAGCAGCCCCGGGCCGGGGAACGTGTTAGCCGAACAGGACCAGAAGGGCGACCACCAGCGAGAAGATCGCGATGGCTTCCGTCACGGCGAAGCCGATCCAGATGTTGGCGCCAATCTCGTCCTTGGCGGCCGGGTTGCGGGCGATGGCCGCATAGTAGTTGGACCAGACGTTACCGACACCGAGGCCGGCACCGATCATGCCCAGGGTCGCCAGACCGGCACCAATCATCTTAGCTGCTTCGAGTTCCATTTTTTACACTCCTTGGATTAACCGCGTGTGGATCTGGGGTGGTTTTCGTTCCTGTCGACTGTCCGCTGCCGCTCAGTGCATGTGGATGGCGTCGTGCAGATAGACGCAGGTCAGAATGGTGAAGATGTAGGCTTGCAGCACCGCAACCAGGAATTCCAGCGCCGTGATGCCCAGCAGGGCCGCCAGTGGGACCACGCCTGCCACGCCCATCAGAAGGACGAAGCCGGCGAAGACCTTCAGCAGGATGTGTCCGGCCATCATGTTGGCGAACAGACGCATCGACAGGCTGATCGGCCGTGAGAGATAGGAGATCAGTTCGATCGGAACCAGGATGACAGCTGTCCAGGCCGGCGCGCCGTGCGGGAAGAACATGCGGCAATAGCCGAGTCCATGGCGCGCGAAACCGATGATGGTCACGGCGATGAAGATGATGATGGCCATCGTGAAGGTCACGGCCAGGTGGCTCGTGAAGGTGAAGGACGAGGGAATCATCCCCAGGAGATTGCCGAAGAGCACGAAGAGAAACAGCGAGAAGATGAAGGGGAAGTACTGGCGCCCTTCACTGCCCACGTTGTCGCGCACCATGTTGGCAATGGTCTCGTACAGCAGCTCGGCGCAGTTCTGCAGCCGGCCGGGGACCAGTTCATGATGGCGCATAGCGGCGATCATGAAGAGGCTGATGACACCCACGGTGATCAGCATCCACAACGCCGAATTGGTAAATGACAGATCAAGACCGCCAATGTTGATCGGAATCAACGGCGTGATCTCAAACTGGTGTAGAGGATCTACGGGAAAACCGCCGTCCTGCGTATCCTGCGTCGCCACCTTGCCCCTCGCGGTCTATGGTCAGCCGTCACTTCGGCCGGGAATTGTCCCTATCTTCCTTGCTCCTGCGCTCCAGCCCCTTGGCGACGCGCACCACGTTGTAGAACGCGGCCGCCGTGCCGAGCAAGATAAACAGAAGCATCAGCCAGGGTTTCGTTCCCAGCTGTGCGTCCAAAAAAAGTCCGATCGCAACCCCGACGCCAATGGAGGCGACAATCTCGGTTGCAATCCGCATGCCGACACCCAGGCCGCTGCTTCCGCCGCTCCCGCGTGCCGTAGAACTCTTGCCCTCACGTTTGCTCCGACGGTCGCGGACCGCCTTGAGCCGCTTGTCCAGGGAATCGAAAGGCGAGGGTTTGCGCGGATCCGACATCGTGTTGTCTCCCTATCGGATATCTCCGATGAAACTGGAGCCGTGCCGGCCGCTTGCCCCCTCCTGTCGCCCCCGACGTGCCGGAAGGCGCGCGAACCATACGGAGGGACCCCATCCCCGTCAAGGCTCAATCCCCGGTTTCCAGGCGGCCGGTCGGCCTGCGCTTCGAAGCCCCGGTAGCTGCGGCTTTTCAGGCCGTTTCGCGCAGGGCTTCGGCCTCCTCCATGTCGACCGAGACAAGCTGGCTGACACCGCGCTCGGCCATGGTCACGCCGAACAGGCGATCGACCCGGGCCATGGTCAGGCGATGGTGGGTGACCAGCAGGAAGCGGGTTTCGAGGCTGTGTGCCAGCTCGTCCACCAGGTCGCAGAAGCGGTCCACGTTGGAATCGTCGAGCGGTGCGTCCACCTCGTCCAGGATACAGATCGGCGCGGGGTTGGTCAGGAAGACGGCGAATAGCACGGCCAGTGCGGTAAGCGCCTGTTCGCCGCCCGACAGAAGCGACATGACCTGGAGCCGTTTGCCCGGCGGGCTGGCCATGATTTCCAGGCCGGCGTCCAGGGGGTCCTCGGCTTCTGTCAGCCGCAGGTGCGCTTCGCCGCCTCCGAACAGCCGGGCAAACAGCTGGGTAAAGTGGCGGTTCACCTGTTCGAAGGCGGCCAGCAGGCGTTCGCGGCCTTCGCGGTTCAGGCTGGAAATGCCCTGGCGCAGGCGGGCGATGGCAGCTGTCAGGTCCTCGCGCTCCCGGGCAATCTCCTCGATCTTCTGCGTGAGTTCCTCGGCCTCGGTCTCGGCCCGAAGGTTGACCGGGCCCATGCGCTCGCGCTCGCCGCGCAGGCGTTCGACCTTGGCCGCGACCTCATCCTGTTCCGGCAGCTCCTGGTCGGGCATAAGGCCCGCCAGGTCCAGAAGGGCGTCCGGCACGCAGTCCAAGCGTTCGCGGACCCGGCGGGCATGGGCGTCGAGTGCCTGCTCGGCCTGCTCGACACCTGCCTCGGTCCTGACTCTGGTTTCGCGGGCCTCGTTCACGGCCTGCTCGGCCTGCTTCAGGGCCGCATCGGCTTCGCGCTGGCGGGTCTCCCCCTGGGCCAGTGCATCGGCGGCCGTGCGCTGTGCCGTTTCGGCTTCGGCGATCTTCTCGGCCAGGGTCGTGTGCTGCGCAGCTATTTCCTCGGGTCGGGCCGACAGGGTCTCGAGTTCCTGCTGCACCGCTTCGCGCCGCGTTTCCAGCTCGGTGCGGTGCTGTTCGGATTCGGCGGTTCGACGCTGCCAGGTTGCCTCTTCGCGTGCAATGGCCTCAAGCCGTTCATTGCGCTCACGCGTCTCCCGCGTCAGGCGTCCCAGTTCGGCATCGGCCTCGTTGTGCCGCCTGCGCAGGTCCGCCAACTCCTGCCGGGAGTCTTCGAGCTTGGCTCGCGCGGCAGAGGTGTCCGGAAGCTCTGCCTGTTCCTCACGCACCGTTTCCAGGTCGGCATTCAATTCGGCCTTCTCGGTTTCCAGGGTGGCAATGGATTCCGCCACGGATTCCAGTTTCGAGTTGATGGCCGCTGTCTCTCGCTCCAGCCGGGCCTGGGCATTGCGGGCGCTGTCCAGTGCCTCCTGGTTGCTCTTCAGGGCCCGCCTGGTTTCCGCCTCGCGCGTTTCGGCGGCTTGCAGGCGTTCGCGCAGGCTTTCGTCTTCCTGCTCGATGGCCAGGCGGTCCCTGTCGGCCTCGTCCAGTTCGCCCTCCAGTTCGCTCAACCGGTTGCGCTGGGCCAGACGCTGGGCGCTGGCCGTGGGCGCTTCGGCATAGGCCGTGTAACCGTCCCAGCGCCAGAGATCGCCATCTGCCGTGACCAGGCGCTGGCCGGGAAGCAGGTCCGGTTGAAGCCGGCGTGCCTGGTCGGCCGAATCCACCAGTCCGGTCTGGGACAGCCGCCGTAGCAGCGCGGGGCTGCCACTGACATAGCGGGTCAGGGGGGTGCTGCCCTGGGGCAGGTTCGGGGCTGTGTCGAGCTCGGGCAGTGTCGTCCAGAAAAGCGGCGGTCCGTCTTCACCCTGTGCCCCGCTGTCGTGCAGCAGGGGCGCTTCCAGGTCTTCGCCCAGGGCCGCCCCCAGGGCGGCTTCGTATCCGCGTTCAACGCTCAAGGAATCGGCAAGCGGCGGACCGCTCTCGCCGGCCCCGCTTTCCAGAAGCTGTGTCAGGGTGTTGCGCTCGGTCTCAAGGCGGGTGCAGACGGCCGCCTGTGCACGGTGACGTTCGCCCAAGCTTTCCCGCTGGCGGCGCAGCGTGCTGAGCGTCTCCGTGATTTCCTCCAGGCTCTGCTGCAGCTTTTCGTCCTCGCTCTCGGCGTTCCTCAGTTCGTGTGCCGCCGCTTCCATGGCGTCGGCTGCAGGTTGTTGTGCCTTGAGATCGCGTTCCTCGCCGGCCTGGAGGGCAATGCGTTCCTCCAGCTTGCGGGACCGCTCCTCCATGTCGGCCAGGCGCCGTTCCAGTGTGGAGCGGCGGGCTTCGTCATTGGCGATGGCTTCCGCCTGGCTATCGATCTCGTCCTGGCGCGCAGAGAGTTCGTTGGCCAGGCCATCACGCCGGGCGATGGCGTCGTCGCGGGCTGCCTGCTCGCCCTCACCGGCCTCTTGAAGGCGGGCACGCTCGTCCTGCAGGCGCTGGCGCGCTTCCGAGGCGTCCTCCAGCAGATTGGCCGTGCGCTTAAGGTCGCTGTCGATCTGGGACAGCCGGTCCTCGGCCTGGGCCCGCGCTTCCTTTGTGCGGGTCTCCTCGGCCTGAAGGCTGTCGCGCTCGGAAATCAGCCGCCGCAGGGCGGCGGAGGATGCCGCTTCTTGCTGGCGCAATTCAGGCAGGGCATTGGCGGCCTCGGTCTGTTCACGTGCGGCGACTGCGGATTGCTGCGTCAGGCCTTCCACGGTTTCCTTGGCGGCCTTCAAGGCCTCCCGGGCTCGCTCCTGTTGGGCGCGCGCCTCGAGCCATTCCAGGTGCAGAAGCAGGGCTTCCTGCCGGCGCAACTGGTCGGCGATGTTGCGATAACGGGTGGCCTGGCGTGCCTGTTTCTTCAGGGACTGAAGCTGGCTTTCCATGGTGCCGGACACGTCGTCCAGGCGCTCCAGGTTGGCTTCGGCCGCCTTCAGCCGCAATTCCGCCTCGTGGCGGCGCGAGTGCAGGCCGGAGATTCCGGCGGCCTCTTCCAGCAGCATGCGCCGATCGGCGGGTTTGGCGTTGATCAGTGCCCCCACGCGTCCCTGGCTGACGATGGCGGTAGACTGGGCCCCGCTGGCCGCATCGGCAAACAGCAGCTGGACATCGCGGGCGCGCACTTCGCGGCCATTCACGCGATAGGTCGAGCCCTTGTCGCGCTCGATTCGGCGGACGATCTCCAAGTCGTCCTGGTCGTTCAGGTTGGCGGGTGCCGTGCGATCACGATTGTCCAGGGACAGGCCAACCTCGGCCAGGTTGCGGGGCGGACGATTGGAGCTGCCACCGAAGATGACGTCGTCCATCTCGCCGCCACGCAAGCGTTTGGCGGAGGTTTCGCCCATGACCCAACGCAGGGCCTCGACCAGATTGGATTTTCCGCAGCCATTCGGCCCGACGATTCCCGTCGTGCCGGGCTCGATCAGCAGCTCCGTCGGATCAACGAAGGACTTGAAGCCGCTCAATCGAAGCCTGACAAACTGGACCAAGGCGTCTGTGTCCTCTCAAGCTAGCGCCGGCCGCTGGTCCGTGAGGAGCTAAGGGCCGGTCAGGAGTCCTCCTGGACCTCTTCCAGGATCTCCGCAAGGTCTTCGTAGGAGCGATTGCCCTCGACCTTGCGGCCGTTAATGATGAAGGTGGGCGTGGACTGAACCTCGTAGGTCTCGCGCGCCTGCTCCAGCTTGCGAATGACCTGGTTCATGCCCGCCTCGTCCTCGATGCAGCTGTTGAAACGCTCTTCGCCGAGCCCGGCCAGCCGTGCATGCTTCTGCAAGGCGGCGATGGGATCCTCGGCTCGGGCCCACTGCTGCTGATTCTCGAACAGTGCGGACAGCAGGCCGAAGAAGGCGCGGTCCTGCTCCAGGCACTCGGTGACCATGGCGGCGCGCAGAGCCAGCCCATCCAGCGGATAATGACGATAGACGAGGCGGGCCTTGCCTTCGTCCAGCCACTCGCTCTTGAGCTCGGGCAGGGTGTCAGTATGAAAACTGGCGCAATGCGGACAGGTCAGGGAGGCATACTCGATGATCGTGATCGGCGCATCGGCATCGCCGATGATCCGTTCGCCTTCTTCCACGGTCGTGGCATCGGCCAACGCGGGATTGATGCGCGGCAACAGCGGCGTCAAGGCCAGGGCGGCTGCGGATAACAGTATATGCCTGCGGTTCATATTTCACCTACCATATCTAGTGGATGTTACGTGGAGCTTATCCGATTCTCAAGACTGCAGATATCCACAGCCCCGAATCCTTTCTGCGCGTTTGCTTCATGGTGACGGACTGCCGGCACGAAGCAAGGCAACGTTGTGTACGTCCTGTGTCAGGGAACAATCTGGCAAAAACAAGGTCAGGCTTGTGTCACTTCCGTTTCCGGGCCTCCACGGCCTCGGCCAGATGCTGGAGCGCGCTGCGCAGCTGGCCGTTGTCGATCTCCTGCAGTTGTTGCTCCAGACGGCTGTTCTCCTCACGGGGCAGGGGCGGGGGCAGCTGCGGCTCCTGTCGCCGGGTTTCCTGGCGCGCGCGCAACGGTGCCTGCTCCAGTTTCAGGCGGCTGATCAGGCTGTAGCCGAAATGGCTGTTCACGCGTTCGATGATCTGGGGCTCCTGGTGCTGGATATCCAGGGCATGGGCGGCATCGACACGCAGGAGCAGCGTGGCGCCACGGCGTTCGCCACGTCGCGGAAAGCTCAGGCGCACCGGCTGGGCCTTGCCGGCCAGGCTGGTCCCGATCACCGTCGCCCAGTCCAGGATCAGGCTGGCCTCGGCGCGACTTCGCTTTGACAGCGCCGGGGCCGTGACATCGCGTAGCAGGCGCGAAAGACTGCGCGGGCTTGCGCCACGTTCGGAGCGATCCTTGGAAGAGGCTGCGTTCACGCTGTGGGGCGTCCTTTGTTCGGGGTCACCGGTCTGACCGGACTTGCCTGTGTCGTCGTCTTAACTATAAGGGCCAGGATGTCGTCTTCAACCGCCACTGAAAGCCTGTCCCCCGCTATTGCCGAACGGATCGCCGGCAAGCTGCTGGCCTGGTACGATCGCCATGCCCGGGTGCTGCCCTGGCGCGCAGTGCCCGGACAGCGGCCCGATGCCTATCATGTCTGGCTGTCGGAAATCATGCTGCAACAGACCACGGTGGCGGCCGTCAAACCCTATTTCGAGGCCTTCCTGGAACGCTGGCCGACTGTTGCAGACCTGGCCGCGGCGGATCGGGAGGATGTTCTGACCGCCTGGGCGGGGTTGGGGTATTATGCACGGGCCCGCAATCTCCATCGCTGCGCCCAGGTCGTGACGGACACTCATGGTGGTGTCTTCCCGGAAACAGCTGACAAGCTCCAGGGACTGCCCGGGATCGGCCCCTATACGGCCGCCGCCATTGCCGCCATCGCCTTCGATCAACCAGAAGCCCCCGTGGACGGCAATATCGAGCGGGTGATCAGCCGGCTGTTCGCAATCGAAACCGAATTGCCCAAGGCAAAACCGGAGATCGGTGCGTTCATGCGGCGCCTTGTGCCGGTCGGTCGGCCCGGCGATTTCGCCCAGGCCATGATGGACCTGGGCGCGGGCATTTGTCAGCCGGCACGGCCGCGCTGCATGCTTTGTCCTCTTGCCGAGGATTGCTCCGGACGCGCTCGAGGTATTGCCGAAACCCTGCCGCGCAAGGCGGCACGGAAGGAAAAGCCCCTGCGCCAGGGCGTTGCCTTCTGGCTGATCCGTCCGGATGACAGTGCCGTGCTGCTGCGCCGTCGCCCGGAACGGGGGTTGCTCGGCGGCATGACCGAGGTGCCGTCAACGGACTGGACGCAAGTGCCGCCGGACGACGGGGAAGCCCTGGCCCAGGCGCCGCTGGCCACCGACTGGCAGGCCCTGCCGGGTCAGGTCTCGCATACCTTCACCCATTTCCGCCTGCAGCTTCGGGTCTGGGCGGCGCGCGGGCACTGTGACCTGCCCGGTGGGCGCTGGGTGACGCCGGAAGACCTGGACAACCAGGCCCTGCCCTCCGTGATGCGCAAGGTCATTGCCCATGCCATCAAGCAGGGCTGGGCCTGAGAGGGACGGTTCAGGGAACGGAGCGGCGATCAGTTGAGTTCGGCGCGCAGTTTCTGGCGCAGCATGTCGATGGGCACGGAGCGCCCCTCCACATTCAGGTGCCAGAAGGTCCAGCCGTTGCAGGCTGTCGCACCCTGGACTGCGGCCCCAACCTTGTGAATCGATCCGTGATGGTCGCCCTGGGGCCCGGTGCAGATCAGCGTGCCGTCCGCCCTGACCTTTGCGGTCAGCCGGCGATTGGGATCATGAAGGACTGTGCCGGGCTCCAGCAAGCCGCGTTCCACTAGCCAGCCGAAGGGGATGCGCGGTTCGGCGCGCTTCTGCTTGATCTCGAGCAGTTCCGGGTCAGCAAGCGGTTCGACACGGTCGATGCGTGTGCGGGCCAGTTCTGCATAGCCTTCCTCGCGCTCGATGCCGATCCAGCGCCGGCGAAGACGCTTGGCCACGGCGCCGGTGGTGCCGCTGCCGAAGAAGGGGTCGAGCACCAGCTGTTCGGGCTTGGTCGAGGCCATGAGGATGCGGTGGAGCAGGGCTTCGGGCTTCTGGGTCGAATGGGCCTTCTGGCCCTGCTTGTCGCGCAAGCGCTCCTGGCCCGAGCAGATCGGGATCAGCCAGTCGCTGCGCATCTGCAGGTCGTCGTTCAGGGCCTTCATGGATTCATAATTGAAAACGTAGCGCGAACGTTCCGACTTGGCGGCCCAGATCAGGGTCTCGTGGGCATTGGTGAAACGCCGGCCGCGAAAGTTGGGCATGGGGTTGGACTTGCGCCAGATCACATCGTTCAGGATCCAGAATCCCAGTTCCTGCAGGATGCTGCCTACGCGGTAGATGTTGTGATAGCTGCCGATGACCCAGAGGCTGCCATCCTCGCTGAGCGCATGGCGAGCAGCTGCCAGCCAGTCACGGGTGAAGCCGTCATAGGCTTTCAGGTCGTCGAACTTGTCCCAGGCGTCATCGACCCCGTCCACGCGGCTGTTGTCGGGGCGAGTCAGGTCGCCCCCCAGCTGCATGTTGTAGGGCGGATCGGCGAAGATCATGTCGACGCTGCCAGCGGGCAGCTCGCGCATGACCTCTGCGGAATCGCCGATGATCAGACGCCCATCGCCAGAGTCGCGCTCGATGTTGCGTCTTTTGCTGCTTTTTTCGGTAACCACGGACATGCCCCCGATACTCCCCCTTGGCCTGAAGTCCGGAGCTATCCTGAGTCACGCAGGATTCGCGGTCAAGTCTTTCGTGAGAATCAACTAGTTACAGTCTTGTTTTCAAGTCTGGACACAAGTTCTTGTATGGGGCGGAAGGAGCGACGGTGATATCTGCTGGGTCCGAGCTGCTCCAGTGCCTTGCGATGATCCGCGGTGCCATAGCCGCGATTGCGATTCCAGTGATAGCCGGGGCAGTCCTGGTCGAGCTGTTCCATCAGGCGGTCACGCGTGACCTTGGCCAGGATCGAAGCGGCCGCCACCGAGACGCTGAGGCTGTCGCCACGGGCCATGGCCCGGTGTGGACAGGGCAACTCCGGCGCGTGCAGGCCGTCGACGATGGCGCCGTCGGGAACGAAATCCAGGGCTGCCACCGCCCGCTGCATGGCCAGAAGGCTGGCCTGCAGGATGTTGAACTGATCGATTTCGGAAACACTGGCCTGTCCGATGCCGAAATGACATCGTTCCTGTATGGCCGTGCACAGACTGGCCCGTCGCTGTGCCGTCAGTTTCTTGGAATCGTTGAGGTGCTGAAAGGTGGGTTCGGTAAGGTCTGCCGGTGTGATACACACGGCTGCCGCGACAACCGGCCCGGCCCAGGGGCCGCGTCCAGCCTCGTCGAGGCCGACAATTTGGCGGTTGTCGCGGGCTCCGAATTCTGTTTCGAATGAATAGTCGGGCATGGGGACAGACGCGGCGGCGCTGTCCGCGCGCGGCCTCAGGCCGCCATACCGTGTCCGTCGCTCCAGGCCTGAGTCTGCTTGCAGGAGGGGCAGATACGCTCGCCAGGCCAGGCCGAGCTGAAGCTCTGGGCGCACATCAGGCACTTGCGCTTCTTGGTCTCGTGCTGGCGATCGCTTTCGGGTTTCTTCACGCTTTCACTACGGTTCCGGGCCATCAGATCTTCCTGTCGTTTCAGCTTCTGTCTAACTGTCAATGTGACGAATTTATCGCATTCATATAAAGGAAGCTGATGCGTCATGGAACCTACATCTTGCAGCGCAGCAATGCGTTTACAGCATGGCGGGCTGCGAAAAGGCCTGATTCCGTGACGTAAGCTCCTAGAAAAGCTCGAATTGCCGTGGATCACGGGGCGCTCGGAAGCGGTTGCAATCCATGGAATTTTCCGTCCGATTCAGTTTCAGGCGCCGGGTCGCGGTCTCGAAACGCTGGCGGAGAAGATCGGCATAGACACCCCGGCCCTTCATCCGCGTGCCCCAACGGCTTTCATAGAGATGGCCGGCCCGGGTTTCCTTGACAAGTTTCAGGACGCGATTTTTTCGTTCCGGCATGTGCGTATCGAGCCAGTTCTCGAACAGTGCTCCCAACTCGTGAGGCAGGCGCAGCAGGACGTAACCGGCCCTGTCGGCACCGCGCTCGGCGGCAGCTTCGAGAATGGCCTCCAGTTCACTGTCATTCAGTCCCGGGATCATGGGCGCGGAAAGCACGGTGACGGGAATGCCGGCCTGGTTCAGCTTCTGAAGTGTCGCGAGCCGCTTCATCGGAGTCGCGGCCCGCGGTTCCAGATTGCGTGCCAGCTTGCCGTCCAGGGTAGTGATGGACAGGCAGACCCGAACGAGATTCTGCTGCGCAAGTTCCTGGAGCAGATCCAGATCGCGCAGGACCAGTGTGGATTTGGTGATCAACGTGACCGGGTGACGGGCCTGGAGCAGCACTTCCAGGACCCCGCGGGTGATGCGCAGCTTCCGCTCCACCGGCTGGTAGGGATCGGTGTTCGAGCCAAGCGCGATGACCTCTGGACGGTAGGAGGGCTTGGCCAGTTCCTGGCGCAGCAACTCGGCAGCGGCGTGCTTGGCGAAGATGCGGCTCTCGAAGTCCAGGCCCGGCGAAAGGCCAAGATAGGAATGGCTGGGACGCGCGAAGCAGTAGATACAGCCGTGCTCGCAGCCGCGATAGGGATTGAGTGAGCGGGAGAGCGGAACGTCGGGAGAATCATTGTGCGACAGGATGGATCGTGCCGCGTCGGCATAGACTATGGTTTGCAGTCCCGGCTCCTCTTCCTCCGGATCCCATCCGTCATGCTCTCGGTGACGGCTTTCCGGATCGAAGCGTCCTTCCGGGTTTCCGACAGCACCGCGGCCCTTGCGCGGACAGTCGGGGACTGTCGTGCCGCTTTCCGGTGGGGGGTCTGCTTCCGGTTGGAACTCTGCGCGTTTCCTCTCCATGCGGAAAGGATAGGCCATTAATAAGAACAAAACAAGAACATTATTGTTCCTGAAGAACTCTTGTTACGGCAGAGTCCTTGACCACCAGAAGGGGGCAAGCTTCGCCTGCAGAGCAGGCTGCCGGCGAAGCTTGTGGATTTCCTGCTAGCCGGCGCTGCCGAGACTCGAGTCGGCCTTGTCCTCTGTTCTGGACAGAACGGCATCGCTGGTCTGGAAGGCCTTGTCGACGCGTTCCGGCCAGGTGACCGGTTTATCCTGGTTGCGTTCGAATTCCCGGAGTGCTTCGCGCAATTCCTTCAGGGTCTCGTAGAGCTCGCGCTCATTGGGGGTCAGGTTTTCCATGGATCGAAGTGTCCTTCTGCCTTGAGATGCTGGCAGGCAGGTGGGTCTGATCGCGGGACGATCAAGGAGACTTCATGGGCCGGTTGCGTGGCAATTTCCGGACGAAAAAAATGCCGGGAACCAAAAGGTTCCCGGCAAGTTGAACAGGGAGGCTTCACGTCTGGGAGACGTAGGACCTTCTGCGCGAGGGGCGCGCCCGAAGGCCCTGGGTCCGGAAGGGATTCCGGACCAGAGACCGGCGCTGGCGCCGGGCTCTCAGGGATGCTGCGTCGCAACATCGTCTGACAAGAAAAATGGGATTTTCCCCCCTGATTGTCTATGCACAAACGAACAAATGGGCCATGCGACTGTCGCATAGCTACACCCCTGTTGCTCAAAGGCAACAGCAGTTCTCCGTTCACGTGGATTACAGACGTGACTCTGCAACCTGACGGAGCAGGAAATCCCGGAAAACCTCGATACGCTGAGTTCCGCGTAATTCCTCGGGATAGACGAAATAGGCATCGATCCGAGGGCCTTCCAGGTCCGGGAGAATCTGAACCAGGTCACTGTCCTCCTGGATCATGTACTCCGGCAGGCTGCCGATGCCAGCGCCCATGGTGATGGCCTGCATGATGGCGTAGATGTTGTTGACGGTCAGTGCCGGCCGTCGCATGCCCGTCGCCGTGCCGCTGCGCAGCAGCCAGTTGACGTCGGGAACCGGGGGCCGCGTGTCCTGGCCGTAGACAACCAGACGGTGCTTGTCCAGTTCCTCCACGCTTTGCGGCAAGCCATGCTTCTTAAGGTAGGCCGGCGCGGCATAGGCTTGGATATGGACGTTCAGCAGGTGGCGCTGGATCAGATCGCCCTGGCGCGGCGGTGACATGCGAATGGCGACGTCGGCCTCGCGCATGGACAGGTCGAGTTCCCGGTCATCCAGGATCAGATGCAGCTCGATGTCGGGATAGAGGTCCATGAAATGGCGCAGGCGCGGCGCCAACCAGGTGGACCCGAAAGCCACGGTGGTCGTGACCTTCAACAAGCCGCGCGGCCGGTCACGGCTCTCGGTCAACTGGGCCTCGGTGATTGCCAGCTTAGCAAAGACCTCGTGTGCGGTGCGGTAAAGCAGTTCGCCCTGCTCGGTCAGGATCAGGCCGCGCGCGTGGCGGTGAAAGAGGGGCACCTTCAGGCTGTCTTCCAGCGCGCTGATCTGGCGGCTGACAGCCGACTGGCTGAGGTTCAGGACCTCGCCGGCGTGGGTGAAGCTTCCCGCTTCGGCAACGGCGTGGAAGATACGCAGTTTATCCCAATCCATTACACAGACGGCCCGACGCCTCTGCGGACGGACCTCCCCCCTTTATTGCAAATTCAAGCCAAGCGATTGCCGCTGGCCAAGACTACCTCAGGCCCGGGAAGAAATCCTAAAGGAAAATTCTTCGACTCGCGATCTGTTTTAGAAGGAAAAAAGCTAAAATGCCGCTGCGGAAAAGCAGAACTATTCCGCAGCCGCGCTTGTCACTTCCTGGGTCGCCAGGAAGCGTTCGGCCTCAAGGGCGGCCATGCAGCCCATTCCTGCTGCCGTGACAGCCTGGCGATAGACCTTGTCCTTCACGTCGCCCGCCGCAAAAACGCCGGGCACTCCGGTGTCCGTGGAATCGGGAGCGGTGATGATGTAGCCCTCGTCATCCATAGGCAGTTGGCCCTGGAACAGCTTCGTGGCCGGGTCATGCCCGATGGCGACGAACAGGCCATCGGTCTCGAGTTCACGGGTGCTGCCGTCCTTGAGGTTACGCAGGCGCAGGCCGGTCACCCCCGGCGGGTTGTCCTCGCCCAGCACTTCCTCGACCACACTGTCCCAGATGCACTCGATCTTGGGATTGCGGAACAGTCGTTCCTGCATGATCTTTTCGGCACGCAGTTCATCGCGGCGATGGATCAGCGTCACGCTTTCCGCGAAATTGGTCAGGAACAAAGCTTCCTCGGCGGCCGTGTTGCCCCCGCCAACCACGGCAACCTTCTTTCCGCGGTAGAAGAAGCCGTCACAGGTGGCGCAGGCGGAAACACCCGCCCCCATGAAACGCGTTTCGCTTTCAAGGCCCAGCCAGCGCGCCTGGGCGCCTGTGCTGATGATCAGGGTATCGCCGGTATAGATCGTTCCGGAATCGCCGTGACAGCGGATCGGCCGGCTGTCGAGCTCGACCTCGACGATGATGTCGCTGACCAGTTCGGTGCCCACATTCCGGGCCTGTTCCTGCATCTGCTCCATCAGCCAGGGGCCCTGGATCGCGTCGGCAAAACCGGGGTAGTTCTCGACATCGGTCGTGATGGAGAGCTGTCCGCCTGGCTGCAGCCCCTGGATCAGCATTGGCTCCATATTGGCGCGCGCAGCATAGACGGCCGCTGTATAACCGGCCGGGCCGGATCCCAGGATCAGAACCTTGCTGTGTTTCGTCTCGCTCATTTTCGCTGTACTCGTGTCTGCTGGTTGCGCCGCGCAAAAGAAAGCGGCCTGTGCGGACCCTCGATCGGCCGTTGTTCACGGCAATCTAGTTCCTGCACAGGCCGCTAACAACCCGTGGCGTCGAGTGTAACTGTCTTTTCTTCTTCTCATGTGCACGGCACTTGGCCGTGCAGGACAGGTCACTGCGCGAAGCTACACTCGAACGTCTGAGGGCTCAGGCCGACTTAGCGAAGGCCTTGACCAGCTTGACCACCTGGTTCTTCAACTCGCCTTCGGGAATCGCGTTGATGGCCCGGGCCAGTTCAAGGCTCTGGCGGCTGAGCGGCGGTTCCTTGGGCATGGGGGCCTTGTTCCCCGGGCCGGACAGGCCCTCGAAGAAATAGGTCACCGAAACGCCAAGCGCCTTGCTCATGTCCCAGAGGCGGCTGCCCCCAACGCGGTTGGCACCGCTTTCATATTTCTGGACCTGCTGAAAAGTAATGCCCAACGCCTCTGCCAGGGCACTCTGGCTCATGCCGAGCGATACGCGCTTTTCGCGTATCTTGCGGCCGATGTGAACATCTGTGGGATGATACATGATTGTTTATCCTAAGTTGGTGTCTTCCATTTCATGATTGTGCGCACAGTGACATACACGACCTGTTTACTATACAACCTTTCGATGACAAACGGCAAGCCGCCCTGCGGAAAATTCTTCGAATAGGCGTATTCGCGAAGCGGCCTGTTGGCGACGCGCGTATTATAAAGTCACTCAAAAAACGATACAGTCTAACGACTTCGCTTGCGTAACCCATGGGTAAAGTAATATTCTTGCGCAACGCGTTTCTTGGTGAGACTTGCTGCAACACCAACAAGCCGTGCAGTGCGCCCCGGGCGCCGATCGCGCAACACCTAATGGGAGAACCCTCCATGCCCCGCGTCAAGCTGGACCGCATCGACATGCGGATTCTCAAGGACCTTCAGGCCGAGGGGCGCATGACGAATGTCGACCTGGCCAAACGGGTGGGTATCTCGGCGCCGCCCTGCCTCAGGCGTGTGCGCGCCCTGGAGGAGGCTGGCTACATCAAGGGTTATCATGCCGAGGTGAATGCCGAGGCCCTGGGGTTCGAAGTCATGTTCTTCGCGCTGGTAGGGCTCGACAGTCAGAGCGAGGCCGTCCTGCAGGAGTTCGAGGAGACAATGGCGGCCTGGCCGGAAATCCGCGAATGCCACATGGCGCGCGGCCCGCACGATTTCCTCCTCAAGGTTGTGGCGCGCAACACGGCGCATGAGAACGAGCTGACCCAGCGCCTGACTTCGGCGCCGCATGTCTCAACCGTCCTGACCGTCCAGGTGATTCGCACCTCGACCGACCGCCCGGGGGTTCCCATCGACGAGATGGAGGCACCGCCGGCGGATGAAGGCGAATAGCCTTCAGCATAATATGCCCCACAGATGCACGCCCCACGGATACGGGACTCGTCATTGCAGGCGGCCGTCGCCTCAGATGTAGCGAATCTTCAGGATTTCGTAGGCCTTGGCACCCTTGGGCGTCGTGACCTCGACGGAATCGCCTTCCTGCTTTCCGATCAGAGCACGAGCCAGCGGACTGGTCACGGCGATGCGGCCTTCCTTCACCTCGGCCTCGGTTTCGCCCACGATCTGGAAGGTGGATTCCTGGTCCGTGTCCTCGTCGGCCACGTCCACCGTGGCGCCGAACATGACGGTATCCCCGGACAGCTTGGAGGGCTCGATAACCTGGGCGCGGGAGATCTTGTCCTCAAGTTCGGCAACACGCCCCTCGATGAAGGACTGGCGCTCGCGCGCGGCGTGGTACTCCGCATTCTCGGACAGATCGCCATGCTCACGCGCTTCGGCAATGGCCTTGATGACCTCGGGCCGCGCCACACTGCGCAGGTGCCGCAATTCTTCTTCCAGCCGGGCGTAGCCGCTGGCTGTCATGGGAACCTTTTCACTCATCTCGACGACAAAAACCTCCGCAAATTGCAGTGGAAAACCTCCACTGGCCCCGCCGGGCAATCTGCCCCGCAGGGGTGATGACTCGCTGTTTCGGCCGGTTTCGGAGTTCCCGAAGCCCCTAGAACGATCCCTTAAAGTACGATTGCAAGGGGGCAACTTCAAGATGACCGGTGCGCGCCGCTTCAATTGCCTGCACGGCAGCTTCGGCCCCGGCCATGGTGGTGTAATAGGGAATCTGGTTGGTCAGGGCCGTCCGGCGCAGCGAGAAGGAATCCGCGATGGCCTTGCGTGTGGCCGTGGTGTTGAAGACCAGCTGGATGTCACCATCGATCATACGATCCACCACATGCGGCCGGCCTTCGCGCACCTTCTGTACCCTTTCCACTTTCAGCCCACGCTCTTCCAGCCAGGTGGCCGTGCCGCTGGTGGCCACGATATCAAAGCCCAGCGCGATCAACTTGCTGGCCAGTTCGGCGCTCAGGGGCTTGTCCTCGTCACGTACGGAAACGAAGACCTTGCCGCTTTGCGGCAGCTTCACGCCGGCGCCCTGCTGCGCCTTCAGGAAGGCCCGGGCGAAATCGCGGTCGATCCCCATGACCTCACCAGTCGATTTCATCTCGGGGCCCAGGACAACGTCGATACCCGGGAAGCGGGCAAAGGGGAAGACCGCTTCCTTGACGGCCACGTGGTTGCGTTTTGAACGCTCCAGATTGAACTGCTCCAGATCCGCGCCGGCCATGACCCGGGCAGCCACCTTGGCCACGGGCACGCCGGTCGCCTTGGCCACGAAGGGCACGGTCCGGCTGGCGCGCGGATTGACTTCCAGGATATAGATATCCCGGTCCTGCACCGCGAACTGGACGTTCATCAGGCCGACCACATCCAGCCCGCGGGCCAGTTCGGCGGTCTGGCGCTCGATCTCGGCAATCAGTGCGTCATCCAGCGTATAGGGCGGCAGCGAGCAGGCCGAATCGCCGGAGTGGATGCCGGCTTCCTCGATATGCTCCATGATACCCGCCACATAGACCTGGTCTCCGTCGCAGATGGCATCCACGTCGATCTCGGTCGCCTCGCGCAGGTAGCTGTCAATCAGCACAGGGTTGCTGCCCGAGACCTTCACCGCATTGCGGATATAGTTCCGCAGCTCCGCCTCGTCATGAACGATCTCCATGGCGCGCCCTCCGAGGACGTAGGAAGGGCGCAGCAAAACCGGATAGCCGATCTGGTCTGCCCAGCGCACGGCTTCCTCGAGCGTACGTGCGGTGCCATTGGCCGGCTGCTTCAGGTCCAGCTTGCCCAGCAGCTGCTGGAAGCGATGGCGGTCCTCGGCCAGGTCGATGGCATCGGGCGAGGTGCCGAGAATGGGCACGCCCGCCGTTTCCAGGGCCTGGGCCAGCTTCAGGGGCGTCTGACCACCGAACTGGACGATCACGCCGCAGAGGCGGCCGCGGCTCTGCTCCTTGCGGGCAATGGCGATCACGTCCTCCTCGGTCAGCGGCTCGAAGTAGAGCCGGTCCGAGGTGTCGTAGTCGGTGGAGACCGTTTCCGGGTTGCAGTTGACCATGATGGTCTCGTACCCGGCGTCCTTCAGGGCATAGGCGGCATGGACGCAGCAGTAGTCGAACTCGATGCCCTGCCCGATGCGGTTGGGACCACCGCCCAGGATCATGATCTTGTCGGCGGCGCTGACGTCGGATTCGCACTCGGCCGTATGACCGTCACCGCCCTCGTAAGTCGCGTACATGTAAGAGGTCTGTGCCGGGAATTCGCCGGCACAGGTGTCGATCCGCTTGTAGACCGGGCGGATCTCCATATCCTCGCGAAGGGCCGTGACCTGGGGACGGCCCTGGCCGGTGATCTCGCCCAGGCGCGCATCGGAAAAGCCCTTGCGCTTCAGGCTCAGCAGGCCGGCGGCATCGTCGGGCAGGCCGCTCCGGCGCAGCTGCTCCTCGTCGCGCACCAGATCGGCAATCTGGGCCAGGAACCAGGGATCGATATGGGTGGCGCGATGCACCTCTTCTTCGTGCAGGCCGTAGCGGAAGGCCTGGGCGACAGCCAGCACCCGCTCCGGAATCGACTTGGTCAGGTGGGTCAGGATGGCTTCGCGGTCTATCTTGCCGTCTTCGGTGACGGCACCGGGAATTTCGACTTCGTTGAGCCCGGTGAGGCCGGTCTCCATGGAGCGCAGGGCCTTCTGGAAGGATTCCTGGAAGCAGCGGCCGATGGCCATGGCCTCGCCGACGGACTTCATCGAGGTGCTCAACAGGGCCTCGGTTCCGGCGAACTTCTCGAAGGTGAAGCGCGGGATCTTGGTGACCACGTAGTCGATGGTCGGCTCGAAGGAGGCCGGTGTCACCTTGGTGATGTCGTTCTGCAGCTCGTCCAGGTGATAGCCCACGGCCAGCTTTGCCGCGATCTTGGCGATCGGGAAACCGGTTGCCTTCGAGGCCAGTGCACTGGACCGCGAGACGCGGGGGTTCATCTCGATGACCACCATCTCGCCGGTTTCGGGATTGACCGCGAACTGCACGTTGGACCCGCCGGTGTCCACCCCGATTTCGCGCAGGCAGGCAATCGAGGCATTGCGCATCAGCTGGTATTCCTTGTCGGTCAGCGTCAGCGCCGGTGCGACTGTTATGGAATCCCCGGTGTGGATGCCCATGGGGTCGATGTTCTCGATGGCGCAGATGATGATGCAGTTGTCCGCATTGTCGCGGACCACCTCCATCTCGTATTCCTTCCAGCCAAGGACCGACTGCTCGATCAGCACCTCGTTGGTGGGGCTGGCGCGCAGACCGTTCTTGACGATCTCCTCGAATTCTTCGCGGTTGTAGGCGATGCCGCCGCCGGTTCCGCCCAGGGTGAAGGAGGGGCGTATGATGGCCGGCAGGCCGACCAGATCCAGGGCGTCCAGGGCCTCGTCATAGCTGTTGATCATGCGCGAGGCGGGGCTTTTCAGGCCGATGGCATCCATGGCCTCGCGAAAGCGCTGGCGGTCCTCGGCCTTGTCGATGACATCGGCATCCGCTCCGATCATCTCTACGCCGTACTTCTGGAGTACGCCGTACTCGTACAGCTTCAGCGAGGCATTGAGCGCTGTCTGTCCGCCCATAGTGGGCAGCAGGGCATCGGGGCGCTCGCGCTCGATGACGCGCTCCAGGAATTCCGGCGTGATCGGCTCGACATAGGTGGCGTCGGCCAGACCGGGATCGGTCATGATGGTCGCCGGATTGGAGTTCACCAGGATGACCCGATACCCCTCCTCCTTCAGTGCCTTGCAGGCCTGGGCGCCGGAGTAGTCGAACTCACAGGCCTGGCCGATGATGATGGGGCCGGCCCCGACGATGAGAATGGATTGGATGTCTGTTCTTTTCGGCATGCGCGCACTCGAAAGCTGCGCCGTGTTGTCACGGCGCGAGGACAATGGATCTGAAGACTGTCTGCTGAAGCAGGCTATGTGCCAGAAGACACCCCGAAAGGAAAGGCCTTAAGCCGGCGCGGTGGCATGAAAGACGCTTTTGATCGCTGTCCGGCCGTTCTCCGGCTCATCCCCAAAGGGCATGAGGCGGCGGCAGGATTCGGCTGCCCTCGAAGACCAGGCCGGGTGAGCAGTCCTTGCTGAGCAGCAGCGGGCCATCCAGGTCGACGATCTCGGCGCCCTGGCCCACAAGCATGGCCGGTGCCATGGCCAGCGAAGAGGCCAGCATGCAGCCCACCATGATCTCGAATCCATCGGCCCGTGCCTTTTCGCGCAATGCGAGCGCTTCGCTGAGGCCGCCGGTCTTGTCCAGCTTGATGTTCACCATGTCGTACTTGCCCCGCAGATCGGGCAGGGAGGCCGTGTCATGGCAGGACTCGTCCGCACAGACCCGGACAGGACGCGGCAGGTTGCGCAGTACGGAATCCTGCTCTGCCGGGAAAGGCTGCTCGATCATGTAGACCTGCAGGGCGGCCAGTTCGTCCACCAGCGCGTGGTAATCCTCGGCCGACCAGCCTTCATTGGCATCGACGATCAGGCGGCTGTCCGGGGCATTGGCGCGCACGGCGCGCACGCGTTCCAGGTCGCCTTCGCCGCCGGCCAGCTTCAGCTTCAACAGGGGCCGCGCGGCATTGTTCGCGGCGGCATGGCCCATGGCATCGGGGCTGTCCAGGGACAGGGTGTAAGCGGTGGTGACGGCCTCGGGCTCCGCCAGCTCGCAGAGCTTCCAGACGGCCGTTCCGCTCTTCTTGGCTTCCAGGTCCCAGAAAGCGCAGTCAAGGGCGTTGCGCGCCGCGCCGGCCGGCAAGGCTTTCTGAACGGCCTGGATATTCGCGATCTCACCTGCCGCAAGCGCGGGGGTCAGGGCTTCGAGCTGTTCGGTGACGGAGTCCAGGCTTTCGTCGTAGCGGGCATAGGGCACGCATTCGCCACGCCCGCGCACGCCGTCCTCGAAAAGCTCGGCAATGACCACTTCGGCGGCGGACTTGCTGCCACGCGAGATTCGGAAGCTGCCGCGGATGGGCCAGGAAGCACGATGGGTATGGAGGGTGATGGAGCGAGTCATGGCCGGCTTTCAGGAAAGAGGAAAACTGGAGCGGGTGAGGGGAATCGAACCCCCGTCGTCAGCTTGGGAAGCTGCTGCTCTACCATTGAGCTACACCCGCAGCGCACCATCTTGGAAGAGCTACAACAAGATTGGGCGAAAGGCAACGATAGAGCGGTGTTGACGGGTGGTGCAGCACACCCCCTTCATTCTGCCGTATCAGATGCCCACTTGCGCAAACAGGCATGAAAGGTCATGCCTGTGGCAAAGCGATGCCGAGCAATGGAAGCGATAGCCATGTACAGCCAGACGACAGGTACCATCACGGTTTCCGTCACGCCACATTTCATCGAGGAGCAGTCGGCCCCGGACCAGAACCACTATGTCTGGGCCTATCACGTGACCATCAGCAACGAGGGCACGGAGACGGTGCAACTGCTGAACCGCTATTGGCAGATCACCGATGCCAACGGTCATGTCGAGGAGGTGCGCGGCCCCGGTGTGGTGGGAGAACAGCCGGTTCTCGAGCCGGACGCCAGCTACGAGTATACCAGCGGCGCGCCCCTGGCCACGCCCAGTGGCATCATGGTCGGCAGCTATGAAATGGTGACCCGGGACGGCGAGCGGTTCGAGGTCGCGATTCCGGCCTTTTCCCTGGACAGTCCCTATGAGCAGATGCAGGTCAATTGACTTGCCCTCTCCAAAAGCCTGTAATCCTTTCAGCGTTTCTGTGCGTATATCCGGCGTATCTGAACCAGATATCCGTCCAGCCTGCCACTAGAAGTATACAAGGGCAGGTTCCATGCTGTGCCAAGGAGTGAGTGCGTGAACAGCAGCCAGATTTCCCGGGTCAAGGAAGCCGATGGCGATTTGACCGTCACACCCAGCCGTCCCACGCGTGCAGAGGCGGAGAAGGCGGTGGAAACCCTGATCCGCTGGGCCGGGGATGATCCTGCACGTGAAGGCCTGAAGGACACCCCGCAAAGGGTGGTGCGCTCCTATGAGGAGTTCTTCTCGGGCTACGAGCTGGATCCCATGGAAATCCTGGGCCGCACCTTCGAGGAGACCGATGGGTATGACGAGATGGTCCTGTTGAAGGACATCGATTTCGAGTCCCATTGCGAGCACCACATGGTGCCGATCATCGGCCGGGCGCACGTGGCCTATCTGCCCAAGCGCCGCGTCGTGGGAATCAGCAAGCTGGCCCGCGTGGTCGAGGCCTATGCCAAGCGCCTGCAGATCCAGGAGAAGATGACGGCTCAGATCGCCAACATCATCCAGGATGTGTTGGAACCACGCGGTGTGGCCGTTGTGGTCGAGGCCGAGCACCAGTGCATGACCACACGCGGCGTGCACAAGCCCGGCGTGGGCATGGTGACCAGCCGCATGCTGGGGGCCTTTCGGAACAACACGGACACCCGGCGCGAGTTCCTGTCGCTGGTCGGTCTGCCCCGGACCCATTCCGGTTGAATCCCGATTCCATTCCAGGCTGACAATTCGTGGCGAGCGGCTTACGATGCCGGCGAGTGTTCTTTGCGGTTTGTCTTCAGGATAGCGCATGCTTGACCTGCGGCCGGTATTCTTCGTCAACGGCCTGATCCTTTCCGTCCTGGCCCTGGCCATGATTCTGCCGGCTCTGGTGGACCTGGGCGATGGCAGTCCCGACTGGCAGGTCTTCGCAGCGACCTCGGCGCTCACGCTTTTCGTCGGCATAAGCCTGATCCTGACCACGCGCAGCAACTGGCGGGAAATGGGGCTGCGCCAGGCCTTCCTGATGACCACCATGATCTGGCTCGTGATCGCGATCTTCGGCGCCCTGCCGTTTACCTTTACCTCCGCAGGGCTCAGCTATACTGACGCCTTCTTTGAATCCATGTCGGGAATCACGACCACCGGTGCCACGGTGATGAGCGGCCTGGATGAGACGTCACGCGGCATCCTGATCTGGCGCGCCCTGCTGCAATGGCTGGGGGGTATCGGTATCATTGTCACGGCCATCTCGATTCTGCCGATGTTGCGGGTGGGCGGTATGCAGCTCTTCCGCATCGAAGCCTTCGACACCGACAAGGTCCTGCCGCGCGCCGCCCAGATCGCGGGCGAAATCCTGCTGATCTACATGGGCTTCACGCTGCTGGCGGCACTGGTCTACTGGTTTCTGGGCATGAGCGGGTTCGACTCCATAGCGCATGCCTTCACCTCGATCGCCACAGGCGGCTATTCCACCCATGACGACTCCATAGGCCATTACGATTCGGCCGCCCTGGACTATGCTGTCAGCGGCGCCATGATTCTGGGCAGCATTCCCTTCGTGCTTTACGTTCGGGCGATGCACGGCAACCTGTCGACTTTGCTGCACGACTCGCAGGTCCGCACCATGCTGGGGATCATGGCGGTCTCCATCCTGTCGCTTGCGGCCTATCTGTTCCTGGAATCGGGCCTGGCGCCCCTGGAAGCCCTGCGCTTTACCACCTTCAACGCCATATCGATCATGACCGGCACAGGCTATGCGACGGCGGCTTTCGATCTGTGGGGCGGATTCGCCCTGGCCGTGTTCTTCCTGCTGATGTTCATCGGCGGCTGTGCCGGCTCCACATCCTGCGGCATCAAGGTCTTCCGTTTCCAGATCCTCTCTGCCACGGCCCGCACCCAGTTGAAACGCCTGATGCAGCCCAACGGCATCTTCATTGCCCGCTACAACGGACAGCCCATCACCGAGCAGGTCTCCCTGTCGGTCATGAGCTTCTTTTTCCTCTATATCGCCAGCTTTGCCGTTCTAGCGGCGGTGCTGGGCTGGACAGGTCTGGACTTCATTACGTCGCTGTCGGGTGCGGCCACTGCGATTTCGAACGTGGGCCCCGGCCTCGGGGAGACCATCGGGCCGGCCTCGACCTTCGCCAGCCTGCCCGATGCGGCGAAGTGGATGCTGGCGGCCGGGATGATCCTCGGCCGTCTGGAGCTTTTCACCGTCCTGATTCTCTTCACACCGCATTTCTGGCGCGGCTGAGGCGCATCAGTTCAGCAGCGCGCTGTCGGCCCAGACGGTGATGACGACTCCGAGGAAGAAATCCAGGAAAACCAGGGCAGAGGCGGTGCCCCAGCCCACCTGCAGGGCCTGGCGTGCCACAAAGCCGTGATAGACCAGCACGGCCAGCAGGACGACGAAGGTCAGGCCGACCGACAGGTTGCCGGGCAGCAGCAGTCCCACGAAAGTGGCCGCGGCAAAGACCAGGGTCTGGACCACGCGGATCCAGTTGAAGGCGGTGATGTAGTGGAAATAGTGCGCATCTCGGTCAAGCTGCTGGCAGAGGCTATCCATGATCACGGGATAGAGCGTCCAGGAGATGACATAGGCGGGCAGCTGTATGGACAGGATGGCGGGCCAGCCGGCGGTGATCTCCAGTTCCTGCACATGCAGTTGCAGCAGGATCAGCCAGACGGGCAGGACGATGACGGCCGCGAAGAAGGACTTGATGAAGTCCGTGGCGCTGTTGCCCAGGAAGGACAGGCCCTGCGGATCGAACCGTGCCAGGCGCCAACTGCCGTAGAGGGCCTGGAGGATTTCACCCAGGGCCGGCGGCTTCACGTGAAGTAACCCTGCAGGATCCGGTGGTAGATGCGTGCCAGGTTCTCCAGGTCCGCGGCCGGTGTGCGTTCATCGATCTTGTGCATGGTCTGACCGACCAGGCCGAACTCGGCAACCTGGCAATAGTCCTTGATGAAACGCGCGTCCGAGGTGCCTCCGGTCGTGGAAAGCTCGGGCCGGCGACCGGTTTCCGCCTCGACCGCGTTGGCGATCAGTTCGCTGAAGGGCCCCGGCGGACAGAGGAAGGATTCCCCGGACAGCTTGATCTGCAGGTCATAGTCCCCGCCCACGCGGTCGAGCGTTTCGCGCAGCCAGGACTCCAGCGCTGCCCCGCTGTGCAGGTCGTTGAAGCGAATGTTGAAGGTTGCCCTTGCTTCGCCGGGAATGACGTTGGTGGCCGGGTTGCCGACGTCGACGGTGGTGACCTGGAGGGTCGAGGCCTGGAAGTGCTCGCTGCCCTGGTCCAGAGGCGCGGCCGTCAGGGCCGAGAGCATGGTGACCAGCCGATGGACAGGGTTGTCCGCCAGGTGCGGATAGGCGGTGTGCCCCTGAACCCCGCGGACGGTTAGCCAGCCGCTCATGCTGCCGCGCCGGCCGATCTTGATCATGTCCCCCAATTCACCGGGGTTGGTGGGCTCGCCCACCAGACAGGCGTCCAGCTTTTCGCCTTGTTCGGCCAGCCACTGGAGAACCTTGCGGGTGCCGTTGATGGAGGGGCCTTCCTCGTCGCCGGTGATCAGCAGGCTGAGGGAGCCGGTGGGCGCGCCCTGTTCGCGCAGATAGGCCGATACGGCGGCGACGAAGGCGGCCACCGCCCCCTTCATGTCCGAGGCGCCGCGCCCGAAGACCATGCCGTCGCGCAGCTCGCCCGAGAAGGGATCGCAGCTCCAGGCCTCCGGATCGCCGGTTGGCACCACGTCGGTGTGTCCGGCAAAGCAGATGTTTGGTGCCGCGGTGCCCAGGCGGGCATAGAGGTTGTCGACGTCCGGCGTCCCATCCTCGGAGAAGACCAGGCGGTGGCAGGTGAAGCCCAGAGCTTCCAGCTCCGCCTGCAACAGGTCCAATGCGCCACCCTCGGCAGGTGTCACGCTGGGACAGCGGATCAGCCGCTGGGTCAGTTCGACGGGATCCAGGACGCCGGTCGTCATGGCAGCCTCTTGTCTCAGGTGCGCAGCAACTCGTTGATCGAGGTCTTCGCGCGTGTGCCTTCATCCACGCGCTTGACGATCACGGCGCAGTAGAGGCTTGGGCCGGGCGAGCCGTCCGGCAGGGGCTTGCCGGGCATGGAGCCGGGCACCACCACCGAATAGGAGGGGACCTCGCCGCGGAACTTCTCGCCGGTTTCGCGATTGATGATGGTCGTGGATGCGCCGAGATAGACGCCCATGGAGAGCACCGAGCCCTCGCGCACGATCACGCCCTCGGCCACTTCGGAGCGCGCGCCGATGAAGACGCCGTCCTCGATGACCACCGGGTTGGCCTGCAGCGGCTCAAGCACGCCGCCGATACCGGCACCGCCGGAGATGTGGCAATTCTTCCCGATCTGGGCGCAGGAACCGATGGTGGCCCAGGTGTCCACCATGGTGCCGCTGTCCACATAGGCGCCCAGGTTGACGAAGGAGGGCATGAGCACGACGTCCGGCGCAATGTGGGCCGAGCGGCGCACCGTGCAATTCGGCACGGCGCGGAAACCCGCTTCGCGGAAATGCTCTTCGGTCCAGCCGGCAAACTTCGAGGGGACCTTGTCGAACCAGACCGCCTCGCCGTGGTTCACGTCACGCGGGCCGCCCGGCATGACGGTCATGTCGTTCAGGCGAAAGGACAGGAGCACGGCCTTCTTCAGCCACTGGTTGACATGCCATTCGCCGTCCTCGTGCCGTTCTGCAACCCGGAATCGGCCGTTGTCGAGGCCTTCCAGGGCCAGTTCGACGCCATCGCGGACGACGCCTTCGGTCTTGGGGCTGATCTTGTCGCGCTCTTCCCAGGCGTTCTCGATGACGCTCTTCAGGTCTTCTGTCTGCATTGTCTTGACGTCTCTGCTCACGGGTTGGGCCAGGCGGCCGGTTGATCGGGCGCGGCAGAAGATGCGGCAGGCCCCGGGTCAAGTCAATCGCTCCGGCGGGGTTCCGTGACAGCTCGAGAGTCGCGTTCAGTCCTTCTGCAGGGCTTCCAGCCAACTGGCCAGGTCCTCGGTGTGATGATGGATGTAGTCGCCATCATCGGGCGGTGCGCTCCAGTTGGCCTCGTGCCGCACCCAGACGGTGGTCATGCCGCGGGCATGGGCGGGCTTCAAGTTGCGGGCCGAGTCCTCGAAGAAGACGGTGCGCTCGGCGGCCAGGCCGTGGTTATCCAGAATTTGGTCATAGGGACCTTCATCGGGCTTGGGCACGAAATCTGCTGCCCGGATATCGAAAATGGCCTCGAAATGATGGGTCAGTGCCAGGCGTTCCAGGACCCGCTCGGCGTGGCCGGTATCGGCATTCGTGAAGATCACCTTGCGGCCCGGAAGGGCGGAGAGGGCGGCATCCAGCCGCGGGTTGGCCTCCAGTCCCGACAGATCGATGTCATGGACGAAGTCCAGATAGTCGTCCGGCGTGATGGCGTGCTCCGTCATCAGGCCGCGCAGGGTGGTTCCGTGGGAATGGAAGAAAGACTTCTGCATGCGCCGCGCCTCTTCCGCGGACAGGCCGAAGCGCTGCTCGATGAACAGCCCCATGCGGCGATCGATCTGGTCGAACAGGCGGCAGGAAGCCGGATAGAGCGTGTTGTCCAGGTCGAACAACCATGTTTCAACCTGACGCGGATGCGGCGGCGGGGTCTGGGGAGCGTCTTTCGTCTGCATGGCAGAGAAGGTGGCGCAAAGGAGCGGCGGGGGCAAGGGCCAGACAGCCGTTCTCGCCCTTCAACCGCGTATCACCGACGCGCCTGGAGGCACGTTCTCGTGAATCTCGTGGCAGGGCCCGGGAGGAGGCTGTTGACCCGCCGGCCGGTCAGGGTGCCAGATCCGGCACTCGCCCGGCGGCGGCATGTGGCCATAGGGCACACGATCTTCGGCCCAGCCCCCGGAGCTCCCGCAGCCCACAAGGAGGAATACGGACGCCACACAGGCCAGCTGTAGACTGGTTTTCCCTATTCCTGTAAGTGCCATCAAATACGATCCCGTCCTGTTCCAGGTTGTATCTGAGGTAAGCCTACTGCAGATCGCGGCCTGCCCGCATCGGTCAATTTCCGGGCGGGCGCCAGTTCCCTCAACCCCGCCCGTGCGGTGTCGTGTAGTCGAGGACCGGGCCTTTGGGCACCACGCCGGTGGGATTGATCATGTCGTGACTGACGTAATAGTGGTGCTTGATGTGGTGCAGGTCCACCGTCTCGGCCACGCCGGGCATCTGGTGGAGTTCGCGGGTGTAGGCCCAGAGATTGGGATAATCCACGATGCGGTGCAGGTTGCACTTGAAGTGGCCGACATAGACCGGGTCGAAGCGGATCAGGGTCGTGAACAGCCGCCAGTCGGCCTCGCTCAGGTGATCGCCCACCAGGTAGCGGTTCCGCGACAGGCGCTCTTCCAGCCAGTCGAGGCTTTCGAACAGCGGAACCACTGCTTCCTCGTAGGCCTGTTGCGTGGTGGCGAAGCCCGACTTGTAGACGCCGTTGTTCACAGTGTCGTAGACGCGTGCGTTCACGGCGTCGATTTCCTCGCGCAGCTCCGGCGGGTAGAAGTCGTGATCGACGTCGGTGTAGTCCTGGAAGGCCGTATTCAGCATGCGGATGATCTCGGCCGATTCGTTGCTGACGATGGTGCCCTTCTTCTTGTCCCAGAGGGTCGGAACGGTCACGCGCCCGGTGTAATCCGGCTTGGCCTTGGTATAGAGCTGGTGCAGGTAGTCGAAGTCGAACAGCGGGTCGCCCGTTGCGCCGTCCTCTTCACGGAACTCCCAGCCATTCTCGCCCATGTACCAGTGCACGACGGACACGGGCAGCAGGTCTTCGAGTTTCTTCAGCTTGCGGAAAATCAGGACGCGGTGCGCCCAGGGACAGGCCAGCGAAACATAGAGGTGATAGCGGTCGGGTTCGGCCTGGAAACCGCCTTCACCTGACGGGCCGGGGCTGCCATCGGCAGTGATCCAGTTGCGGAACGCACTGGCATCACGCTCGAAGCGGCCACCATGCTTGTCCGTATCGTACCACTTGTCGTGCCATTGACCGTCGATCAACAGTCCCATTGTCTTTCCTTTCCTTGTTCGCCGGCGTGTCCCGCGCCGCTTACTGTGCGGTGGGCAGGTCGGCCAGCAGCACTTCTCTGTCTTCCCGGGCCGTGAGTTTCACCCGGGGAGTTGCGGAAATGACCGCCCCGTCGCGGGCTTTCAGAGTTTCGCGGCCCCCGACTGTATCCCCGGTGTCATCCTCGACGTCCACCTGCCCCGTGGCCAGGACCATGTAAGCCTGCCGGTCGGGTTCGAGTGTTATCTCCAGCTCCTGCCCGGCCTGCAACAGGCTGCCGAACAGGGTGGCGTCCTGATGGATTTCCAGGGCGTCTGCATGTCCGCGGCCCGAAGCCAGCGGCACCAGTTCGCCGGCCCGCTCCGCCCGCGGGAAACTGCGTGTTTCCCAGCGCGGCCGCAGGCGGGCCTGGTCCGGCAGGATCCAGATCTGGAACAGTGTGGTCGGCCTGTCTTCGTAGTTGTATTCGGCATGCAGGATGCCCTTTCCCGCGGACATGACCTGAACATCGCCTGCCTCGGTGCGTTCCGCGTTGCCCAGGTGGTCCTAGTGAGTGATCGCACCTTCGCGGACGTAGGTGATGATCTCCATGTCGCGGTGGCCGTGCATGTCGAACCCCCGGCCCGGCGCGACGGTGTCGTCGTTCCAGACGCGCAGGGGACCGACCCCCATGCGGGAGGGATCATGATAGTTCGCGAAGCTGAAGTGATAGTTCGCGTCCAGCCAAGTGGTCTCGAAATGGCCCAGCTTCTCGAAAGGGCGTGCCTCAATCATGACCGCATCTCCTCGTAAGCCGGCTTGGTTCAGCCGTGCAGCTTCTGGGCAATCTCGGTTACGTGGCGGCCCTGAAAGCGTGCGATGTCCAGTTCGTTTTCGCTGGGCAGACGGCTGCCGTCGCCATCCGTTATGGTGCTGGCTCCGTAAGGTGTGCCGCCAGTGATTTCCTTCATGTTGTTCAGCCCGGAATGGCTGTAAGGTACGCCAACAATGACCATGCCATGATGTATGAGCGTGGTATGGATCGAAGTCAGCGTGGTTTCCTGGCCGCCATGCTGGCTGGCGGTGGAGGTGAAGGCGCTGCCCACCTTGCCGATCAGCGAACCGTTGAACCAGAGCCCGCCGGTTTGGTCCCAGAGGTTGCGCATCTGGCTGGTCATGTTGCCGAAGCGTGTGGGTGTGCCGACAATGATCGCGTCGTAGTTTTCCAACTCGCTGACATCCTGCAGGACATCGCCGGCCTGATCGATCTTGTAGCCCGATTTTTCGCGAACCTCTTCCGGCACCAGTTCCGGAACACGCTTCAGGCTGACGTCGGCGCCGTCCACCTGCTTGACCCCTTCGGCAACCGCCTGGGCCATGGTTTCGATGTGGCCGTAACTTGAATAGTAGAGAACGAGGACCTTGGTCATTGCTGTCTCCATGCGTTGAGGTGAAATCCCGTGCCGCTGTCTTGAACGGCTGCCTTTATTATATGTTTGTTTCCCTAGGTGTGATAAGAGCGTAAAAATTCAATTCATCGTTTCTCCAGGAGAAACTTGCTTCGATTCAACAGGCGGTTTGAGCAATGTTTGACTTCCTGTCTTCCATGGCAGTTTTCGTGAATGTGGTCGAAAGCGGCAGCTTTTCCGCAGCGGCTCGCAACCTCAATCTTTCCAAATCCGCCGTGTCCAAGACGATCTCGCGCCTGGAGGAGGGGCTGGGGACGCGGCTGCTGAATCGCACCACGCGCAAGTTGTCCCTGACCGAGGCCGGCCGCAGCTACTACGAGGGCTGCCGGCGGATGCTCAACGAGGCAGAGGCCGCCAACCAGGCCGTCCATCGGCTGTCGGACGCGCCGCGCGGTACGCTTCGCGTCAACCTGCCCATGTCCTTCGGCACCCTGCAGGTGGCCCCCCTTCTGCCCGACTTCCTGGAGCGCTATCCGGAGATCGATCTGGATGCCGCCTTTGACGATCGCCCGGTGGACCTGGTCGAAGAGGGCTATGACCTGGCAATCCGGATCGGAGTCCTGTCGGATTCCAGCCTGATCGCCCGCCGACTGGCCCCGAACCGGCGCGTGCTCTGTGCGGCGCCAAGCTATATCGCGGAACAGGGCGCGCCCCAGAGTCCCGAAGCCCTGGCGGCACATTCCTGCCTGCTTTATAGCTATCAGGCCTCGGGCGACAGTTGGCGCATGATCGGTCCCGACGGCGAACGCCGGGTCCGGGTCAGCGGACGCTTGCGCCTGAACAATGGAGAGGCCATCCGGGCGGCCGCCGTAGCCGGCCTGGGCATTGCCTACCTGCCGACCTTCATTGCCGGCGCGGACCTGCAGACCGGGCAGCTTGTGCCGGTCCTGCCGGACTGGATGGACGATGGGCTGGGGGCCGTTCATGCCGTCTATCCAGCCGGCCGCCACCTTTCGCCCAAGGTCCGGGTCTTCATTGATTACCTGGCGGAGCATTTCGGCAAGGAGCCGAGTTGGGACCAGGCTCTGCGGGAAGCCTGCAAAGAGTAGGCTTCTGTGCCGCACGCAAGGCTGTCCTGTTCGCCTTTCGGTGGATTCCGCAAAAACACCGTGCTATATGACGAAAAGTCACGCCGTTACGGAAGCCAAGAAGATAGCGAGATGACACGTACGTTCGAACGACGAAGAGCGAGCCGGTGAACAACCGGCGGGACCCAGCGGCGCCAGGTGGTGCGCGTTGTGGCATGCCCCTGTCTTCTTCAGAGTTTCGAACGGATTGCCTCAAATGACCTATCAATTCATGCCCGAACGGCCTTCAGACGGCCCACTGATCGATCCACTGCTCGACCGGACCTTTGGTCTCGAGCGTCATGGCAAGACGGTCTATCGCCTGCGTGAGGACATACGGCCTGTCGAGACGCTGTCCTATGTGGCCGTGCATGAGGATGACAGCCTGCTGGCCTCCATCCGCTACTGGCCGATCCGCATCGCGCAGATGCCTGCGATCCTTCTGGGGCCGCTGGCCGTGGAACCGGCCCAGCAGGGCCGCGGGATCGGCAAGGGGCTGGTCTATCACAGCCTGACGGAAGCACGGAAACAGGGGTACAGCATCTGCGTTGTCGTGGGCGACCCCGGCTATTACGTGCCCTTCGGTTTCCAACCTGCCGTCAGCTATGGACTGATCCTGCCGGGTCCTGTGGACCCGCCGCGTTTCCAGGTGCTGGAGCTGAAACCCGGAGCCCTGGATGGTGTCCAGGGGCTGATCGGGCGTGAGGAGAACGCGGCCCTGTCCGCCGGGGGAGAGGACCAGGACAGCGTCCGCCAGGTTTCCTGAAACGGCCTGTGGGCCGGGCTCAGTTCAGCCGCCAGATCTCGAACGTCAGAGCGATCGCATAGCCGGTCCAGAGCAGGTAGGGCACGAGCAGCCAGGCCGCCGCCCGGCTGTGACGATCGAAGGCCACCAGGGTGGCAACCAGCACCAGCAGCAGAACGATGGCCTCCAGCAAGGCCAACCCCGGGCTGCGCATGCCAAAGAACAGGAAGGTCCAGAGCAGGTTGAGCGCCAGCTGCAGGCCCCAGAGGCCCAGGGCGCCGCGGCTCCTGCGCCAGCCGCCCCGGCACCAGACCAGCCAGGCGGCTACGGCCATCATGATGTAGATCAGGGTCCAGACAATGGGAAAGGCCAGGTCCGGCGGCGTGAAGGCGGGTTTCACGAGACCAGGATACCAGCTTTCCAGTGCGGCCCCCGTGGGCAGGCTGCCGATCTGGCCGACCGCAAGGGTCAGGACCAGGAAGCCCGCCAGGGCCAGCCATTTGCGTCGTGCCTGCATCAGACCCTTTCCCCTTCGTTCTGCCTGAGCACTTCACCGGCCAGGTAGAGCGATCCGCAGATCAGTATGCGTCCCGGTTGCGCACTGCAGTGTACCAGATCCTGCAGGGCCTGGGAGAGGCTTGCGGCCGGTGCGGCTTGAAAGCCGCAGGCGCGGGCATGGTGGGCCGCCTCGTTGGCGCTCAGGGAATTGGGTTCGCCCGGAATTTCCACGGCGCGAAGCTGCCGGACCAGAGGAGACAGGGGGTCCAGGAAGGCCGCGGCCGTCTTGCTGTTCAACATGCCATAGACCAGGTCCAGGGGCTTGGTTTCCGCGCTTTCGGGCCAGTCCTTCAGGGCGCAGGCCAGAGCCTGTCCGGCAGCGGCATTGTGCCCCCCATCCAGCCAGAGTTCCCAGCCCTGCGGCAGGGTGTCGGGCAGGGTCCCTGCGCTCAGGTGCTGCAGGCGGGCCGGCCAGTTGGCTTTCCTCAGTCCCTGGCCGACAAAAGCGGGGTCCGGCAGGAAGCTGTCCAGCTTCTGGGCGGCGGCCAGGGCCAGGCCGGCATTCTGGACCTGGTGTGGGCCGAGCAGGCCCGGCAGCGGCCAGCGTGTCTCGCCGGAGGACTGGCGGAAGAGGATCTCGTTGCCCTGTCGCTCCACCTCGAAGTCGCGTCCCTGGATGATGAGTGGTGCGCCGACCTCCTGGGCTTTCTCCTGGATGGCCTGCAGGGCTTCGGGAGGCTGCAGGCCTATGATGGCCGGTACGCCGGACTTCAGGATACCGGCTTTTTCCCGGGCGATCTTCTCCAGGCTGTCGCCCAGGTACTGCATGTGATCCATGGAGATCGGGGTGATGAGGGTCAATTCCGGGCGCGCGATGACATTGGTGGCATCCAGGCGGCCGCCCAGTCCCACCTCCAGCAGCAGGATGTCCGCCGGCCGGCGCGCGAAGGCCAGGAAGGCCGCAGCCGTCGTGACCTCGAAGAAGGTGATGGGCGCTTCGCCGTTGGCGGCTTCGCATTCCTCGAGCAGCGCCAGAAGCTCGGGCTCGGAAATCAATTCGCCGGCCAGGCGGATGCGCTCATGGAAGCGCGCCAGGTGCGGCGAGGTGTAGACATGCACGGCGCGACCGCTTTCCTCCAGCATGCCGCGCAGCATGGCCAGGACCGAGCCCTTGCCGTTGGTGCCGGCCACATGGACGACGGGAGGAAGCTGCCGCTCGGGATGGCCGATCGCAGCGAGCAGACTCTCTACCCGGCCCAGCGAGAGATCGATGATCTTGGGATGCAGCCGATTCAGACGCGCCAGGACGGCGTCACTGTTCTGTGACACGCTCCGCCTCTGGCTTGGACGCCTTCTTCTCGGAGGGTTTCTCGTCCTTTGCGGCGGCCTTATCCATCTCCGAAGTGCTGCCGGACTTGGTGGTGCCGGATGCAGCCGCCTTGGAAGCGGCTTTCTTGCCCTTGCCGGACGCGGGCAGAGCCTCGCCCAACAGGGGCTCGCGAAGCAGCTTCAGGACACGACCCAGCGTTTCCTGAAGCTCACCGCGCGGCACGACCATGTCCAGCATGCCGTGCTCCAGCAGGTATTCGGCCCGCTGGAATCCGGGCGGCAGGGTTTCGCGGATCGTCTCCTCGATGACGCGGGCACCGGCAAAGCCGATGACGGCGCCGGGCTCGGCAATCTGAATGTCGCCCAGCATGGCGAAGGAGGCCGAGACACCACCCGTCGTCGGATCGGTCAGGAGCACGATGTAGGGCAGGTTCTTTTCCTTCACCATCTCTACCGCAATGACGCTGCGCGGCAGCTGCATCAGGGACAGAATGCCTTCCTGCATGCGCGCACCGCCGGAGGAGGGAATGGTGATGAGTGCTGCGTCCTTTTCAACGGCCAGCTTCGCGGCCGCCAGCAGGCCTTCGCCCACGGCCACGCCCATGGACCCCCCCATGAAGGAAAAGTCGAAGATGGCCGTCACGGCCTTCTGGCCGCCAATGGTGCCGTGGGCCACCTGGATGGCATCCTGCTGTCCGGTCTTGGAGCGTGCCTTCTTCAGGCGTTCGCTGTAGCGCTCGCGGTCACGGAACTTCAGGGGGTCCTGGATGGTATCCGGCAAATCGATGCGGCTGTACTTGCCCTCGTCGAACAGCAGATTCATGCGCGTGGCGGGGCCTATGCGCATATGATGGCCGCAGTTCGGGCAGACGCGCAGCTGCTCCTCCAACTCGCGGTGGAAGATCATGTGCTCGCAGGCCGGGCACTTTTCCCAGAGGTTGTCGGGAACCTCGTTCTTGGAAGAAACCAGCGCCTGAAGTTTCGGGCGCACATAGTTCGTGATCCAGTTCATCGATCCAGTCCCGTTCGCAGATTGCGCACCAGCTCCGTGACGTTGTCGACCAGGTCCGCTGTGGCCTTGCCATTGTCGTCCAGGCTTTCGGCGATGCGTTCGACGATCGCCGAGCCCACGACAGCGGCATCCGCCACCTTGCCGATGGCAGCGGCATGCTCCGGAGTGCGGATGCCGAAACCGACGGCCACGGGCAGCTTGCTGTGGCGTTTGATGCGTTCGATGGCGGCGCCCACTTCCTCGGTTGCCGCGGCGCGTGTCCCGGTTATGCCCAGGATGGACACGTAGTAGAGGAAGCCGCTGGTGTGCTCCAGCACCTTGGGCAGACGCTTGTCATCGGTGGTCGGCGTGGCCAGGCGAATCCAGTGCAGGCCGGCCTGTATGGCGGGCAGGCAGAGTTCGCGGTCCTCTTCCGGCGGCAGGTCGACGATGATCAGGCCATCGACGCCGGCTTCGCTGGCCAGCGTCAGGAACTTCTCGACACCCATGTGATGAATGGGGTTGTAGTAACCCATCAGTATGACCGGTGTCTTGCTGTCCTCGGCCCGGAAGCGCCGCACAATCTCAAGTGTCTTGGCCAGCGTGATGCCGTTCCTGAGCGCGCGCTGGGAACTGGCCTGGATGGCCGGACCGTCCGCCATGGGATCAGAGAACGGCATCCCGACCTCGATCAGGTCGGCGCCGGCTTCCGGCAGGGACCGCAGAAGCTGATAGGTGGTTTCGGCGTCGGGGTCCCCGGCCGTGATGAAGGTGACCAGCCCGGCGCGCCCTTCCTGCTTCAGTTCGGCAAAGCGGGCGTCGACGCGGCTTTCGGCTATCTGGACGGAGGTCGCGGTGCTCACAGTTCCACCCCCAGCTTCTCGGCGACGGCAAAGATATCCTTGTCCCCGCGTCCGCAGAGATTGACCACCAGCAGGTGGTTGCGCGGCAACTCGGGGGCGACCTTGATCACCTGGGCCAGGGCATGGCTCGGCTCCAGGGCCGGGATGATGCCTTCCGTGGCGGTGCAGAGCTTGAAAGCCTCCAGCGCCTCGTCGTCGGTGACGGCGGCGTATTCGACCCGGCCGCTTTCATGCAGCCAGGAGTGCTCTGGCCCGATTCCGGGATAGTCGAGGCCGGCCGAAATGGAATAGGCGTCGATGATCTGGCCATCGTCGTCCTGCAGCAGATAGGTGCGGTTGCCGTGAAGCACCCCGGGCTCGCCGCCGTTGAGGGAAGCGGCGTGCTCGCCGCTGTCCAGGCCGTGTCCGGCGGCTTCGACCCCGATCATCTTCACGTCCGGTTCGTCCAGGAAGGGATGGAACAGGCCGATGGCGTTGGAGCCGCCGCCGATGCAGGCCACCAGGGTATCCGGCAGGCGTCCCTCGGCCTGCAGGATCTGCTCGCGCGCCTCGCGCCCGATGACCGACTGGAAATCACGCACCATGGCGGGATAGGGGTGCGGACCGGCCGCTGTGCCGATGATATAGAAGGTGCTGTCCACATTGGCGACCCAGTCGCGCAGGGCCTCGTTCATGGCATCCTTCAGGGTGCCGGTGCCGCTTTCCACGGGAATGACCTCGGCACCCAACAGCTTCATGCGGAAGACGTTGGGCGCCTGCCGCTTCATGTCGGTGGCGCCCATGTAGACCACACAGGGCAGATTGAAGCGAGCGCAGACCGTTGCCGTGGCCACGCCGTGCTGGCCGGCGCCGGTTTCCGCGATGATGCGCGTCTTTCCCATGCGCCGCGCCAGCAGGATCTGGCCCAGCGTGTTGTTGATCTTGTGCGCGCCGGTATGATTGAGCTCGTCGCGCTTGAAGTAGATCCGCGCGCCGCCCAGGTACTCGCTCAGCCGCTCGGCATGGTAAAGTGGGCTGGGACGGCCCACGTAATGCTGCGCGAAGTATTCGATTTCGCGCTTGAATTCGGGATCGGCACTCGCCTCGTTATAGGCGTGCTCAACCTCGAGCACCAAAGGCATGAGGGTTTCGGCGACGAAGCGCCCGCCGAATTTTCCGAAGTGGCCAAATTCATCCGGCCCGGATCTGTAGGTGTTGAGCGGTTTGGTCATTCTGACTGTCTGTAAAACGAGTTCAAGAGCGAGCCGGGACCCTGTCCCGTCCGGCCGACACAAGGTCGGAAGATAGGCCTGCACTCTGCCCCATTACGCCCTCAGCCGCAACGCCAGAAGCCGCGGTTTGCAGCTTGTCGGTCCCACATTCTGCCGGAGCGATTCTCTCCGGCCGTGATCGGCTCTAGAGGCTGCGTGCCTTCTCGAGAAATCTGCGGATGAGATCGGGGTTCTTCTGTCCGGGACTGTCCTCCACGCCGGAGGAGACATCGACGGCTGGGGCCCGGCTGATGGAGACGGCTTCCGCCAGGTTGTCGGGGTTCAAGCCGCCCGAGAGCATCCAGGGCAGTCGCCCCGTCCGGCCGGACAGCAGCCGCCAGTCGAAGGCCAGCGCATTGCCGCCCGGCAAGGCATTGGTCATGGATTTCGGGGCCTTGGCGTCGAAGAGGATCATGTCGGCGGCCGCCTCGTAGCCGGCCACCTGCTCCAGGTCCGCGTGCTGTGCCACCTTAACGGCCTTCATCACCGTACGTCCGTGACGGCTGCGGATCTCCGCCACACGCTTGGGGGTTTCGCCGCCGTGCAGCTGGATCATGTCCAGGGGCACCTGCTGCAGGATCTCGTCGAGCTGGCTGTCGTCCGGATCGACGAACAGGCCGACCTTCAGCAGGCCTTCCGGCAGGCGGTGGGCCAGCGAGGCAGCCTGTGCCTTGTCCACGGAGCGGGGGCTGGGCGGATAGAAGACCAGCCCGACGTAGCGCGCGCCATGGCGGGCCGCAGCATCGGCCGCCTCGGGCGAATTGACTCCGCAGATCTTGACCTCGGGTCGGCTCATGTCGTGCTCCTCTCCACACGCAGCGCCCAACCGGTACGCCGGGCAAAGACCACGGAGAGCACGGTGGCGGCTACGGACAGCGAGACATAGTTTGCCACGGCCGCGAAGACAATGCCCGGCATGGACAGGCCGGCGCCCTGTTCAAGGGACAGCAGCAGGAAGTTGATCAGGCTCAATCCCAGGTCCACCGGCAGGATGGTGATCAGCAGCAGGCCGCAGAAGGGCAGCAGGATGCCCTTGGCCTCCTGCACGGCGCGCAGGTAGCTGTAGCCCGTTCCCAGCGCGGCCGCCGGTAGAACGAACGAGAAGGCAACCGCCACCACCAGTCCGGCAAGGATGCCCAGGACCAGTCCCGGTCCCAGCGCCGGCAAGCCGCTGGCGGTCCCTGCAAAGCCGCCAAAGGCCATGAGAGACAAGACGACGACGCCGGAGATCATGAAGAACAGGCCCACGGCGCGGAAGAAGAACCGCAGTTCGCGGCCGCGCCAGGTGGGAATGTAATCCTGGCGTCCGCCCGGCGCGGCGATGAACCAGTAGCGATAGACGGCCACCGAGAACCAGACCGACAGGAACAGATCCACCCCCAGGATGAAGAAGCTGGCCGGGCCGCCCAGTCCCATCAGGGTGAAGGCGCCGGCGAGGCCAAAGCTGATCAGAATCGGCAGCAGGGCCAGCTCGGCCAGCTGGCGCCAGTGCGTCTTCAGCAGGGCAATGACCTGCGGCAAGGCCTGGCCCAGGGCCAGTGGCTGCAGGGGCCGCTGGTCCGGCAGGCTGGTGAAGTCGAATTCTTCCATGGGGTCAACTATTTCTTCGCGCAGGGCCAGCGTCACGGAAAAAGTGCAAGGGGCGATTCATTTCCGCGCACGTGCTGATGATGCGGCCTTCAGGCCAGGTCCTCCGAAAGGCGCTGCAGGGCTTCCAGAGGATCGCGCGCCGCCGTGATCGGGCGTCCGATGACCAGGCGGTCGGCCCCGGCATCCAGGGCTTCACGGGGGGTCAGGGTGCGCTTCTGGTCGCCGCTGACCGCCCAGTCCGGACGAATGCCCGGGACCACAAGGCGGAAATCGGGGCCGCAGTGATGACGCAGGTCCCCGATCTCGCGCGGGCTGCAGACCACACCGTCCAGGCCGCAGTCCTGGGCCAGCCTGGCCAGGCGGACCACCTGGTCCAGAACCGGACCTGTCTGTCCCACGGCCTGCAGGTCTTGATCATCCAGGCTGGTCAGAACGGTGACTGCGACGACCCAGGGCGTTGGCATTTCCTGCCGTTCTGCTGCCTCGCGCGCCGCTTCGGCCGCAGCCCGCATCATGGCCGGGCCGCCCGAGGCGTGGACATTCACGATGGATGGGCGCAGTTGCAGGCTGCTGCGTATGGCGCCCGCAACGGTGTTGGGGATGTCGTGGAACTTCAGGTCCAGAAACAGGGGGAACTGGTCGGTGACTTCACGCGTGCCGATCGGGCCATGCGCGGTGAAGAACTCCTTGCCGATCTTGTAGCCCGCCGTGCGCGGGCCCTGGCCCAGCGTGCGCACGAGTTGTCGCGCCCGAAGCGGATCCGCCGTGTCGAGGGCAATGAAAACAGACTCCAGTCCGTCCGTCATGACAGGGTCTCGCTGTGGGGACCGGGACAGGTCAAAGGGCCTGTCCTGGCCGCTCGGGTTTTTCAGGCCAGGCGCTGCAGCACCTGTTGCGCGGCGGCATAGTCCTCGAGGGCCGTGCCCACGGACTTGAAGAGGGTCCGTTCATCCTCCGAACGGCGGCCCGGCGATTCGCCCCGCGCCAGTTCGAAGAGATCGGCAACCACATCGGACTTGCTGATGGTTCCGGCCTCCAGCGGCTGAACGAGGTCGCCGCCTTCCTTGAGCGCGCCCGCGTGGGTGTCGACGAAGATGCGGCAACCCTTGACGGCGGCATCGTCGGTCTCGCGCATGTCCGGCTTGAAGGCGCCCACCAGGTCCAGGTGCTGGCCCGGCTGCATCCAGTCGCCGCGAACGAGCGGTTCACGGCTGAGCGTGGCGCAGGAGATGACATCGGCCCATTCGACGCCGGTCTGCAGATCCTCGACCGCTTCGACCTTCATTTCATCGCTGCCCAGGTCATCGGCCAGCCGCGCGGCCTTGTCCGGATTCCGGCCCCAGATCCTGACCTCCCGGATGGGGCGGACACTGGCATGGGCTTCGATCAGGTGCGGTGCCAGGGCCCCGGTGCCAACCATCAGCAGGCGGCTGCTGTCCTTGCGGGCCAGGAAATGCGCCCCCAGTCCCGAAGCCGCCGCGGTTCGGCGCACCGTCAGCATCTGGCCGTCGATCATGGCTTCCGGTTCGCCCGTGACCTCGTTCATCAGCAGATAGACGCCCATGATGGCCGGCAGGCCGCGCTCGGCGTTGCCCGGGGTGACGCGCACGATCTTGATGCCGGTGGGGCCGTTCGTGTCCCAGGCCGGCATCAACAGCAGGGTCGCATCCTGCTCGCCCGGACGGGGAATGGAGTGATGATGGCGCACCGGCACTTCGGCATCGCCGGCAAAGGCCTCTTCCAAGGTGCGGACCAGCGCGGGGAAGTCCAGGCTGTTGCGCGTCTCTTCCGCGGATACCATGCGCATCGGGCGGATGTCTCCTTCCAGTCCAGTCGAGCTTGTCTAGCGGTTGGTGGTGTCCGAGGCGGACAGTTTCTGCGAACTGCCGGCGGGGGTGCTGTCACGTCCGCGGCGCAGGTCTTCGAGCTGGCGTTCAAGCGAACGTATCTGTTCGTTCTGGCGGCGTTTCTGGCGGCGGCGTGCGGCCTGTGCGGAAAACCAGGTCAGCAGCCCGCCGATCAGGAAGCCTACGAACAGCGCGATCAGGATGACCAGGAACAGGGGCGCCTGCAGTTCAATGCCGAGGGGCCAGATCAGCACATCCACGTTCTGCCGGTTCACCACGGCAAAGACGACGCCTATGACGAGCAGGGGGATGGAAATGATCCAGCTCAAAAGCTTCACGGTCAATCTACCTTGTTCTGGGATGCGCACCCACGGAGTTTCGAAGGACGCGCAATCACTCGTTCAGCCGCTCGCGCAACTGCTTTCCGGTCTTGAAATAGGGAACGGACTTGGCCTCGACCTGGACCGCCTCGCCCGTGCGCGGATTCCGTCCAACTCGGGAATCGCGCTTCTTGGTGGAAAAGGCACCGAACCCGCGCAGCTCGACCCGATCTCCGTGCGAGAGGGCCTCGGCAATTTCCTCGAAGATCGTGCTGACGATGCGTTCGACGTCGCGATGATAGAGATGCGGATTCATCTCCGCTATGCGTTGGATCAGCTCGGATTTTGTCATGCTTCGTTCCGCCCCCAGTAACGCCAGAGTGCCGCATACCCGTAAAAATGGAAATCCTACGAGGCTCCTGTTAAAAGGTGCCAGAGGCTTGAAAAGAGGTCAAGGAATATCCTTGCATAACAAGTAGATAGTTTGTCGAGGCAGGGGGCTTTCGTCCGGGTTCGGATGTCGCCGGCAATTGACGGTTAATCGGCTCGACGTCTGGGTTCCGGCTGTGGATATCGGCCCTTCCGGAATGAAAAAAGGGGCACGAACCCAAGGTCCGTGCCCCTTTGCTATCGGGCGGGATGAAGGCCAGCCTCAGCTGTCCTTCTTCTCGTCCTCGTCTGCGTCTTCACCCTCGTCCGTCTTGGGGGTGTCTTCGGTCTTCGAACTGTCTTCGGCCCCGGCCTTGGCCTGAGAGAGGGCCGCACCCAGGATTTCGCCCAGGCTGGCTCCGGATTCGGTGGAGCCGTACTCGGCCATGGCCTGCTTCTCCTCGGCGATCTGCAACTGCTTGATCGAGAGGTTGATGCGGCGGGTCTTCTTGTCGACCGTCGTGACCTTGGCATCGACCTTTTCGCCAACGGCGAAGCGGTCGGGACGCTGGTCGGCGCGGTCGCGGGATAGCTCCGCCTTGCGGATGAAGCCGGTGGCCCCATCGGCCAGCTCGAGTTCGACACCGTTGTCGTTGACCTCGGTCACCGTGCCGGTGACCGTGCTGCCCTTGCGGATGCCATCGCTGGCACTCTCGAAGGGGTCGGATTCAAGCTGCTTGACGCCCAGCGAGATACGTTCCTTCTCGACGTCCACTTCCAGCAGCTTGACCTTGATGACCTGGCCCTTCTCGTAGTCCTGGATGGCTTCCTCGCCCGGACGGTTCCAGTCCAGATCGGACAGGTGGACCATGCCGTCGATTTCGCCCGGAAGGCCGACGAACAGACCGAATTCGGTGATGTTCTTGATCTCGCCTTCCATTTCAGAGCCGACCGGATAGTTCTCCAGCAGCTCTTCCCAGGGATTGGCCTGGACCTGCTTGAGGCCCAGCGAGATGCGGCGCTTTTCCTCGTCGACGTCCAGGACGACCACTTCCACCTGCTGGGAAGTGGAGACGATCTTGCCCGGATGGACGTTCTTCTTGGTCCAGCTCATCTCGGAGACGTGCACCAGGCCCTCGATGCCGGCTTCCAGCTCCACGAAGGCACCGTAGTCGGTGATGTTGGTGACACGGCCCTCGAACTTGGCGCCGACCGGATACTTGGCGGCCACGCCTTCCCAAGGGTCGGCTTCCAGCTGCTTCATGCCCAGGCTGATGCGCTGGGTCTCCGGATTGAAGCGGATGATCTGCACCTGCACCTGCTGGCCGATGGCAAGCGCCTCGGTCGGGTGATTGATGCGCTTCCAGGAGATGTCCGTGACGTGCAGCAGCCCGTCGACGCCGCCCAGGTCCACGAAGGCGCCGTAGTCGGTGATGTTCTTCACGACGCCGGTCAGGATCTGGCCTTCCTGCAGGTTGGCGATCAGCTCGCTGCGCTGCTCGGCGCGATCCTCCTCGAGCACCGCACGGCGCGAGACGACGATGTTGCCGCGTGCCCGGTCCATCTTGAGAATCTGGAAGGGCTGCGGGGTGTGCATCAGCGGGGTGACGTCGCGCACCGGACGGATGTCGACCTGGCTGCCGGGCAGGAAGGCCACGGCGCCGGAGAGGTCGACGGTGAAGCCGCCCTTGACGCGGCCGAAGATCGTGCCGGTCACGCGCTTGCTGTCGTCGAAGGCCTTCTCGAGGTGGTTCCAGGATTCCTCACGGCGGGCCTTGTCGCGGCTCAGCATGGACTCGCCGTTCTTGTCCTCCATGCGCTCCAGATAGACCTCGACGTCGTCGCCGATCTTGAGCTCGGCGTCTTCGCCGGCCTTGGCGAATTCGCGCAGCGCGACGCGGCCTTCGGACTTGAGGCCAACATCGATGATGACGCTTTCACCTTCGATGTTGACGACACGCCCCTTCAGGACCGTGCCTTCCAGGGAGCCGACCTCGCCGAGGGATTCCTCGAGCAGGGCGGCGAATGATTCTTTCTCTTGCGGCTGTGCCGCAGTGTTGGTGGCCATAGTGGTTCCTTTCGGTTCAGTGTTCAGGCCTGCCGGTTGGGTCCGGCGGTCTTCCCGAAATCTTTCGGGCTTATCGTTGCTGGATGGCTGTTCTTCCCGTTGTTTCCGCGATGATCCGCAGCGCTTCTGCGAAGACCTCGTCGGCGTTCAGGGCCGTCGTATCCAGTGCTACGGCATCCTCGGCCGGTTTGAGCGGCGCCGCCGTACGGCGGCTGTCCCTTTCATCGCGGGCCTTTATATCTTCCAGGACGCGCGCGTATATAGACTCCACACCGCTTTCCTGCAACTCCTTATGCCGTCGGTCGGCCCTTGCCTCGGGGCTGGCGGTCAGGAAAAGCTTGGCATCCGCGTCCGGGCAGATGACCGTTCCGACGTCGCGGCCGTCCAGGACGGCACCTGCCTTGCCCTCTGGCGGGTTGGCGGCAAAGTGGCGCTGGAAGTCCAGCAGAGCCTGCCTGACAGCCGGCTGGACCGCAACCTCCGATGCAGCGCTCGAGACCGCCTCGCGGCGCAAGTCGCTGCGTTCCAGGTCGCGCGGATCCAGGTTGCGGGCCGCCTCCAGGGCGGCATCGGTGTCACTGGCTGCGGCGCCGGCATCCAGCAGGCGCGCGGCCACCGCACGATAGATCGCCCCGGTGTCCAGGTAAGCATAGTCGAAGGTCTCTGCCAGGCGGCGGGCCAGTGTGCCCTTGCCGGCGCCGGCCGGTCCGTCGATGGCGATGATCACGCTGTCCTGTCTCCCTGTCATGCTGTGGAGCAGCCTTGCACGCGCAGCCCAGTCATGCGCTGTCACTGGGGCGCAAGTCGGCGCCCAGGGCGCGCATGGCCTCGGTGAAGCCGGGAAAGGAGGTGTTGATGGGGCCGGCATCGTCCACCGTGACGGGGTGTTGCGCGCAGAGCCCCATGACCAGGAAGGACATGGCGATGCGGTGATCCAGGTCGGCCTCGATGGTGCCGCCACCGGGCGGCGGACCACCGGCCCCGTGGATGGTCAGGCTGTCCTGTTCTTCTTCTACCTTCACGCCACAGGCCTGCAGGCCACGCGCCATGGCTGCCAGGCGGTCGCTTTCCTTGACGCGCAGTTCGGCCAGTCCCTCCAGGTGGGTGACGCCCTCCGCGCAGGCGGCGGCGATGGCCAGGATGGGATATTCGTCGATCATCGAGGGCGTGCGTGCCGCGGGAACCGTCACGGCCTGCAGCCGGCCGGCGCGGATGCGCAGATCGGCCACGGGTTCGCCGGCCTCCTGGCGGGTGTTCTCCTCCACCAGATCGGCGCCCATTTCGCGCAGGGTGGTGAGCAGGCCGGTGCGCAGGGGATTCATGCCCACAGCGGGCAGGGTGATCTCCGAGCCCGGCAACAGCAGTGCGGCCACCAGCGGGAAGGCGGCCGAGGACGGGTCGGCCGGGATATTGACCGGCGCCGCCGTGAGCTCGGGCTGGCCGGTCAGGATGACATGGCGGCCGTCGTCGCGATCACTCACCTCTATCTCGGCGCCAAAGTGACTGAGGATGCGCTCGCTGTGGTCGCGCGTGGGTTCGGGTTCGATCACCGTGGTCTTGCCGGGCGCGGCGATCCCCGTCAGCAGGATGGCGGACTTCACCTGGGCCGAGGCCACGGGCAGGCGATAGGTGATCGGGCGCAGGGTCTCGGGGCCGCTGACCGTCAGGGGCAGGCGTCCGCCCTCGCGGGCCATGAACCTGACGCCCATTTCCTCCAGTGGCCGCATGATGCGCGCCATGGGCCGCCGGCGCAGCGAGGCATCGCCGGTAAAGACGGCATTGAGTGGCTGGCCGGCGACCAGCCCCATGGCCAGACGTGCCCCCGTGCCGCTGTTGCCGAAGTCCAGGACATCCTCGGGCTCGCGCAGCCCGCCTACGCCGCGGCCCCAGACCTGCCAGACGCCATCCTCCTGGCGGGTGACCTCGGCGCCCAGGGCACGCATGGCGGTGGCGGTATTCAAAACGTCCTCGCCCTCCAGCAGGCCGGTGATCCGGGTCTGTCCCACGGCCAGGGCACCCAGCATCAGAGCACGGTGGGAAATGGACTTGTCGCCGGGGACCTGAAGGCGGCCGGCGAGGGCCTGAGAAGGATGAGCGGTCAGCGAAGCCACGCGTTTTCGGATCCGGTTCGGTTGATGGATTGCCTCGCGCGGGTCTTTAGCATGACCGCAGGCGCAGCCCAAGCCCTCCGCATCGCGCGGTGAGGAAATGCTGCTTTCCCGCAGGAAGGGGTTTGACAGGCCACGGGGAGCATGGCAAATGCCCGCAACCTGATTACCAGACGTCACGGAGGTAGGTGTGGCCAAACCGGAATGGGGCACGAAACACCAGTGCCAGAGTTGCGGGACGAAGTTTTACGACATGCTTCGCACACCCATCGTCTGCCCGTCCTGCGGCACCGAGTTCGACCCGGAGGCGCATCTGCGCGGCAAGCGCGGCAAGGGCGCCAGTCGAGCCAAGGCGGCCGAAAAGGAAGCGCCGGCAGCAGCCCCGGCCCCCGAGCCGGCGAGTGACGAGCTCGAGCTGTCCGAAGACCTGGACATCGAGGTTGAGGACGACACGCTCGAGGATGCCTCGGACTTGGGCGAAGAGGACGATATCGCCAAGGTCGGCGGCGATGATGACGATGAGGACAAGGGCTGAATTCCGGGCCGTTTCACGGCAGGGCAGCCCGGCGGTGCGGGCATGATTTTTCCCTTGCCAAGACCCGGAACGCCTCTTAGTTTCCCAGCCCGTCGCGCCGCATAGGCGGGCATATCCCAAAGATGGGGCCGTAGCTCAGTTGGGAGAGCGCTACAATGGCATTGTAGAGGTCAGGGGTTCGATTCCCCTCGGCTCCACCATCCCACATTTTTTGATCCGAAGAGATAGGGCTCTAGGCTCTACCCCTTTAACTGGGGAGGGGCTTCACTGGCTTGCGAGTTCTCGCGCCTGCTCGCGCAGGGCGAATTTCTGGATCTTTCCGGTCGATGTTCGCGGGATCGCCATGAAGACGAAGCGGCCGGGCACCTTGTAGCGGGCCAGGTGGCTGCGGCACCAGTCGCGGAGCGTTTCGGCATCAGCCTGTTCGCCGGCTGTCAGTTCAACGAAGGCGCAGGGTGTTTCGCCCCATCTGTCGTGCGGCATGGCCACGACAGCGGCAACCTCGACGGCCTGGTGCCGGTAGAGCACCTCCTCGACCTCGATGGAGGAGATGTTCTCCCCGCCCGAGATGATGATGTCCTTGGACCGGTCCTTCAGCTGGATATAGCCATCCGGGTGCATGACGCCCAGATCACCGGAGTGGAACCAGCCGCCCGCAAAGGCCTTCTCCGTGGCTTCGGGATTGCGGAAGTAGCCCTTCATCACGACATTGCCGCGGAACATGACCTCGCCCATGGTCTGGCCGTCGCGCGGCACCGGCTGCAGGGTTTCGGGATCCAGGATATCCAGTTGCTCCAGGGGCAGGTAGCGGACGCCCTGGCGCGCCTTGAGCCGGGCCTGGTCGGGGGCGGGTAGGTCCTCCCACTCCTCATGCCATTCGTTCACGACGGCCGGGCCGTAGGTTTCCGTCAGGCCATAGAGGTGGACCACATCGAAACCGGCGGTCTTCATCTCCGTGAGAAGCCGTTCGGGCGGGGGCGCGGCCGCGGTGAGGAACTGCACGGGATGATCGAGGCTTCGTTTGAGGCTCTCCGCAGCCGAGACCATCAGTGACATGACGACTGGCGCCCCGCAGAGGTGGGTGACGCCTTGGTCGGCCAGGGCATTCCAGATTGGTTCGGCGCGCACCTGGCGCAGGCAGACATGGGTCCCGAAGACCGCCGAGAGCGTCCAGGGAAAGCACCAGCCATTGCAATGGAACATCGGCAGCGTCCAGAGATAGACGGCATGCCTGCCCATCGAGGTTGTCAGTGCGTTGCCCTGGGCCAGAAGATAGGCGCCGCGGTGGTGCGAGACCACACCCTTGGGGTCGCCGGTGGTGCCGGAGGTATAGGTGATCGAGATCGCATCCCACTCGTCCTCGGGCATGAGCCAGGCAAACTCCGGGTCGCCGGCCGCCAGGAAGGCTTCGTAGTCGGGGAAGGCTTGGGAATCAGGGGCCTCAGCGGGGTTGCCGGTGTCATCTGACTGACGGCCGGTGAACTCGGGATCCTCGTACTGGATCACCAGTGGCTTCGCCTCGGCAAGCGCCAGGGCCTCCTGCAACAGCGGCATGAACTCGCGATCCACGATGACGACCTTGGACAGGGCATGATCGAGCTGGAAGGCGATGATGGCGGCATCGAGCCGGCTATTGATCGCGTGCAGGACAGCGCCGCACATCGGGACGCCGTAGTGGCATTCCAGCATGGCCGGCGTGTTTGCCAGCAGGGCGGAGACGGTATCACCGCGTCCGAATCCCTTCTGCGCCAGCGCAGAGGCAAGCTGGCGCGACCGGCTGTAGAAGCTGGCATAATCGCGCCGAAGGGCGCCGTGGACGATTGCCGTGTGATCCGGAAAGACGCTGGCCGCGCGCTCCAGGAAGGTCAGGGGCGTCAGGGGCTGATGGTTCGCGGGGTTGCGATCCAGCCCGATATTGTAGGGATTCGACGCCATCCGATCACCTTTCCCGCCGCTCATGAATCCTGCCCCTCATGAATCCTGCCAGTGCGGTTCACGCTTTTCGATGAAGGCCTCGATGCCTTCCCGGGCGTCGTTGGCCAGCATGTTCTCGACCATGATCCTCGAGGCGTAGTCATAGGCTTCCGCCAGGGGCATTTCGCGCTGCGCATAGAAGGCACGCTTGCCCGTGGCCAGCGTCATGCTGGACTTGGAGGCGATCTTTCGTGCCATGGCCAGGGTGGCCGCGCGCAGGTCATCGGGCGACACCGCCCGGTTGACCAGGCCGATTTCGGCGGCGCGGTCTGCCGGGACCATGTCGCCGGTCAGCAGCATTTCCATCGCATGCTTGTTGCCGACATTGCGCGAGAGGGCGACCATGGGTGTGGAACAGAACAGGCCGATATGCACCCCGGGGGTGCTGAACCGGGCCGTGTCGGCGGCGACGGCCAGGTCGCAGCTGGCCACGAGCTGGCAGCCGGCCGCCGTCGCCGTGCCCGTCACCTCGGCGATGACCGGTTGCGGACAGTTGACGATCGCCTGCATGACGCCGGAGCAGCTGTTCATGATCCGCGTGAAGAGGGCCCGCCCGCCGTCCGGCGCGGCGCGGCCGGCCGTCATCTCCTTCAGGTCGTGACCGGCACAGAAGGCCGGGCCCCTGGCGGAGAGGATGATGACCCGGACAGAGGCGTCGGAAGCGGCCTCGGCAAAGGCCGCGTCCAGCGCCGCCAGCATGGTTTCGGACAGCGCGTTGCGCTTGTCGGGGTCGTTCAGGGTCAGGACCAGGACGCCATCCGCATCCAGCTCACGGGAAAGGATTTCGCTTTGGGCCAAGGTTCGGCTCCTTCGTCGAGACAGGTAAGGGCGACGGAACGCGGAGTGCGTCGGACCTAGTGAATGTTGATCTCGACGCTGTCCGCCAGAGTGTTCGCGATAAAGCAGTAGCGGTGCGCACGCTCATGCATCTCTTCCAGTTTTCCCGACTCTAACGTGAAACCGCTGTCGAAGCGAACAACCGGGTGCAGGTCGATGCGGGTGACCGACATCTGTCCCCTGGCATTCTTGCCCAGCTGGGCGACGGCCCGGTCGTGGTAGGTGGCCACCGGCCAGCCGGCCTTGGCCGCCAGTGCCAGGAAGGTCATCATGTGGCAACTGGCCAGCGACGAGGCGAGCGCCTGTTCGGGGTTGGTGTTGGCGGGATCCCCGCCCCAGTCGGGCGGGGAATCCACATGAAGCTCGTTGTGGCTGTTGAACTGCACGGAGTGCGCGTTGGTATAGTTTCCAGGCGCCAGGTGCGGTTCTCTGCGCTGCCAGTGCAGCTGGATTGAAAGATCAGACATTGCGGGGTCCTGTTCATCGGCCGGTGCGGTCAGGCGGCGGCCAACCGTTTCCTGGGATCATAGAACGGCTTTTCGACGAGGGTTGCGCCGGTCGAGCCTGTGCGTGTCTCGATCTCGACCCGGCCGCCGATGTGGGCGCAGTCCACCGACACCATGGCCAGGGCGATGTTCCGGTCCAGCCGCGGGGAATAGATGGCCGAGGTGACCTTGCCGATGGTCTGGCCTGCCTGCTTGATGGGCCAGAAGGTGGTGTTCGGCCCCTTCAGGGGGTCGCCGTCCAGGACCAGGCCCACCTGCTTGCGGTGCACACCCTGGTCCCGGATGCGGGCAAGTGCGGCCTTGCCGATGAAATCGGCCTCCATGTCCAGGTTCACCAGGCGGTCCAGGCCCAGCTCGAAGGGGTTGGTGCTGATGTCGGCATCGGCATGATAGGACAGCATGCCCCCTTCGATCCGGCGGATGGACGAGGTGTGGCCGGGCTGCAATCCGAAGGGTGCGCCCGCCTCCATGATGCGTTCCCACAGTTGGTCGCCATAGGCCGAATCGCGCAGGTAGATCTCGAAGCCCAGCTCGCTGGACCAGCCGGTGCGCGACACGATCAGCGGAATGCCGTCCAGTTCGACCTCGCGCAGCCAGTAATAGCGCAGATCCATGATCTCCTCGCCGAACAGGGCCTGCATGATCATGCCCGACTTCGGGCCCTGCAGCTGCAGGGGCGACACGTCCGGCTCGACAATGGTGACATCCAGGCCGGAATGCACGGCCAGGCCCTGTGCCCAGAGCAGGATGTCGCTGTCCGCTAGAGAGAACCAGAAGTGGTTCTCGGCCAGGCGCAGCAGAATCGGATCGTTCAGAAGGCCGCCCTCGGCATTGGTGAGCAGGACATACTTGCACTGCCCGACCGCCATCTTTGAAAGATCGCGTGTGGTCAGCATCTGGACGAAGCGCGCGGCATCGGGTCCGGTGACCTCGACCTGGCGCTCGACCGCCACATCACAGAGGATCGCATCGTTCACCAGGTTCCAGAAGTTCTGTTCCGGACTGTCGAAACAGCGGGGAATGTACATGTGATTATAGACGGAAAAGGCCTTTGCGCCCCAGCGCAGGGTGGCGTCGAAGTAAGGGGATTTCCGGATCTGTGTTCCAAAGCCAAAGTCGTCTGTGTGCATCCTGTCCGCCCTCTCTGCGGCCCGGCCCCACCTGGCGCCGGGATCGATTGAACCTTCTGCCGATATACGCTTCACACCGCTTTGGATGGTGTCCAAATTCAGGCTGCTTGCGGACCAAACAGGCCAATTATCTGCCGGTTTTCAGTCTGTCCGGTCCACAGGCTTCACGGCCTGGCGGCTGTGGCCAGTTTCTGAAGATTCGGGCGGCCGGATTTGACGGTCCGGCTTGCGATGTAGGTCATGTAGCGGTCGATGCCGAGTTCGGCCTCCTGCATGGCCTGCATCAGGGACTGGAAGGCGGCCAGATTTGCGGTCACTGTCTTCAGGACGTAGTCCATGCCGCCGCCCGTGGCGATGCATTCGGTGATCTCGTCGCGGCCCTGGACGAAGGTCTCGAAGCGGGCGAAGTCCGCCCGTCCGTGGTGTCTCAGGGACACCGTGACCACGGCCTGGGTGAAATCACAGATCCGCTCCAGGGCGATCTCTCCGTGGTAACCGCGAATGAAACCCGCCGCCTTCAGACGGTTCAGGCGCTCCAGGCAGGGCGTCGGTGAGAGGTTGGCGATCTCGGCCAGGCGGGTCTTGCTCAATTGCCCGTGCTCTTGCACTGCGCCGAGGATTCGTATGTCCGCCGCATCAAGACCAGGCTTCTTCATCGCTGCGAAATCCCTCCTGCGTGTGGTCGATGGTCGGGAATTCCTGTGCGGTCAGGCATTCCTGTGCGGTCAGGTCGGGCCTGCACGCCATCCGTGTCGGTATAGATTGGCTGAATGTTCGGGGGCGGGCAATATGTCCAGCGCGGTTTCCGGACGTCCGGTCTCGATCATGGGGCCGCGCCGACACCTCCGGGTGTGTAAGGGAGGACGGTCCATGATATCGGGGCTGGATCGAACGAGTGAGGGCATGCCCATGAAACACCTGCTGGCCAGCATGACCGCAGCCATCGTCCTGTCTCTCGCCAGCGCGGCGGGGGCGGAGGATGCGCAACCGCTGACGGGGGAGAACCTGCTGCTGGATTTCAATGCAGATGCCGTGGCGCGTGCGACCGCGATCAATTACGTGCTCGGCATCCTCGATACCCTGATCCTGATCGAGCATATCTGCCCGCCGGAAGAAACCATGACCATGGGAGAGGCGGCCGAGACCGTGATCCTGACACTAGAGGCGAACCGACACTTGCGGGAGGCGGAGATCCCTGCCGCGGCCATTGCGGCGGCCAGGAGGTCTTTTCCCTGTTAGAGGTGACGAGCCATCCTCATGGATGGATGGCCTCGCTTTGGCTCACCCCAGGTGATGAGATCATGGGGTTCCACTCAGAACCGTACCGACAGCTCCAGGCGTCCGGTATGCTCCTGGGCGTTGGGCGAGAGCTGGCCGTCGTAGTCGAGGGAGAGGGTCGTGGTCTCCGACAGCTCCAGGTCCAGGCCGGTCTCCAGAAGGGCGGCGTCGCGGTCGATGGGGGCGCCGGAGATCGAAAAGCTCTCGCCGCCGGCAAAGCGCTGCTCCACCGTGGGGGTGACGTCCCCGAAGGCATGGCGCCAGCCGAGCCCGCCGCGCAGGGTGAGAGAGCGCTCGTCCTCGAGCGCGAAGGAGGTCTCGCCGCGCAGGCCCAGCGTGGCGTAGTAGGTGTTGCGCGTGGAGCTCTCGCGGATGAGGGCAGCGGAACCACCCTTCTCTTCGTAGCCTTCCGTGTCCTGGCGCAAGTAGGACAGACCGGCATAGGGCTCCAGGGCCCCAGCCTCGCTTTCCATGCGGTAGCCCAGCTCCGAGAAGAGCTGATAGCTTTGGGCGGAATAGTCGGCGCTCAGGTTCTGGGTGTCGCCCGGCAGATTGACCCGGCGCTGGGCCTCGGTCTCGTGCCAGGTGAAGCCGGCGCCGAGGTTGAGGCCCAGGACACCGGGGCCGCCCACCTCGAAGCTGCGCCCGCCATAGACGCCGGCGTGGTAGCTGTCCACGTCGCTGCCGGCCCCGGCGCGGTCGCTGTCGATGTCCGAGCGGCTGTAGCCGGCAAAGCCGCCCAGGGTCCAGCCGTCCAGGTTGGTGTCCAGGCCCATCAGGAAGCCGCCCGTGAGATATTCGTTGCCGGGGCATTGTCGTCGCCGTCGTTCTTGCCCCAGGTCCCGAAGGCCCGGCCCCAGGCACGGCTGTTCAGCGCCTGCTGGGTGCCGGACGCCTGGTCACGGGTGCCGCCCCGGGACGAAGTGCTGCCCAGCGTGGCGTACTGGTTATCTCTGGGCGAGCGGGACAGCTGCGTGCCGCCGAAGACCCGGCCGCGGCTGTGGGCACGCACGAAGGATCCGATGAGCTGTGTGGCCTGGCCCATGGCCGTCTGGCTTGAGGCATGGCTGTCGCCCGAGAGCTGCGCCAGGATCTCCTGGAGCTTCTGCGGGTCGCCGACGTAGGTGACGATGGCGTCATAGAGCGGATTTCCGGGGCCCAGGCTCTCGATGGCCGACCCGGTGCCCTGTTGGTTGCGGCTCTGGCCGATTTCGCTGAAGCTGATGTCGTTACGGGTCAGCTCCAGCGCGACCGAGTTGCCGCTATAGGACAGCTCCGTGTCCAGGAAGTTAAACTCGGAGCCGACATCATCGAATTCACCAATAATGCCGCTGTCAGCCGTCAGGATCGTATGACTGCTGTCGGGGTCGTATTCGCCGTCCAGGCCTACATGCAGGACAGAGCCCGCAAGTGTGGCCTGTCCGTCTACATGGACAGTGTCGCTTCTATTGTTCGTGGGGTCCACATCCACCTCGTAGGCCGAACCTGCCTTGAAGGTCAGGTCGCCGGTCAAAGAAAGGCTCCCTACCGGGTCGATATTGCTGCCTGGCTGGAGCAGGGAACCGTCTTCCAGGTTGACCGTGCCAAGGGTCCCCGCCCCGGAAAGGTGGGCGTCGTTATGAATCAACGTGGTTCCGCCAAGGGCAGCCGCATCGCTCAGGACAAGCGAGCCACCCCGGATGTCGCTCTGCCCGGAAAAACCGGTGGAATTCCCGGTAAGAACCAGAGCTGCGCTTCCCGTCTTTTCGAGGTTGCCGGCGCCCTGAAGGTTGATGTTCGGGCTGTATGTCATCCCGGCAGGGGATGCGACGACAAGTGTGCCGTTATTGTTGAGCGTGATGTCCCCCTCCAGGGTGGCTTTCCCAACAGCCAGTGTGCCTTCGTTCACCTCCCAATCCAGATAGGAGGCGCCCGCGAGCGAGAGCGTGCCGCTGCCGGCCTTCACCATGTCGCCGGAAGTCCCGTTGAGACCTGTGAATGCCCCAGTATAGGTGTCGTTTGCAAGCTGATCGAAAACGGCCGCACCGGACGCGCTGACTGCGATGTCGCCGCTCAGCGCATTCGCGTCACCAACGAGGGTGCCATCATGGACATAAGCGCCGTCGTAATTGTTCTGCCCCGTCAGGTCGAGGGTCCCTGAACCCCGTTTGTGCAAAGAACCGCTTCCGGCGACAATGCCTGCAATTTCCGCCGTGTTGCTCGCCTCAACAACAGTAACGGTGCCGTTGTTGACTCCAATCGAGAGGTCACGCTCAATATTCGGGTTTTCATTTCCCGCAATACGCAGGTTGCCTCCATCAAGCAAAAGGGAAGAACCGGTCGCGCCAAGGTTCGCGTCCTTTTGAATCTCGAGACTGCCTTCCTTGATCGAGGTTCCTCCCGAATAATCGTTGTTAGCATTGAGGACCATGGTGCCGGCACCGGCCTTCGCAAGGGAGCGGGTGCCCGATACATCGCCGTTTACGACAAATCTGACGCCGGGGTCGCCGGGTCCGATGAGAAATTCGCCGCCGTCGGCGAGGATGATGCTGCGCCCGGTGGTCACATTGTCCGTAACCTCCAGTGTGCCTCCGCTAAGCGTGAGATCCCCCGTGACATCGCCCAGATTGCTGTCGTCAGAAACGGAGAGAATTCCCCGCTCGATAGTCGTGCCTCCGGTATAGCTATTGACAGCCCCGAGGGTAAGCTTGCCTTCACCGGCCTTTACGACCGTGCCAGAGCCGGAGATAGCGTGAGAATAGCTGCCGTCGCTGTCCTGATTGAACAGCAGGGTGTCTTCGACAGTGATACTGCCGTTCAGACTCAGGGCGGTCCCCTCCAGGGTGCCTTCGCTGATGGTGATGCCACTGCCGAAGCGGCTTCTGCCGCCAACGACCAGGGTGCCGCTGCCGGTTTTGAACAGGCCGAGAGCGCCATCGGAAGCGACGTCCGACGCGAGGGTGACGCTGTTCCCGTCACGTACGGCGTAGTTCAGGACGCCACCACCCATGAGGAATAGCGCGCCGCCCTCGCCAAGGCCGGCGCTCCCGCCGTCGGCGCCGGAACCACCGCTGGCCTGGTTCGTGTCAGCAAAGCCGGAATCGATGACCGTGACCGAGCCACCATCGCGCACGAAGACGGCGCCGCCCAAACCGGCCCCGCCACCACCGCCGGAATAGCGGTCACCGCCGTCACCACCTCCATAGCCGCCGCCGCTGGAGTCGAATTCGATCCCGAGTTCATTGCCGCCGTCTCCGCCTTGAGCAGCATTGTCGGAGAAGGAGACCGAATCGAGCTGCAGAGCTCCGTTGTCGTCGACGTAGATGGCGCCTCCGAGCCCCGCGCCACCGCCGCCGCCCACGTTGCCGCTGCCGCCATTGCCGCCTGCGGCCCGGCCGTCCACGATTTTCAGGCCGCGCAGCGTCACGTTGCCGGGGGAAGACCCGCCGATCCGGACAATGCGGTCGCCGTCGCCGCTGATCGTTAGCCCGCCTAAGCTGGTGGCATCGATGGTGATATCACCAGTGATGCTCAACGCACTGGAGAGGGCGATGGTTTGGCCAGACAGCGCGCTGCTGAACTCGATGGTGTGAGGGCCGGCGCCCCCAGCCACTGCATTCTGAACGGATTGGCGAAGCGATCCGGTGCCAGCATCGTTGGTGTTGATGACGGTAAAAACTGCGGCCAGAGACGGTGTCGCCGTGATCGTGAGCAGGGGGGCAAGAACAAGGAGGCGGGCTAGGTGGGACATGAACACTCACGAACAGATGTGACGGTCTTGGAAAGCGCATGGGCTGCCAGTGGTAGGTTGCATCTGTAGATAATTCAAATAAAATTATAAGAAATAGACGAATTATCTTAGATTTAGTTCATTAATTCGAAAGCAGGCTCTACCGCATAAAGGGGAATTAAGCGGTAATCATTGAACTTGTTTTGCGAGGGAAATGGCGGAGCGGAAGGGACGGCCGTCGAACCTTCTCTGCCTCGGTTGGCTGGGGCTCCAGCTCCGAACGGGATTAATATTCGCCTTGTCGAAATTTCAAAACCGACATAGTACGATAGAAATCGTGTCACATGTTTCGGGAGTTTTTCGATAAGGTCGGTGTGTTGTGGGACCTCAGACTCGTAGAGATCAATCGCCTTCGTCGCGCGTTCTTCCATCCGTTTTCAGCACATCAATACACGTAGTATGCGGCCTCACATACGGGTGAGGCCGCATAAGAGACTGGTAGCCACTCAGCCTTTCTCACTGGTCGGCATGTAGAGATCACCGCCGTCACGGTATTTCAGTGCCATGGCGGCCATACCTTCTTTTCGCGTCTCGGCACGGATGTCGTGGGAGATCCGCATCGAGCAGTACTTCGGCCCGCACATAGAGCAAAAATGCGCGACTTTATGCGCCTCTTTCGGCAGTGTCTCGTCATGGAAGGCTCGCGCCGTCTCGGGGTCCATCGACAGATTGAACTGGTCCTCCCATCGGAACTCAAAGCGGGCGCGGGACAGCGCGTCATCGCGAAGCTTGGCCGCCGGGTGCCCCTTGGCCAGGTCAGCGGCATGGGCGGCGATCTTGTAGGTGATGACGCCGGTCTTCACGTCATCGCGGTCCGGCAGGCCGAGATGTTCCTTTGGCGTGACATAGCAGAGCATCGCCGTGCCGAACCAGCCGATCATCGCCGCGCCGATGCCCGAGGTGATGTGATCATAGCCTGGCGCTATGTCGGTCGTTAGCGGCCCGAGGGTGTAGAACGGCGCTTCGCCACAGACGGCAAGCTGCTTGTCCATGTTTTCCTTGATCTTGTGCATCGGTACATGGCCAGGGCCTTCGATGATAACCTGGCAGTCCTTGGACCAGGCGATACGGGTCAGCTCACCCAAGGTTTCCAGTTCGGCGAATTGCGCCGCGTCGTTGGCATCGGCGATGGAGCCGGGGCGTAGCCCGTCGCCAAGGCTGAAGCTGACGTCATAGGCGTGCATGATGTCGCAGATCTCTTCGAAACGTTCATAGAGGAAGCTTTCACGGTGATGATGCAGGCACCATTTTGCCATGATTGAGCCACCGCGCGACACGATGCCAGTAACGCGATCCACTGTCAGCGGGATCATGTGCAGCCGGACCCCCGCATGGATGGTGAAATAATCCACACCCTGCTCAGCCTGCTCAATCAACGTGTCGCGAAAGACCTCCCATGTCAGGTTCTCGGCGATGCCACCGACCTTTTCCAGCGCCTGATAGATCGGCACCGTGCCGATGGGCACGGGCGAATTGCGGATGATCCATTCGCGGATATTGTGGATGTTGCGACCTGTGGACAGATCCATCACTGTGTCGGCGCCCCAGCGGGTCGCCCAGACCATCTTGTCGACCTCCTCTGCCATCGAGGAGGTAACTGCCGAATTGCCGATATTGGCATTGATCTTGACCAGAAAGTTGCGCCCGATGACCATTGGCTCGGCTTCGGGGTGGTTGATATTGGCCGGGATTACTGCCCGCCCGCGCGCCACCTCGTCACGCACGAATTCGGGGGTGACGAAATCGGGAATCGCCGCGCCAAAATTCTGCCCGTCTCGAGCCAGCTCCTCCTGCACGGCCTCGCGGCCAAGATTTTCGCGTATGGCGATGAATTCCATCTCGGGAGTGACGATGCCCGCTCGGGCATATGCAAGCTGGGTGACCGCCTTGCCGTTCCGCGCCCGCAAGGGCTGGTGCCGGACAGGGAATTCGGGCGTCAGCCGGTCGCCCGAGACGAAGCCGTTATCCTCGGGCTTCACATGCCGTCCTTCGTAGGTTTCTACGTCGCCGCGCGCCGTGATCCAGCCTTCGCGGAGGCGCGGTAACCCGCGTTCGATGGCGATCTGGGCCGCCGGATCGGTATAAGGCCCCGAGGAATCATAAACAGTCACCGGCGGCTCATCTGCGCTTGGATGTAGGGCGATCTCGCGCATGGGCACGCGGATATCGGTGTGTAGTACGCCGGGCTTGAACACCTTCGTCGAGGCGGGCAGCGGTCCGGTGGTGACCGTCAGGGTTTGCTTGGTTGTCATGTCGAGGCTCCTCGCGTCGCAGCAATGGAGACCCAGGCACTGACGGGAAGGAGAATGCGCCCGTCCTAGCCGCAAGCGACCCGCGAGGCATCCACACCGTCCCTACGCCAGTATGAACTGGATCAGGTTCGTAGGGTCACTGCGCTGCCTTGCGGCCCAGCAGAATCTCAGCCCCTTGTCGGGACCCCCCTGGTGGAAAACGAAGGGTGCCCGGCAGTGTCTTCATTGTCAATGGAGCTAATCGTGGCGATGCCTTCGTGGCAGGATCGGTTCAATTTCTCAGCTTCGCAATGCTCCTAAGTTTCGTGACAAAACTGCCAGCGTTCAATTCTCAGGGAAATCTCTGGTGCAAAAGTCGTGTGGAAAAAACCGCCTTAAACCTCCTCAATCCAGAAGCCGCCGTTCTGGTTTCATCCCAAACTTGTCAAGGAGCTGCGCTCGAGGGTGCCGCCAGCGCATAGGTGCAAATTCGGCACGCTACAGGGCCACCGACTTCCCTCCATGATTCGATTGATGGCGGGGCCGTGACGCCCCGGAGCCACCATAATCAGGGAGGTTTCCATGTGCGCAGGGCACCACCGCATCCGGCGAAGGCGACCGAGACGACCGATCCACAAACCAATTCCTGACGATCTGTACGACTACGCTGACGATGCTGCGCTTCGTATAAGTCCTCAGCGAGGAAGCCCGTCTCATGTCTTCGACGTCGAAAGGCTTCCCGTCATCGATGACTGGCCGGAGAACGTACCGATTGCCGAGGCCGAGATTCAAGTTTTCGAGCGTTGGTTCGGCGATGTGTTGGACGAGATGTTCGGTCCGGTTGATCTACCGGATGGCTTAAGGAAGTTATCGTACTATGATAATGAAAAGCCTTAACCGGATGATCGGGCGATGCAATGTCAACATTGAAGGTCGGCATTGCCGACCCGGAGGAAATGAAAGCGAGAACCATGCGGGTCGCCAAAGGCGAGGAAGCGCCCGCGCTTGGCGAGCCAACTGTGTGGTTTGCTTCTACCATGTCATTCGCGAAACTCCTCTCACCAGCCAATTGCGAGTTGCTTCGCATCGTACGTGAACAGGAGCCGGAATCGCTGGAGGAACTGGCACAGATCACGGGGCGCGCGAAGTCCAACCTGTCCCGGACACTCAAGGCGCCTCTTGTTCCTGTCACATCGCGTTACTTGATGGCGAGGATGTCGAAGTTGTGGACGTTAGCGACCACACCGTCGTTCCACCCGCCAGCGACCAACTCCGCTGCCCGTTCGTTCAGCAGCCCGGCGACTTGACCGGCAAAGTGTGCTTCACGGCCAGCATTGTTGGTGAAGATGTCGAAGATTGCGAAGGATGTTTCGTCAATCTGCAGCGCCGCCCAGAACAATGTGCCGGGTTCGGTTTCTTCGACGATGGGACCAGCAGCGGTCAGCAAGGCTGCCAATTCCGGCCCTCTGCCGGGTGCTGCTTCGAGCGTGATGTACGTGGCTGTCGTGGCCGAGTAGAGGTCAACCGGTTCCCTCATCGACAGGACATCGGAATTGTTGATATTCGCGACAACACCATCGTCCCAGCCTCCGGCGACCAGCGCGTCGGCATTTTGGTTCAAAGCCGCGGCCACAGCACCGGAGAAATGCGCATTGCGCGCTTCTTCATCCACGAAGATATCAAAGATCGCGAGCGTATCGTCGGCTTGTAAGGCAAACCAAAGCACGGTGCCTGGTTCGGTGTCCGCGACAATCGGGGCGGCTCCGGCCAGAAATTCGGCGAATGCTTCGGTCTGGCCTTCAGCGGCGGGCATGGCGATGTAGCTGGCAGTGTGATTTTCCATTGGGGTTTCCTGTGCGGCTGCTGATGTCGTGATCAAGGCGAAAGCGGCGAGTGCCTTGAGAATTTGGGCTTTCATGGTCGCCTCCTGATTGAGAGGTTGTTGTGTTTGGTTTCGATGCACCCTTTTCTCATGCCGAATGCCTCAGGCACCAATCCCGAACTTCTATTCTTTGATAGACATGTGCTATGGTGAACCTCATGGCGGAAAGTGACGGAGACTGTGGCAGTGGAGATGAACCAGATCAGGTATTTTTTGGCTGTCTGCCAGCATCGCAACTTCACCCATGCCGCTAGCGCCTCAAATGTTTCCCAACCGTCCTTGACGACCGCGATCAAGAAACTTGAACACGAGCTCGGGGGTGATCTGTTTGTCAGGGACCGCGCGGGATGCAGGTTGACGGCACTCGGAAAACTCATGCAGCCAAGGCTACAGAAAGCGCATGACGAAACGCAGGCAGCTAAGGCAGAAGCCGTCCGCCACACGCGACTAGAGCGGGTTCCTATTTCTGTCGGTGTTGGCGAAACGATTGGTCACAACCGGATTTCAGCCGCCGTGGAACGCTTCCGTACACGATTGCCGCAAGCCGAAATAGAGTTGATCGTGGCGTCTGCCTCCAAGCTTCTGGCCGGATTGCGAGAGGGTGAATTTGACGTCGTTGTCACAGCGGCGACGGTCAGTGAAGACCTCTATCGAATAGACCAGCTCTATGACGAGTCCTACAAGGTTGTGGTGTCCAAGTCGCACCCGTTGTCTGAACGAGACGCTGTTTCTCTTTCGACACTCGCTGAAACTGACATGCTCGATCGACCCAATTGCGAAATGCGCGATGCGTTGCATCGGGCATGTGCAGACCAAGGTCACGAACTCTACGCGGCCTATCGGTCAAATCGCGTGGATTGGTTAGTCGAACTCGCGCGGCAGGGATTAGGCGCGGTGATTTTGCCAACCACGGCAATTCCAGCAGACAGGGGCCTCGTTTCGATACTCATCGACGGCCTTGAAATTTCGCGAACTGTTTCTGCTCTTCGTTATCGGCACCAAACGACGAGACCGGAGACAAATGATCTGATCCGTGAGATTGCGCGTGTGTAGGCGTAGTATCATTGATGGCCGACATTCGCGCATAGTGCAGTAACTGGTACTTTGGGCTCCAAGTGGACCTTCGTTGCAATGAAGTCGAACGGCAGCTCTGGGGCCGATCGCGCGGCCCACTGCTTTATCCTGCCAGGCCGAGAAACAACGCTAGTGAGCGGCTAACGCCGATCATGGCCAGATCATCGAGATGCCCAAAGGAGGGTCCAATTTTCTCAGCTTTTACCGTCATGGGCTTGTCCAGCATGATCTGGGACGGCGCGTGAAGCCTATTGCCCGGCGATGGTTCGACCGTCGGGCGGAGAAGCGGCGCGTCAATCAAAGTTGAGGTAAGCGGCAGGATCATCACCGTTCCGAGATTTTCGAATTGATCGGCTTGGATGATCAGCGCCGGCCGCGGTTTGCCATAGTCTCCCTGAAGGGTGACCGTCACAAGATCGCCACGCCTCACTGCCAATCATCCAGATCATTCAAGGCCGTGACGTGCCTCCCGAAAACTGGACCGTTTGGAGTGAGAGGATTCTCGGTTTAGGCTTTTTGGACTGAACCGGGGAGATTGTTGATGAAACGCTCGAAGTTCAGCGATCAGCAGATCGCTTTTATCCTGCGCCAGGCCGAGGAGGGCGTACCGGTGGACGAGGTTTGCCGCAAGGCAGGGATTTCGCAGCAGACCTATTACCGCTGGCGCCAGAAGTACGGCGGATTGATGCCTTCGGAGATGAAGCGCATGAAGCAGCTGGAGGAGGAGAACCAGCGCCTGAAGCGTCTTGTTGCGGATTTGAGCCTGGACCGGGAGATGCTGCAGGAGGTGGTGCGAAAAAAGCTTTG